>JAZRLQ010000105.1:0-4848 GCA_045646925.1 Eubacteriales bacterium
GCCGCAAATCTTTTCTTTTCGGCAATTTTTGTTCTTTATCCATTTTCAACACCCACACAATTATAACACAAATCGGCAGAGAAAACAAGTTCTCTGCCGAAATTTGTTTGTTGCGGGTCGTCGAAGGCGCCGACCCCTACCGGTTTTGTAATGAGAAGGAGCCTAATGCCGCGGTTTTTTAGGAGAAATGTATCAAAAAAGAGAAAGTATGATGAGCGATATCAATATGTCATCTTCACTATGATCAGAGGGATTTGATGAAGCAATCTGCGTCCTCGTCTTCGTGCTTTGCCTGAAGATAAGCGAAGAGCTTGTCGGGGAACAGACCTTTTCTGAAGATGATCTGCTTTGTGCTGCGATTCATGAAGAATACGAAGAGGATCGAGGTGAACTGGGACCAGGTCATTTCGTATTTGCCACATTCGATCATGGAAAGACGGATTCTGGAAATACCGGTTCTGTTACCGAACTCCGTCTGGGACAAATAAAGGACTTTGCGCAAAGCAACGAGATTTTGTGCAAGGATCTTTTTATATTCTCTAATTTCGTCTTCCGAAAGCGTAATCATTTTAGCGTCGTATTTCATTTTTTACCTCCGTGTTTCGACAATCAAGTATGCCGCGCTAATGTTTCCTGTGTGGTTTTTTACACACTACTCTATCATATTAATACACAACTGCGTATTTGTCAAGAGCTTTACAGAAAAAAATTTTTTTAACGGACTGTTCATGACCAAAAGCCAAAAATTCCTTGTGGCGCCTATATTTTTTGGACCTTCGCATCGTCGAAAAAACGCCCCTTTTCGACGGTAAAAAACGCCCTTTTTCGCGAAAAGATGCCGCATTTGCACACAATAAAAACAAGCCTTGTGTCCGTAGGTTACTTTGTGAATTTCAGACGCGATTCCGCACGAAAATCGGTCTTATGCCGGTAGGGGAGGCGTAACCGAGCGAGGCTTATTTGCCTTTCCCAAGTGGAAGGTATACGGGAGCAGCAAGCCACCGCCCTACGATGAAATCGGGTTCGTGCGCAGACGGAATCAATCCCAAGCCTCTCTCAAAGGGCAATGTCATTTAGTTAAGAAAAGTGACTTGATAATATAAATAGGGATTTACATGCGTAATAATGAGGCGTGATTGTAGGGACCGACGTCCCTACAAACAACCACGATTTTATTCGCATAAACAAAAATTTATCTTTCATCTTGAGCGGAGCCGTCCGAGATTTCTCGCAAGTGACTTTGTCACTTAGTGCTCAAGAATGACACGGACGGCGTAGTCGAAACCCGTAGGGCAAACGGTTTGCCGTTTGGATCTCGCGGGAGACGAAACGTCTCTCCTACGGATATAACCCAAGTCTGTGCACAGACGATGTCTTTGCCTTCCCCAAGGGGAAGGCTTACGGGACTCACGAAAAGCCGTTGACAATTCCCGTCGTTTTTGCTATAATCAAAATAACAAACGCCCACAACGCAACAAGGGAGAATATGCTATGAAATACGTTTATCAAGGAAAAGAAATCTATCCGACCGTCGAAATTTACCCCGACGTGATCCCGTATCTCGGCGGTATCACGGACAAGGCGTTCTATACCGACCCCCAGCTCTGCATTCACGCGTGGAAGGAGGCGCTCGCCGCGATCAAGGCGCGCTTCGGTGAATTCGCGGACATCATGACTCTGACAAAATCCCCTGCCGCACCCGGACTTTCATACGGACATCTCGTCAGCCTCGGCGCGCCGCTGAAGCTTCCGACGAAGGACGGCGAACCGAACGTGAAGCCGTTCGCGGACGATATCGACGAAGCCATCGCGATCATGAAGTCGAAAAAGGACGTGGATTTCGGTGACAACGACGTGTTCCGCTACTACCTTTCGATGAACGCGGCTTTGCAGGAGGCGTTCCCCGAAGCGAAGGTTCTCCCCGCCGCAGGCTACGGCTACGAGGGACCGTTGACCTCCGCGATCCTCATGCGCGGACAGGATTTTCTCTGCGATCTTTACGACGAGCCCGAAAAGGCACACGAATTTCTCGCGCTCATGAACGAAAGCATTATCGCGTTCAAAAAATTCGTCAGCCGTGTGAACGGTCAGCCCGAGCGTTCGCAATATCTGTGGCTCTGCGACGATTTCGCAAGTCTCGTCACACCGAGCCTCTGGCCCGAATTCGTCGTTCCATACTGGAAGCAGTATTTCGAGGAGCTTGGCACGGAGGGCGGCAGAAGAACCGTTCATTGCGAAAATACACATCCCTCTCAGCTCCGTTATCTGAAGGACGTGGGGCTCTCCCATTATCAGCCGTCCGTCGCGACCGCGCTCACCATCGAAAACATCAAGGAGAACACGAGCGTTCCGTTCGATTGGCTTCTCTACGCCTTCTCCGTCGTCAAAATGACCGACGAGGAGATCGAGGCATGGGTCGACAACGCCGTTTCCTCCGGCATCCGCAAGGTGCGCACACAGTTCGGCAGATACGCGTGGAGCGCCGACAAGACCGACCGTATCCTCGCCTTCTATAAGGCGTTCGAAAAATACAGAGTGGAATGAACGTTCCGATATGAAAAAAACCGCCGATGAGGCGGTTTTTTGTTGTAAGCGAGGGGGCGCGAGGACAAGATTGCCGTCGGCGCGTTTATCGAATGCAGATTTACACCAAAATGATCCACGGGGTTGTAGGGGAGGCGCACCTCCCGTGAATACATAACGAACCTGCTTTGCAATTTCGTCGATGGGATTCTGCGGAAATTGACCATTAGCCTTCCCCTTGGGGAAGGCTTTCGGGAGACGAAACGCCTCCCTTACGACAAATCGGGCTTTGTTCGCAGGCGGATAATTCGTGAATTGTTCGTTGCCACACGCAGAAAAAACTTGCATTTTTCATAAATACAAATTGACGAACCCGTTTTTATTTGGTATAATATAACTAAATATGTTGATTTGGAGATTTTATCATGGAAGTGATTCAGAAAATAGATATTCACGCGCACGCGACTGCATTTCCCGAATGGATCCCGCACAATCCGCGCACGAAGCAGAGGTTTCTCGGCGCTGAGGAGCTTCTGGAATTTTACGACAAGCTGAACATCGAAAAGGGCGCGTTGCTCCCGCTCTGCTCCGCCGAGGGACAATGGTTTCTCATGACGAGCGAGAACTGCAAGCTCCTCTCGGAAAAATACCCGTCGCGCTTTCTTTGGTTCTGCGGTATCGATCCGCGCATGGGCGACAACAACGGCGCGACCGATCTTTCCTATCTGATCTCGCATTACAAGGCGCTCGGCGCAAAGGGTGTCGGCGAGCTGACCGTTCAGCTTTACGCGGACGATCCTCTGCTCGACCATCTGTACGATTGTCTCGAGGAGACGGGTATGCCGCTGACCATTCACATCGCGCCGAAATTCGGCGACGGCTACGGTATCGTCGACGAGATCGGTCTGCCCCGATTGGAAAAAATGCTCAAAAAACACCCGAAAATGAAGGTGCTCGGACATTCGCAGGTCTTCTGGAGCGAGATCTCCGCCGACGTGACGGAGAAAAACCGCGGCCATTACCCGAAGGGCAAGGTCACGGAGGGCAGGATCAGCTACCTCATGCGCGAATACGAAAACCTTTACTGCGATCTTTCCGCGGGAAGCGGCGCGAACGCCATGATGCGCGACCCCGAGTTCGCGGCGAAGTTCATCGAGGAGTTCTCCGACCGCATTCTCTACGGCTGTGACATCTGCTCCGTTTCCAACCGAAGCGTTTTCGAGTTCGACGATTTTCTCACGAATATGCGCGAAAGCGGCATGATCAGTGAGGAGAATTACAGAAAGATCGTCAGAGAAAACGCCGTGAAGCTGCTCGGACTCTGAGTTCCCCGTTTATTACCCACACTATTCATATAAGGAAAGGAAGCTTTCGAAAAGAGAAAGCGATGGTCATACATATGGAAAAACTTGCGCTTCTGGGCGGCACGCCCGTTTTGAAGGAATATCCGTCGAAGGAGCTTTTCGCCTGGCCGATCATCACGCAAGAGGATGAAGACGCGGCGCTCGACGTGATCCGCAACAACAAATTTTCCGGAACGGACATCACCGAGCGTTTTCAGGAAGAGTTCGCTGCCTGGCAGGGAACGAAGTACGCGCTTGCCTTCTGTAACGGCACCGCGGCTTTGACGGCGGCGATGTTTGCCGTCGGGCTCGGCATGGGCGACGAGATCGTCTGCACGACGAAGACCTATTGGGCGAGCGTCACGCAGGCATCGAATTTCGGCGCTTCCGCCGTTTTCTGCAATATCGACGAGAATCTGAGCATGGACCCCGACGATCTCGAGCGTTGCATTACGCCGAAAACGAAGGCGATCATGGTCGTTCACTATTTCGCGTACCCCTGCGACATGGATCGCATTATGGCGATCGCAAAGAAGCACGGGCTCCTCGTCATCGAGGACGTTTCGCACGCGCAGGGCGGTATGTATAAGGGCAAAAAGCTCGGTACGTTCGGTGACGTTGCCGCAATGTCGCTGATGAGCACGAAGTCTTTCGCGGCAGGTGAGCTCGGCGTTCTCGTTACGAACACGAAAAAATTCTATGAGCGCGCGATTGCTTACGCGCATTACGAGCGCAACAACAGCCGCTACATCACGGAATGCGAGGAGCTGAAGCCCTACGCCCGTATCGCCGTCGGCGGCATCAAGGGCAGAGCCAATCAGCTCTGCACCGCAATGGCGCGCGTTCAGCTCAAATATTACGACGAGCGTTGCGCGGAGATCCGCCGCGCGATGAACTACTTCTGGGATCAGCTCGAGGGACTCCCCGGCATCCGCGCGATCCGCGTGGACGAATCGACCGGCTCCAATATGGCGGGCTGGTA
>JAZRLQ010000106.1:0-7261 GCA_045646925.1 Eubacteriales bacterium
CATTGCAAAAATTTATGATTTCCTTTGGAATGTATTTTGCGACTGGTATATCGAAGTCATCAAGCCTCGTCTTTTCACAAAAGAAGGTGCTGACTATGAAAATGCTTGCCGTGTTCTTGCTTACGTTCTCAGAGGCGCAATGGAACTGCTCCATCCTTTCATGCCTTTCATTACCGAAACGATTTGGCAGGCATTGCCTCATGACGGTGAAAGCATCGTGATTGCCTCTTATCCTGTTTTGAATGAAGCTTTGATTTTCGACAAGGAAGAAGCTTCTATGGAGCTTTTGATCACCGCGATCCGTCAGATTCGTAACCGCCGTGCAGAAATGAACGTTCCTCCGTCCAAGAAGGCAAAGGTTATCGTCGTTTCTTCTGACAGTGAAACGTTCTGTCCCGCTGTTTCTTCTTTCTTTGAAAAGCTCGCAGGTGCAGCTTCCGTTGAATATCACGAAACATTCCACGATGATAGTTGCGTACAGATTATTTCCGACAAAGCGATCATTTATATTCCTCTGGCGGAAATTATCGATTTTGAAAAAGAGATCGCTCGACTCGAAGCGGAAAAGAAAAAATTGATCTCTGAAATCGAACGCATCGACAAAAAACTTTCCAACAAGGGCTTCGTAGCAAAAGCTCCTGCCGCTGTTATCGAAGGTGAAAAAACCAAGAGAGTCGGTTATGCCGATAAACTCGCTTCTGTAGAAGCCTCTCTTGCAAAATACAGAAAGTGATCCTTAACGGGTTCAATAAGGTAAAAGCGTGAGTGGAATCTGATTTCACTCACGCTTTTTCTACATCGGGAATTTTCAAAAATCATGGACAAAAAAATCCCGCTTGTGATATGATATTAGTATGAGATCTTTATTTAACAACCAAAGGAGTATTCCTGATGAACATAGATGAAATTATCAAAAGCTCTGCCAAAATGCTTTCCATCAACCGTTGCGCTTGCGACGCGCTCATATCCGCCGATTCCTGTACACTTCCGAACAGAGAAATGATCATTCAGACTTTGGAGGATATCAAAAAGGCCATTTTTCCGGGTTATTTCGACGGAGAAACGCTGAACGATTCTTCTGCCGAATATTATGAGGGCTATCTTTTGACGGAAATTTACCGCAAGCTGAAGCCGCAGATAGAAATCGCGCTCCGTCTCCCGATTTCCGACGTCGCTTTCGATCAGGCGGAAGCGCGCGCGGAGGAGGTATGTGCGAAATTGATTTCCGAATTGCCGGAGATCCGACGTCTTCTGATGTGCGACGTTGAAGCAGGCTTCAACGGAGACCCCGCCGCGAAAAGCAGAGCGGAGATCATCGTCTCCTATCCCGGATTGCTCGCGATCTTCGTTTACCGTATCGCGCATATTCTCTATCTGGAAAACATTCCGCTGATCCCCCGTATTATGACGGAATACGCACACGGAAGAACGGGCATTGACATCAACTCCGGCGCGGTGATCGGTGAGTATTTCTTCATTGACCACGGCACAGGCGTCGTTATCGGCGAAACGACGGTGATCGGCAATAACGTCAAGCTTTATCAGGGTGTAACGCTTGGCGCGCTTTCCACCAGAAGCGGTCAGGAGCTTGCCGGTGTGAAACGTCATCCCACCATCTGCGATAACGTCACCATTTACGCAAATTCCACCGTCCTCGGAGGAGAAACCGTCATCGGAAACGGCGTTATCATCGGCGGTAACGCATTTATCACCAAATCCATTCCCGACTACACGAAAATTATCGTAAAAAGCCCGGAAATGATCTTCAAAAATCCGCGGATCTCCGCCGGAAAATGGGAAATATAAATATGAAATATAAAATTGCAATATTTGATCTGGACGGCACGCTTCTCGACACACTGCAGGATCTTGCGGTCAGTACGAATTTCGCCCTGGAGCAATCGGGATATCCGCAGAGAACCTTGGAGGAAGTTCGCCGCTTCGTCGGAAACGGTATAGAAAAGCTGATCGAAAGAGCCGTTCCCGCGGGAACCTCTCCCGAGGATAAAAAACGCACGCTCGCAATATTCAAAGCGCATTACGCAGAGCATTGTGAAGATCACACCGCACCCTACGACGGTGTTATCGCGCTTCTTGACCGTTTGGCTGAAGAGGGAATCCCCCTCGCCGTCGTATCCAATAAAATAGATTTTGCCGTACGGGAGCTCTGTGAAAAATATTTCGGAGCGCGGATCGCGATCGCCGTCGGCGAACGGGACGGTATCCGAAGAAAGCCTTATCCCGACTCCGTTCTGGAGGTTCTCGGCAAATTGAATATCTCTCCCGCGGACGCCGTATATATCGGAGACTCCGAGGTGGACGTTCAGACTGCGGTAAACGCGGGCACGGATAGCGTCATCGTGACGTGGGGCTTCCGCGACAAAGATTTTCTTTTGGAATCGGGCGCGGAAATCCTCGCGGATTCCGCAGAAGCGCTTATGGAATTGCTTATCTCCGAATAAGCAAAGAAAAGCAAAAAATCTTGGACAAATTTCAATAAAACTATTTACAAAACCAAATTTTTAAGGTATCATATAAGGTGTATAGTCATCGGACAAAAAGGAGGACATTATGGAGGACAAAAAGCCACATTATAAAAGAATTCTCGTCAAACTTTCCGGAGAAGCTCTTTCGGCAGGTGAAAAAGGAATTTTGAATTACGATTTTCTTGAAGAGATCGGCCGCGTTATCAAAACTTGCGTAGATATGGGTACACAGGTCAGCGTCGTTGTCGGTGCCGGAAATATCTGGAGAGGCAGACAGGGTGTCAATATGGACCGTACGCGCGCAGACCACATGGGTATGCTCGCAACCGTTATCAACTGCCTTGCGCTTCAGGATACGTTCGAAAGAATCGGCCTGGAAACCCGCGTTATGACCGCGATTGAAATGCAGCAGTTTGCAGAGCCCTATATCCGCAACAAGGCCATTTCCCATCTCGAAAAAGGAAAGGTCGTTATCTTTGGTTGCGGTATCGGAAGCCCGTTCTTCTCGACGGATACTGCCGCCGTTCTCAGAGCTGCTGAAATTTGCGCTGATATCGTTCTTTTGGCTAAAAACGTTGACGGCGTTTATACTGCGGATCCCAAGCTCGATCCCTCTGCGAAAAAGATTGACAGCATTGAATATATTGATATCTTGAGAGAAGGCTTGCGCGTGCTTGACTTCACGGCAACCTCTTTCAGCATGGAGAATCATATTCCGATCTTGCTCTTCGGACTTGATGATCCCCAAAACATTATTAAAGCCGTTAACGGCGAAAAAATCGGTACCATTGTAGGAGGAACCAGAAAATGAAATTGGACGTTAAAACATACGAAGAAAGAATGAAAAAAACCCTCATCGCTTACGAGAAGGATCTCGAATCCATCCGTCTCGGCAGAGCAACTCCCGTCGTTTTGAATAAGATCACCGTTGATTACTACGGTTGCCCCACGCAGATCCCTCAGATGGCTGAAGTAAAGGCTATCGACGCGAGAACGCTCACCATCACTCCCTGGGACTCCACGACGCTCCGTTCTATTGAAAAAGCAATCCACGAAAGCGACCTCGGCATCAACCCCCAGAACGACGGCAAAACCATCCGTCTTGCTTTCCCTCCCATGACCGGTGATACCAGAAAAGCAAAGAAAAAAGAAGTTGAAGCAAAGGGTGAAGAAATCAAGGTTGCAATCCGTAACGTTCGCCGCGATGCCAACGACAAGTGCAAACAGATGAAGAAGAACGCTCAGATGACCGAAGATGAACAGAAGACTTCCGAAAAGCAGGTTCAGGATCTTACCGATTCCTATATCAAAAAGGTTGATGCAATCACTGCGGGCAAAGTAAAGGAAATCATGGAAATTTGATTTTAACACATGAGTCAACCGCCTTTTCAGGCGGTTGCTTTGTTAATTTCGAAAATTTACGACACCCAATAAATATACGGAGTTTGTTATGCTGAAAAAAGAAGAAAAACTCGTCCCCAAGCACGTCGCGTTCATTATGGACGGAAACGGAAGATGGGCAAAAAAACGGTTGCAGCCGCGCGAACACGGACATGCCGTCGGCGCAAAGAAATTCAGAGAAATCGTACAGCATTGCGCGGATATCGGCATCGAGTGCGTAACGGTCTACGCTTTTTCGACCGAGAACTGGAAGCGCCCGAAAAAAGAGGTCGATGCCATCATGCAGCTTTTCCGCGATTATATCCGCGAAGCAATACGGGATTTTGAAAAACAGGATATCCGCATCCTTTTCATCGGCAATCGCGACGTTTTTGACGACGATTTGAAAAACGAAATGGAAAAAGCCGAAAAATTGACGGAAAATCGACATAAAACACTCTGCATTGCCATAAATTATGGTGGAAGAGGAGAGATCGTTGACGCCGTCAACAAAATGATCGCAAACGGAAAAACCTCCGTTACGGAAGAAGATATCACCAGAGAGATCTATTCCGGCGCAGTTCCTCCTCCCGATATGATCATTCGTACGGGCGGAGAAATTCGACTTTCCAATTTTCTGCTCTGGCAATCAGCGTACGCTGAACTCTTTTTCACGGAAACCCTGTGGCCCGATTTAAAAATTGAAGAAGTCGATTCCTTGATAGAGACCTATTATCAGCGGAATCGGAGATACGGAGGCGTTTAATTTATGAAAAAACGAGTCATCACCGCGATTGCGGCAATAGGCGTTTTAATTCCTTGTCTGATCTGGTCGGATACTATCTTTTTCCCGATTGCTTGCGGAATCGTCGCTTTGATCGCGTTGTTTGAAATCACAGGCTGCATCGGCGTTCGAAAAAAATGGTTGCTTTCCATTACGACGTTCCTGTACGGCGCGTTTATTTCCGCCGTCGTTACGTCCTATTTCGTTAACGTCAAAAGCAGCTTGATCCCCTATAGCATTTTCTCTATGGAAAAAGTGATGGTCATGCTGTTCGCGGCAACTTTTGCGTATATCTTTTTGATCTGTTGCTTTACCATGCTTTCTCTGGGAGAAATCAAATTCCTGCAGGCTGCAGAGCTGATCACGTGGACGCTCTACATCATGATCGGCATTATGAGCATCGCACTGCTTCGCAGACAGGGCAACGCCGGCGTATACCTTTACGGATTGATCTTTATCGGCGCATGGATGACCGATACGGGCGCGTACTTCGTGGGCGTTCTGTTCGGAAAGCATAAGCTGATTCCCAAAGTCAGCCCCAAGAAAACGATCGAGGGCTCCTTTGGCGGCATCCTCGGTTGCATTCTCGGATTCGCTCTCTACGGCTTTATTATTCAGACCGTTTGCGAAGTCAAAGTCAATTACGTCGCAATCATTATTATCGCCGCGGTTATCTCCGTCGTTTCCCAGTTCGGTGACCTCGTCGCTTCCTACATCAAGAGAGAAAGAGAAATCAAGGACTTCGGTTTCATTTTCCCCGGACACGGCGGCGTTCTCGACAGATTTGACTCGATCATAGCCGTAGCTCCCACGATCTATATCATTACATACTTCACAGCGAATTCCTGCCCCATCTTTATTTGTTGATTTTTTGAGGTATTCCATCCATGAACGTAAAAAAACATATTACGGTTCTTGGCTCTACAGGTTCTATCGGAACGCAAGCGCTCGACGTCGCGGATTTCTCCGGTTACGCCGTTGACGCGCTTGCGTTCGGTTCCAATATCGAGCTTGGAGAAGAACAGATCCGTAAATTCAAACCGGGATTTGTTGCCGTCAGTGATGAAAAGGCTGCTCGTCTGTTACGCGTTGCAATCGCGGACACCGATACAGTGATCATTGACGGCGATGATTGCGTTTGTAAGATGCTTTGCGAACTGCAATCAGACGTTTGTATCAATGCGATCAGCGGCTTCAACGGTCTACGCCCAACCTTGCAAGCGATCAAGCAATTTGACCGTATCGGTCTTGCCAACAAGGAAACGATCGTCGCGGCGGGCGAGCTTGTAAAAAAGAGCGCGGCTGAAAATCATTGCGAGATCATTCCCGTCGACAGTGAGCATAGCGCGATTTTCCAATGTCTTGAAGGAAACAGCAGAAAAGAGATCCGCAGAATCCTTCTTACCTGCTCCGGAGGTCCTTTCTTCGGCGCAACCGCAGACAGACTGAAAAACGTAACCGTTGCCGAAGCTCTCGGACACCCTACTTGGAAAATGGGCGCCAAGATCACGATCGACAGTGCCACGCTGATGAATAAAGGCTTGGAGCTGATCGAAGCCATGCACTTATTCGACGTACCTCCCGAAAAGATCGAAGTGATCATTCACAGGGAAAGCATCATTCATTCCATGGTCGAATATAACGACAAAGCCATACTCGCTCAGCTCGGCGTATCGGATATGCGTATTCCGATTCAATACGCCGTTACTTATCCCGAAAGAATAGAGTCCCCCAGTGAACCGCTTGACTTTTTCAAGATCGGCAAGCTCACGTTCTTTGAACCGGACAGAACCGCGTTTCCTTTGCTTGCGCTTGCTGAAAAAACGGCACAGAAAGGCGGAATCCTGCCTTGCGTCATGAACGCCGCAAACGAAGAAGCGGTCGCTCTGTTCTTGAAGGGAAAAATCAAATTTACCGAAATTTCGGAATTGGTTTGTGAAATCGTGGACAATTATCAGAATATCCGGAATTTCACACTTTCCGACGTTGAGGAAGCAAACGTTCTGGCAAGAGAACTTGTCAAAACGAAAATTATTTAAATCCTAAGGAGGAGCAAAATATGCTGCTTTTATACATTATAGTAGCAATTTTGATGTTCGGTTCCTTGATTTTTATTCATGAACTGGGACATTTTTTGACAGCTCGTCTTTTTCACGTTACAATTTACGAATTTTCCATTGGAATGGGACCGAAGTTGATTTCATGGAAATCCAAAACGTATGATACAAATTACTCTCTTCGTGCATTGCCCATTGGCGGTTTTGTCAGCATGGCAGGAGAAGACGAGGAATCCGATGACGAAGGATCTTTTCGCAAGAAAACGGTTTTACAAAAAATCATCATTACCGCGGCGGGTTCCGTATTCAATTTAGTACTCGGACTTCTTGTTATGCTTTTGATTGTAGCTTCCTCAAAAGACATCGGATCAACTACGGTAGAGTATTTTCCGGAAGGAGCAACATCCATTCAAACGGAAACGAAAGATGGATTGCTTCCTAAAGACGAAATTCTTGAAATCAATGGAAAAAAAGTATATGTTCTTTACGATCTTGCCTATAAAATTTCAAGATACGGTGTTGAACCGGTAGATATTACTGTTTGTCGTAACGGG
>JAZRLQ010000107.1:0-48464 GCA_045646925.1 Eubacteriales bacterium
ACCGCCCGTACTGATTTTTTGATGGGTGTGCGGATCAATGCCCGGTGTCAGACGGAGCAGAATTTTTTGGCGGATTCCCGCTTTTTGCGCATAACTATCAATGAGGAAGAGTTCCTCCATGCTGTCAACGATGAAATAGCCTATGCGGTTTTCAATGGCGTATTGGATATCAAAATCGGTTTTGTTATTTCCGTGGAAGAATGCGCGTTCCATGGGGAAGCCTGCGGAAACCGCCGTGAAAAGCTCACCTGAGGAAACGATATCCGTGCCGATTCCTTCTTCTGCCATAATGCGGTATATTTCTGTGAAACTGAGAGATTTTGAAGCGAAAAGCGGAACGGAGCTTTCCCCGAAATTCTTTTGCATGGCTTCCTTATATTCGCGTATGCGCGCGCGCACGCGGGCGTCATCAAGGAGGAAAACGGGAGTGCCGTATTTTTCTGCCAGAGAGACGGTATCCGCTCCCGCGAAATAAAGATGTCCGTCTTTTCCTATCGTAACGTTGGAATGAACGATTTGAGTATCCATTGCTTTTAAAATCCTTTCTTGCGAAGGAGATCGGATTATTTTTTGATGATGTCCTTCATGGTGTAAATGCCTGCAGGCTTATCTGCGAGGAATGCCGCGGCAACGAGAGCGCCGTCCGCAAACAATGCGCGTGTATGCGCCTCGTGCTTCAAAGTGATGGTTTCCGTGGGCGTTGCGAGGATGATCTCGTGTTCGCCGATCACGCCGCCCATACGGAGCGCGTGGATACCGATCTCTTTTTCCGTTCTTTTCTGATGGCCGTATCTGCCGCAAACGAATACGGCGTCGGTTTTTGCTTCCTTGATTTCATTTGCAAGCATGAGCGCTGTGCCACTGGGGGCATCGAGCTTCTGGTTGTGGTGCTTTTCGATAATTTCAATATCGGCATCGGGCATGAGAGCCGCTGCGCGCTTTGCGAAATCGGCGAGTACGGCAATGCCGATGGACATATTTGCGCTTCGGAAGATCGCGACCGATTTTGCGGCTTCGTCGATCATCTCAAGCTCTTGTACAGTCTGGCCGGTCGTTGCAACGACGCAGGGTGTGTTGGTTCTGACGGCGTAATCCATAAGATCTTTTGTACAAGCATGATTTGAAAAGTCGATGATCACGTCAGCCTTTCCTTCAAAATCGCTCAAATTTTTAACAATGCGGGAATCGGTACCGTCAGCGCAGATATCTACGCCGCAAGCGATCTCGGCACCGTTTTTGCCACTTTCGAGAAGTGTCCAGATTTGCGCGCCCATTTTTCCGAGAGCGCCGTTCATAAGTACTTTCATGGGAATCCTTTCCTATCGTGAATGATTCTGTGATTTTCGGGAATCACCGTCTTGATAATGGACGGGAATATCCGTGTTCAATCAGTTTTTTGCGTCCAATCCTGCTGCGATCAGCTTTTTGCGGAGATTTTCCTTTTTGGATTCTTCCATATTGAAGAGAGGCTCGCGCATTTCTGCGGTGCAATAACCGAGCATTGCCATTGCTTCCTTTACGGGAATGGGGTTAACGTCGGAGAAGAGCGCATTGATGAGAGGGAGATATTCGCACTGCATAGCCGCGCTGCCCTTGACGTCGCCGTTCCAGAAACGTTTGCACATTTCGGAGGTTTCTGCGGGAAGCACGTTGGAAAGTACGGAGATAACACCCTTTGCACCGAGTGCGAGCATAGGAACGACCTGATCGTCATTACCGCTGTATACAGCGAGCTTGTCGCCAACGAGAGCAACGGTTTCGACAAGCTTGGAGAAGTTGCCGCTGGCTTCCTTGATGGCATTGATATTGGGATGGTCCGCGAGAGCCGCGTAGGTTTCGGGTTCGATGTTCACGCCGGTACGAGAGGGTACGTTGTAAAGAATGATGGGCTTATCAACGCTGTCTGCAATGCGGGTGTACATATGGATGAGACCTCTTTGGGAGGTTTTGTTGTAGTAGGGCGTAACGATGAGAAGAGCATCTGCGCCAACCTCGCAGGAACGTTTGCAAAGTCTGATCGCGTGCTCCGTGTCATTGCTGCCTGCGCCTGCGATGACGGGAACTCTGCCCGCAACGCGTTTGACGGCGAATTCGATGGCGGAGATCTGTTCGTCGTCCGTCAGCGTGGAGGCTTCGCCCGTTGTTCCGCATACGACGAGCGCGTCGATGCCTGCGTTCAATTGCTCGTCAATGATATGACCGAATGCTTCGTAATCGATTTCTCTGTTGCGAAACGGTGTGATGAGCGCGGTAGCCGCGCCTGTGAAAATCGGAGTTTTCATAAAATATCCTTTCTTGCCGGAGTCGGCAACTGATCATGTATAGTAGTGATGTTTTTCATCTTTATAATATATGTATCATGGAAGAGGAATGACAAAAAAAGCGTTCTTCGGCAGGCTCAGCGTATCAAAACACGAGTGCTACCGAAGAACGCATAAAAATATCGCGTTTGAAATCCCGATAGCTCTCCGCATAAACGACAGTCGGACAAATCTTATTTGCCAAACCAAGCAATGCGTCCCGTTACGCACGCTTTCGGCAAGCGCCCCTTTTTGCGATCCGACGGTTATCGGGAACCTTGACCGGATCGAATACTGATGACGCGATGCACCTCTACCATGATTTTTTATTGAATTTCACTTTATGATGATAGCACAAATAAAGAGTCATGTCAATATTTTAAACAAATTTATTCTACAAATTTGAAAAAAATTTGATGGTTTGTCAAAAAGCCAATGGGCTGAGGTGAAAACCGCTTTGCAATGAGGAGGGAGATTTGCCACTTTCGTTGCAAGAATATTCATGCACATTATGCATAAAATCTTTGAATATTCACGAAAATATGAATAATTATAAAATAAAATGTGCTTTATGCCCAACCGTGTGTATTTATCGAAATCTAATTATACATCAAAATGTGGAAAAAATAATAAATTTCAAAAAGCTATTGCATTATTATTCATAATGATGTATAATTATTCAGCAAATGAAATCTCGCTTCTATAGCTGTGAATAAAAAGGAGTTTATATAGTATGAATAAGAAAGATATTAAAAAAGTTGTTCTCGCGTATTCCGGTGGTTTGGATACCTCCATCATCATTCCGTGGTTGAAGGAAAACTACAATAACTGCGAAGTTATTGCCGTTTCCGGTAACGTAGGTCAGGCAGATGAATTGGAAGGACTTGAAGAAAAAGCAATCAAGACCGGCGCTTCCAAATGCTACGTAGAGGATCTTACCGATGAATTCGTTGACGAATACGTCATTCCTACCGTAAAAGCAGGCGCTCTTTACGAAGAATATATGCTCGGCACCTCTTTTGCTCGTCCCGTTATCGCAAAGCGTATCGTTGAGATCGCAAAAGCAGAAGGCGCAGACGCGATCTGCCATGGTTGCACCGGTAAGGGTAACGACCAGGTTCGTTTCGAGCTGACGATCAAGGCTTTCGCTCCCGATATGCCCATCATCGCTCCCTGGCGCGAATGGGATATCAAGTCCCGTGAAGAAGAGATCGACTATGCGGAAGCACACAACGTTCCGCTCAAGATCAACCGCGAAACCAACTATTCCAAGGATAAGAACCTCTGGCACCTTTCTCACGAAGGTCTCGACCTCGAGGATGCAGGAAACGAACCTCTTTACGAAAAGGAAGGCTTCCTTGAAATGGGCGTTTCTCCTCTGATGGCTCCCGATAAGCCCACTTATATCACGCTTGATTTCGAACAGGGTGCTCCCGTAGCACTCAACGGCGAAAAGATGAGCGCAAAGGAAATCATCCTCGCACTCAATAAGCTCGGCGGCGAAAACGGTATTGGTCTTCTTGATATCGTAGAAAACCGTCTCGTTGGTATGAAGTGTCGTGGCGTATACGAAACTCCCGGCGGCGCGATCCTTTACTTTGCGCACAACTACCTCGAAACCCTTTGTCTTGATAAGATGACTGCTCACAAGAAGCAGGAGCTCGCCATCACCTTCGCAGATCTCGTTTACAACGGTCAGTGGTTCACTCCTCTTCGTGAAGCACTTTCCGCATTCGTTGACAAGACTCAGGAAAACGTAACCGGTAAGGTTCGTATCAAGCTTTACAAGGGTAACATGATCAAAGCAGGTGCATGGAGCGAATATTCTCTCTACTCTGAAGAAATCGCTACCTTCGGCGAAGATCACGTTTACGACCAGACAGATGCTACCGGCTTCATCAATCTCTTCGGTCTGCCGATCAAGGTTCAGGCTCAGGTGAAAGAAGCGGTAAAGAAAAACAACAAATAATAGTTTCTCCGGAGACACGTAAGGCTGCGGGACAACATTCCCGCAGCCCGATATTTTTTTCGGATATAAAAGAGTATTAAGGTAAGAAGGAAAAGGTTGGTCCGATATGGAAAAAATGTGGGCAGGCAGATTCATCGGCGCGCTTGACAGAGCAGCTGATGACTTCAATTCATCAATTCATTTCGATTCAAAAATGTACGAGCAGGATATCAAGGGCTCTTTGGCGCACGCGGCAATGCTTTCCGCGCAGGGAATCATCAGTGGCGATGATTGCGAGAAAATCAGCGCCGGACTTGAGGAGATCCTCACGGATATCCGAGAGGGAAAGCTTCCGATTGATATGAATGCGGAAGATATTCATATGTTCGTGGAAGCGGAGCTTACAAAGCGAATTGGTGATGTCGGCAAGCGTTTGCATACTGCCCGTTCCAGAAACGACCAGGTTGCATTGGATCTCCGTCTGTATCTTCGTGACGAAGCAAAGAAAATCGAAGAGGGACTGCTCTCTCTGATTGAAGCGATCTACCGCAAGGCTGTTGAAAATACCGATGCGATCATGCCGGGCTACACGCATTTGCAGAGAGCACAGCCTATCACGTTTGCTCAGCATCTGCTTGCATACGCGATGATGTTTATGCGTGACGTCAGCCGTCTCGGCGACACGGTCAAGCGTATGAACGTTTCTCCGCTCGGCTCCTGCGCGCTTGCGGGAACGACCTATCCGACGAATCGCGATATGGTTGCAAAATTGCTTGACTTTGACGGTGTGACGGAAAACAGCATGGACGGCGTTTCTGACCGCGACTTCTGCGTAGAAATGCTTTCGACCTGCTCGATCATCATGATGCACCTTTCCCGTTTTTCCGAGGAGATCATTCTCTGGTCCTCTTGGGAATTTGGATTCGTGGAGCTTTCCGACGCGTATACCACCGGCTCCAGCATTATGCCTCAGAAGAAAAACTCCGATATGGCGGAACTCGTCCGCGGAAAAACGGGCAGAGTTTACGGCGATCTGATCGGCACGCTCACCATGCTCAAGGGATTGCCTCTCGCATATAACAAGGATATGCAGGAGGACAAGGAATCCGTGTTTGACGGCGTGGAGACCGTGCAGAAATGTCTGGACATTTTCGCCCCCATGCTTTCGACCATGAAGGTCAAGAAGGAAAACATGAGAGCGGCGGCAGGAAAAGGCTTCATCAACGCGACTGATCTCGCAGATTATCTTACCAAAAAAGGTATGCCCTTCCGCAGTGCGTATAAAATCGTCGGCGGCATCGTTGCCTCCTGCATTGCAAGCGGCAATATTCTCGAAACGCTCCCTATGGAAACGTATAGGGGCTTCAGTGAACTTTTCGAAGAAGATCTTTACGATGAGATTTCACTCGATACCTGCGTGAAGAAGAGAATTTCCAAGGGTAGCACGGGTCCCGAATCAGTTGAATATCAGCTTTCCCTTGTCGCAGCGTATCTCAACATTCAATAAATCAATTCAATGACGCAAACGGAGAAAAGACAGACGATGAAAAGAGTTTTTATTGACGGTAAAGCCGGAACGACGGGCCTTCGTATCTACGAACGGCTTGGCGGCAGAACCGATATTGAAATGATCACGATCCCCGAGGCTTACCGAAAGGACGAAAAAGCCCGAAGAGAAGCGATCAATAGCGCAGACGTCGCTTTTCTCTGCCTTCCCGATGCGGCGGCGAGGGAAGCGGTCGCGATGGTGGAAAATCCGAACACCGTCATTATCGATACTTCGACTGCGCACAGAACGGATCCCGCTTTTGCATACGGTTTCCCCGAACTTTCCCCTTCGTTCGAGGAAAAAATCAAAACGTCAAAACGGATTGCCGTCCCCGGTTGTCACGCAAGCGGCTTTATCGCGCTCGTGCACCCCTTGATCCAAAATGGTATTCTTTCCCCATCCGCCCGACTGACTTGCCACTCCATTACGGGTTATAGCGGCGGCGGCAAAAAAATGATCGGAGAATATGAAGACGCCGACAGAAATCCCTTGCTTGGTGCGCCCCGCCAGTATGGATTGACGCAGGAACACAAGCACCTGAAGGAAATGAAGGCGATCACGGGCCTTTCAGCCGCCCCGATCTTTTGTCCGATCGTATCTGATTTTTACAGCGGCATGGTTGTCACCGTTCCCGTTTTCAAGGAAGACGTCGGTGGATTATCGCCTGCGGCTCTCGCAGATGTTTATCGGAATTTGTATCAAGGACCGATCGTTTCCTATCAGACGAATATGTCTGAGGAAGGATTTCTTTCCGGCGCGGGACTCGCGGGAAAAGACGGAATGCAGCTCTCCGTTTTTGGCAATGACGATCGTATTCTTCTCGTAGCAAGATATGATAATCTCGGAAAAGGCGCTTCGGGCGCTGCCGTTGAGAATCTCAATATCGTTCTCGGCTTGGAGAAGACGCTTGGACTTGAGCTTTGATGTGATCAATAAGGGAGGGGGGACCCTCCCTTATTGCATTTTAAAACGAAAATTTTGAGAAAAACATAGATTTTTGAGAAAAAAGTCTTCCATTTTGGAAACAAATGTGGTAAAATACAGAAATTAAACGCGTTGATTTGGTGAAAGGAAATATATAATCATGAAAATAACGGCAGGCGGCGTATGTGCCGCAAAAGGCTTTCGTGCAAGCGGCATTCATTGCGGCATCCGCAAAAACAAAACGAAAAAAGACCTCGCTTTGATTTACAGCGAGGTTCAAGCGAGTGCGGCGGCAGTATATACGACGAACTTGGTTAAGGGCGCTCCCTTGACCGTTACGAAAAAGCATTTGCAGAATGGAAAAGCGCAGGCTGTTATTTGCAATAGCGGAAATGCGAATACCTGCAACGCCAATGGTATTGAGATTGCCGAAAAAATGAGCGGACTCGTTTCCGCGGAGCTTGGTATCCCCGCAGAAGACGTGATCGTCGCGTCTACGGGCGTTATCGGTCAGCCTCTCGATATTGCTCCCATCGCAAACGGCATGAAGGCTCTCGTTTCGGGGCTTGGCGATAACAGCGATGCGGCGGCGGAAGGCATTATGACGACGGATACCGTTAAAAAGGAGATCGCAGTCACTTTTGAGGTTGGAGGAAAAACCTGTACCATCGGCGGTATTGCAAAGGGCTCCGGTATGATCCATCCGAATATGGCGACCATGCTCGTTTTCATTACGACAGACGCTACCATCTCCGGTGAAATGCTTTCCAAAGCGCTTTCCTCTGATATTAAAAATACGTTCAATATGGTCAGCGTAGACGGCGATACCTCCACCAACGATATGGTTGCGGCCATGGCAAACGGCATGGCGGGCAACGAAGAAATTACCGCCGAGGGCGCGGATTTTGATGCTTTCATGCAGGCGCTCAATACGGTGACGGTTTATCTTTGCCGTATGATCGCGGCTGACGGTGAGGGCGCAACGAAGCTTCTTGAATGTACCGTTAAGGGCGCAAAGACGGAATCCATTGCGAAAACGGTTGCAAAAAGCATTATTTGCTCCTCTCTCGTGAAGGCTGCCATGTTCGGCTCCGATGCCAACTGGGGACGCGTGCTTTGCGCGATCGGTTATAGCGGCGCGGACGTGGACGTAACCAAGGTGGACGTTTCCTTCGTTTCCGCAGTGGGCGAGATCCTTGTTTGCAAGGATGGCGCAGGCGTGGAATTTTCCGAAGAGATCGCAAAGAAGATCCTGCTTGAAAAAGAGATCGGTATTTCCGTTTCCTTGAATGACGGAGAAGCGAACGCAGTTGCTTGGGGTTGCGATCTGACTTACGATTACGTCAAGATCAACGGCGACTATCGCACGTAATTCGAATCGGAGGAGAATGAAAATGGTACCAACGAATATTACCAATGCGCAACGTGCGGAGATCCTGACGCAAGCGTTGCCTTACATACAGAATTATTATAATAAGGTTGTCGTTGTCAAATACGGCGGCAACGCGATGATCAACGAAGAAAGAAAAATGCAGGTCATGGAAGATATCGTTCTTCTTTCTCTGATCGGCGTAAAGGTCGTCCTCGTTCACGGGGGCGGTCCCGAAATTTCGGATATGCTGGGCAAGATCGGCAAAAAGTCCGAATTTGTTGACGGACTTCGTGTGACCGACAAGGAAACCGTGGAGATCGTTCAGATGGTTCTTGCGGGAAAGGTAAACAAAACACTCGTGAATTTGCTTGAGGTCAACGGCGGCAAGGCGATGGGTATTTCCGGTATGGACGGTCATCTGATCGAAGCGGAAATGAAGGATGAACGCCTCGGCTACGTCGGAAAGATCACGAAGGTCAACGTGGAACCGATCATAGATCTTCTGGAAAAGGGTTATATCCCCGTTGTTTCCACGATTGGCTGTGATATGCAGGGTAACGTGTACAATATCAACGCGGATACGGCGGCTTCACAGATCGCAGGGGCTATGCACGCGGAATCCTTGATTTCCATGACGGATATCGCGGGCATTCTTCGCGATAAGGACGATCCCGCAACGCTGATCCCGATGATCGATATCTGGGACGCGGCGAAGCTATACGGAGAAGGCGTGATCTCGGGCGGTATGATTCCGAAGGTTGAATGTTGTATTGACGCCGTTCGCCGCGGCGTGAAAAAGGTATTTATTCTCGACGGCAGAATCCCCCACTCCATTCTGATCGAAATGCTGACGGATGAGGGTGCGGGCACGATGGTCATTGCCGACAAGAAAGAATTTCAATAAAGAGCGGGCTGCTCATGAGAGGAGACGGAAGCTTTGAATATTCAGGATATTGACCGCGAATATATCGCGGGAACTTACGCGCGTTTTCCCGTGGAGATCGTTTCGGGAATCGGCTCTCTCGTTTACGACGCGGAATGGAAGAAATACATTGATCTCGGCACGGGAATTGCCGTCAATACCTTCGGCGTTTCGGACGTGGAATGGGTTCAGGCAGTCACGGAACAGCTTTGTCGTTGTCAACATACGTCGAATTTGTATTATTCCGAGCCGTGCGCTATGCTTGCGAAGGAGCTTTGCGAGCGTACGGGGATGAAGAAGGTGTTCTTTTCCAATTCCGGCGCGGAAGCTAATGAGACGGCGATCAAGGTAGCGAGAAAATATGCGTCTGAAAAGAAGGGCGCAGACACTTATACGATCATTACGCTGAAAAACAGCTTCCACGGCAGAACGATCACGACGCTTTCTGCGACGGGGCAGGATGTTTTTCACACTGATTTCACTCCCTTGACGGAGGGATTCGTATATGCGGAGGCGAACGATATTGAATCCGTAAAAACGCTCGTCCGTGAAAATAAGATCGCGGCGATCATGTTTGAGCTTGTACAGGGTGAGGGCGGCGTTTGTCCGTTGGAAAAGGATTTCGTTGAAGGGCTTGTCACGATTGCGAAGGAAAACGATATTCTTCTCATTGACGACGAGGTACAGACGGGTAACGGACGAACGGGCGCGCTTTACGCCTATATGAATTACGGCTTTATGCCGGATATCGTTTCGACGGCAAAGGGGCTCGGCGGAGGATTGCCGCTCGGGGCTTGCATGCTCGGCGAAAAGGTGAAGGACATATTGACTCCCGGTTCTCACGGCTCGACCTTCGGCGGAAATCCCGTTTCGTGCGCGGGCGCGAGAAACGTGCTTTCCAGACTGAACGAGGAATTGCTCAGAGAAGTGCGCGCGAAATCGGCTTATATTTTCAGAGAATTGGAGGGCGCGTCCGGCGTGAAAAGCGTGACGGGGATGGGACTCATGATCGGCATCGAGACGGAGAAGGATGCCGCAGAGGTTCTCGCCTTTTGCCGCGAGAACGGCGTACTCGCTATCAAGGCGAAGAACAAGGTGCGCTTGCTTCCCGCGCTCAACATCCCCATGGAGCTTCTGGAAGAGGCGATCGCCGTGATCAAGGCGGCTTGTGAAGTCTCCGATTGATATAGATAGGAAAGGAATCAAACCAATGAATTTGAAGGGTAAAAACTTTTTGAAGCTGCTTGACGTCACGTCTCAGGATATGATCGACCTGATGGATCTTGCAGTAGAATTGAAGGCAAAGAAAAAAGCGGGCATTCTGCACGACGTATGCAGAGGCAAAAATATAGCGCTTATTTTTGAAAAAACGAGCACGAGAACCCGTTGCAGCTTCGAGGTCGCGGCGCACGATCTCGGTATGCACACCACGTATCTCGATGCGATCGGTTCGCAGATCGGTAAAAAGGAAAGCACCGCCGATACCGCGCGCGTGCTGGGCAGAATGTTCGACGGCATCGAATATCGCGGAAACGGTCAGCATATTGTGGAGGAGCTTGGTCAGCACGCAGGCGTTCCCGTTTGGAACGGTCTTACCAACGAATTCCATCCCACGCAGATCCTTGCGGATTTCATGACGATCCGTGAGCATTTGGGCAGATTGAAGGGCGTAAAGCTCGTATATATGGGTGACGCAAGATACAATATGGGCAACTCTTTGATGGTCGGTTGCGCGAAAATGGGTATGCATTTCGTCGCTTGCGCTCCCAAGAAATATTTCCCCAAGCAGTCTTTGATCGATACTTGCATGGAAATTGCAAAGGAAACGGGCGCTATTATCGAATTCTGTGAGGACGTGGAGACCGCAACGAAAAACGCTGACGTTATTTATACGGACGTATGGGTATCTATGGGCGAGCCCGTCGAGGTATGGGAAGAACGTATTCACGATCTTGCTCCCTATCAGGTCAACGCCGACGTTATGAAAAATGCGGGTGAAAAAGCGATATTCATGCATTGTCTGCCTGCTTTCCATGATCTCAACACCATCGTCGGCAAGGAGATGGGAGAAAAGTTCGGAAGAGATTGCATGGAAGTCACCGATGAAGTATTCGAAAGCGAACAGTCCATTGTTTTTGATGAGGCAGAAAACAGAATGCATACCATCAAGGCGGTTATGCTCGCTACGTTGAAATGATTTAAAATATTACTTTTTCAGAGGGGTCGTTTGAAATGATATTGGATCGGATCGAAACAGCTTACAGAAACTCGGTCTATACGAGAACGGATGAAACGAAAGCGATATATTATTTTTCTCACGAGGATTTTCCGGGACTTGAGAAAAGACCGCTTGCGATCCATTCGTCAAAGGGTCATCGTTTGCAGGGATATTTCTATCAGTATCCCGATCCCAAGCCGAAAAGGATCATTGTTTTTGATCATGGCATGGGCTCCGGCCATCGCGGTTATATGAAGGAGATCGAGCTTCTTGCGAAAGAGGGATATCTTGTTTTCGCATATGATCATACGGGTTATATGGATTCCGGAGGTGAAGATACGGGCGGTTTTTCGCAATCGCTGATGGATCTGGATGACGTTCTCACCACTTTGAAAAAGAAAGAAGCGTACAGAGGTTTCGAGTTTTCCGTCGTCGGACACGATTGGGGCGGTTTTGCCGCGTTGAATATTTCGAAATTGCATCCGGACATTTCCCGCATCGTTTCTATTTCGGGGTATATCTCCGTGGAAACGATGATGAAAGAAAAGCTCGGCTCTTTTTATAAAAAGATTTACATCAAGGAAAAGAGCCAGCATCCCAATTATCTTCGACTCAAGGACTATATGCGATTTCATGCCGTTCGTTCGCTTATGCGTTCGAGATCCAGAATACTGATCATTCATTCCTCTGACGACAAGGTCGTCAGCTGCAGAAAGCATTTCGACGTTATGCGCGAGGCGCTGGCGGGATATGCGAATATCACGTTCCTTCAAGTTTCGGGAAAGGGGCATTATCCGCACCGCGCCGCGTCCGCCGTCAAATACAGAGAAAGCTTTTTCAAAAAGTACAGAAGAGCGCTGAAGAAGAACCTTCTGGAGACGGAAAGAGATATGGAGCTTTTCTCCGAACAATTTGATTGGAATTTCATGACCGAGCAGGATATGAACGTTTGGGCGCGTATTTTCAAGACGTTGGAAGCGTAAATTCATTTGAAAATCATATAGGATCGAAAGACTCCCGCCGATTTGATCGGAAGGGAGTCTTTTTGCACAGAAAAAAGCTTTAATTTTTATGAATATTGCCATGCTTTTTTGTGTGCTTCTTGACAATATGATATGGATATGATATAATATATAAGTTATTAAAATCATTTTGAAGGAGAAAACAGATATCCATGAGAGTTTTAAACAGAAAAAACGCTACGTTTTTGATTCTGCTCAGTTGTCTGACCTATTCGACCGCTTATATCGGAAGACTTTGCTACGGCGCAAATCTGATTTCCATACGCGGCGAGTTCGGCGTGGAGCAGGCGATTGCGGGCACAGTCAGCTCGTTCTACTTTTTCAGCTATGCGGCAGGTCAGTTGATCAACGCATTTATTGCCAAATACTGTAATCCCAAGTATACCGTGACGATTGCAATGATCGTTTCCGCGCTCTGTAATCTCGGTATCGCTCTTTCTCCGTCGATTGAGCCGATGAAATATATCTGGCTTGTCAACGGTCTCGCGCAGAGTATGCTCTGGTGCAATATCCTCAATATTCAATCGAAATTTCTTGCAAGCAAGGATATCGGCCGTTGTATCATCTGGAACTGCATGACGTATAGCATAGGTACTTTTATTACTTACGTTGTATCCGCCGTTCTGAATGAACTCGGTATTTCCTGGAGAGTTGTTTTCTTCTTTGCGTTTGCCTCCGTCTTTACGGTGGGTCTTACTTGGTTCTTCGGTGTTCGTCGCACGGAATATCAATTCCATCACGACGGCGCGGAGATCGAGGAAGAACCTGCGCAGAAAGCAAATGCTTCTGCCGAGTTGCCGAAGGGAAAGGTTTCGCTTTTCACACCTTACTTTATTTTCGTGTTCATTTTCGCTTGTGTCGGCGCGTCCTGCTCCGTTTTCATTCGCGACGGCGTTGTAACGTGGCTCCCCTCTATTTTCGAACAGGATTTTGGCTTGAAGGAATCGCTTTCCATTCTTTTGACGATGATCCTTCCCGAAATCTCGTTGCTCGGCGCTTTCCTTGTTAAGTGGATGAAGAAGCGTTTGCCCAGTCATCTCTTTTTGGAATGTCTGCTGTTTGCGGTTGCCGGTCTCTCGGTATTCTCCATTATTTTGTTCTATCCGATGAAAAATGCAGCGATCACGCTCTTCTTCTTCGCCGTCATGTATCTGATGGTTTGCGGTATCGTTAACGTAACGACGAGCCTTATTCCGTTCAGCATTCGTAAATACGGTAACGTGGGCAGTATTTCCGCATTGCTTGACGCTTGTTGCTATGCGGGCGCGGTCTGCAGCACGTATGCGTTCGGCGCGATTGCGGATAATAGCGGTTGGAAGGCCGTTTTGCAGATCGCCGCGCTGGTTGCGGCAGTTTCCGCCGTTGTCGTTCTCGTCGGTTCGCTTCTCGCAAAGCGCACGGCTCTTACCAAAGAAATTCTCTGATATGATAAAAAATCCTCCGATTGCATTCGGAGGATTTTTTGTTTAAGCAAGATTTGCGGAGATCATTTCCGCCCACGAGGTGACGTAGGTATCTTTATAGGGAAGCAGTGGCTCTGCAAGCTCCGCGATTTCGGGAATGCGTCCGTTTGCGTAATCGGTCAGACGCTCCCTGCAGCTTTCGAGTCGGCACTTCAAACCGCCGAGACGGGCATCGTGGATCTCGAATCCGTAGGTTTTATTGATGGCATACCATTGACGGCGGAACGCTTTGTGGAACATGTCGACGAGTCGGATGCAATCCGCATAGTCGCTTTCCGCTAAGATGAGCAAACCTTGCTTGTCGCCCGCTTGGTACAAGGCTCTCGTTTTCTTTGCGAGGAGAAGCTTTTTTGAAAGCACGTCGCAGAGACACGCGGCGCTTTCATAGATATGAGCATAATGCTTGCTTTCAGCTCCCGATTTATGCAGACGCTCTGCATAGGAGGTAAGCAGAGAAGGGTCGCACTCCTTCAAATTTGCGCTCATTGTGCCGAGAAAGGGATCGTCGTAGAGATGTGTTTTGCAGTAATTGCAGGCGCTATGTTGGAAATAGGGGGATTCCACGGGAACGTCTTCTCCGAAAATATAGTTCGGCAGATCGAGATCCTTCATATCGTCGAAGCTTTCGCCTGTGATCTCGAAAAACTCACGCTTCATTTCATCCTCGGAAAGATCTCTTGCGATCGCCGCGGCGTGCATGAGAGCGGGGAGAACGGATTCGTAGGCGCATTCGCCCCCGTTGTCACCCCATAACGTAAAGAACGCTTGGCGAACGCCGTTTCGTTTGCAGGATTCGATCGCGATCGCGTTGCGCTTCATGCTATAGCGATTGTGGGGTGTGAACGTGTTCCACGTCCATGCGCCGCCGGAAAACCAGGTGTTTTCCGATAATTTTTTCGTCGAGATCATCATGGCATCGTATTGCGCGTTATGCATGCCGAAATAATCCCAATATACCATTTCGCAGTTTTTCGGAACGTTTTCTGTGATCTCGGGAGGAAAATCTCTGATCTCGTCGGAGCAGAATGTGCCGGGCGAGAGATTGAAAAAGAGATCGTTTGCCATCATTGTGGATTCGAAGCCGTATTTCTCCGCGATCTCACAAACGCGGTTCAAGTGCTTCATGAGCAATTCATATCGGTTGGTGAAGCCGTGTTGATCGAGATATTTGCCGAGACCGACGTGATGCGCTTCATCCATGCCGATGTGGACGCGCTTCGAGGAGAAGGTCTTCGAAAGCGTGGAGAAGATATTTTCCAACAACTCGTATGTCTTCGGCTCGTCGATGAGCAGAATATCGTCGATGTCGAAAATTTTATGTCTGTAGGCGCGCCAACGCAATAGCTGATTCAAATGCGCCAGCGTTTGAATAAAGGGGATCAGCTCGATTCCGACGGAGGCGGCGTAGCGATCGATCTCGCGGATTTCTTCCATCGAATAGCGCCCTCTTTTATATCCGAAATACGGCTCGTTTTCCACCTCATAGGTCTCTTCCGTATAAAGCATGGCAACATTATATCCCATTTTCGCAATGGTACCCAAAAAGCGTTTTACGCCCTCAACGTTTGGAACGGCGTCGCGAGAGCAGTCGATCATCACGCCGAAAGAGTCAAAATTTTTCATGGTAGTCCTCCGATCTTGTAGGTTAGGAAAAGCCTTTCAGAGCGTCTCCTGTTTTGATATAATGAATGATTCCCGCTACAAGAAGCGAGAAAGAAACGACGGAAACAATGGCGCCGAATACGATCCCGATCCGATCGTTATTTCTGTGACGGAATAAAAAATCTTCGTATGCCAGAATATCACCGCCTCGCGCGGAGATCTCATATAAACAGAAATACTTTTGATCCGCGAGGCTGATTTGAACGGACTCGCCCGATCGGAGCGACGCCAGCAATTCTTTGTTTGTCTCACGCTGAACGATATTGTCGATGACGAGAGGTTCGTCATATTCTTTTACGCGGATATGGTACTGATAACTGCTTTTTCCGACGCTTTTGTATTCATAAGACAGATAGGTACAGGTTTCGTATTGCAGATCCTTTGCCGCGGGATAACGGATTCTCATGCAAGGAATGAATATGATAAGCCCAAACAAAAGGCAAAGCGATAAGACCACCGTTTGCAGGATAAAAGCCCTCGTTTCTTTGTAAATGTAAAAATCACCCATGGTTCTTCTCCTTTTTCAGTCACCGATGATACTAAATTATATCATGTGTATCGAAAAAGGTCAACACGTTTCGCGCGGAAATGCCGACGAAGATTTTTTTGACAAACGTGCGCCTGTGTGTTATAATAAATGAGGTTCGTTTATTTTGAATTTATCATACGGAGATATAATAAAAAGAACTTGAAAACGAGGTGATATTATGTTTCATATACTTGTCGTTGACGATGATAAAAATACAAGACTTCTGTTTCGCGCAGAGCTTGAAAATGCGGGATATACCGTGGTGACCGCGACTGACGGCAGAGAAGCGCTGGAGGTTATGGACCGTGAGCACGTGGATCTCGTCGTTCTCGATATCATGATGCCGAATATGGACGGCTATGAATTCACACGATTGCTCAGAGAATCGCAAAACAATCTGCCGATTCTGATGGTTTCTGCCAAGCAACTGCCTGCGGATAAGCACAAGGGCTTTATCGTGGGGACGGACGATTATATCACAAAGCCGATCGACGGTGAAGAGATGCTTTATCGGATCAAGGCGCTTTTGCGCAGAGCGAAGATCGTAAATGAACGGAAGATCCATATTGGAGACGTCGTTTTGGATTACGATTCGATGACGGTTTCGAAAGGAAGCGAGATTTATGAGCTTCCGCAAAAGGAATTTCTTTTGCTATACAAGCTATTGTCATATCCCGGGAAGATATTTACCCGCATTCAGCTTATGGATGAGATCTGGGGCGCGGAAAGCAACACGGGTTGGGAGACTGTGACGGTGCATATCGGAAGATTGCGCAAGCGCTTCGAGGGATGGCAGGAGTTCGAGATCGAATCTGTACGCGGACTCGGTTATAAGGCGGTGAAGAAGATATGAGCAAAAAGAAAAAACAGGTAAGCTGGATAAAAAAACAGAAGCAAAGAGTTTCCTTGACCTTGCTATTCGCAATTCTTTCTTTTTGCGTTCTTTTGGTTGCTATTTTGCTTGCGTGGGGATTGGTCATGCTGCTCATTCAATTCAAGGTTTTTGAGGGCGTTTCGGAGGAGATCCGCATGAGTAATATCGTGCTCGTTATGTCTCTTGCGAGTCTGGTGATGGGAGCGGGACTTGCGATGATCGTGGGAAAGATCCCTTTGAAGCCATTCAATCAATTCGTTGACGGTCTCAACAGTCTGGCGGCGGGGAACTTTAAAACGCGTCTTTCCTATAAAGGTCCGCTTGCCAATCATCCGACAGTTTTCGAGGTGACGGCAAGCTTCAATAAGCTTGCAAAGGAGCTTGAAAATACCGAAATGCTTCGAAGCGATTTTATCAACAATTTCTCGCACGAATTCAAAACGCCGATCGTTTCCATTGCGGGATTTGCGAAGCTTTTGAGACGCGGCAATCTGACGGAGGAGCAGAAAATGCAGTATCTGAACGCCATCGAGGAAGAGTCCATGAGACTCTCTTATATGGCGACGAATATTCTGAATATGACGAAGGTGGAAAATCAAGAGATCCTGACCGATATTACGGAATTCAATCTTTCCGAGCAGATTCGTTTTGCTGTGCTTTTGCTGGAGGAGCAGTGGTCAAAGAAGAATATCGAGCTACAGCTCGATTTCGATGAGTATATGATCGAGGCGAACGAGGAGCTGTTGAAGCAGGTCTGGATCAATCTCGTCGACAATGCCGTAAAATTCGCGCCGCGGTGCGCGACGGTCGGAATCGATATCTGTGCAACGGCGCAAAGCTATATCGTTTCAGTCAGCAATACGGGCAACGATATTCCGCTTGAAAAGCAGAAAAGAATATTCAACAAGTTCTATCAAGCGGATGAATCTCACGCGCAGGAGGGCAACGGCATAGGACTTGCCGTTGTCAAGAAAATCGTGGATCTCCATAGCGGTTGGATCTCCGTGAAAAGCGAGAACGGCATGACCGTGTTTTCCGTTGAATTGTCGAAAAAACAGATATAAGAGAGCGCTTGCGCCCTGTGCGGAATAGAGATACCCCGACAGATTATCTGTCGGGGTATCTCTTTCAATGAGGATCATTCCGTATCGTTGATATATTTCGCCATGAGTTGTCCCATTTCAACGGCATTCAGCATTCGATTTTCCTGGAGCGACGTGTCAATGATTTCGCGGTACATGGTGGCGAATCTGCCGGATTTGAGATCGGCGCCGCGTTCTGCCAGCGTTTGACGGATTGTTTTGAAATGCTCAAGCATACCGTCGAGCGAAACGGGGAGCGCTCTTTCGATATACTCGCGGACCCATTTTGCCGCTGCGGGAGATTCTCCGAAGGTGGAGACGGCGACGGAGAAATTTTTTCTTCGGATCACGGAAGGGAAAAGAAAGGTACTGAATTCCTGTCTGTCGACCGTGTGGACCTCAACGCCGTTTTTTCTGCAGGTTCTGAAAATGTCCGCGATCTTGGCGTCGTCAACGTCGGCAATGATGACGAGGAGGGGGTGCAAACGGGAGATCAGCTCCTGCGCGTCGGAGCCGTTGCTTCTGATCAGAGAGAGCTTCTTTTCTTCACTGTAGCGCTTGATTGTGGGTGTGACCTTTTCTGCGGCGACGGTCAGAGAAGGGGCGCAGGGAAGGAGCTTTTCGATCTTTTCGTAAGCCTTGCTTCCTCCTCCGAAGATAAGGATCGGACGTTTTTTGATATCGAAGTAAAAAGGATAATAATTAGCCATAATAAAGTCCTTTCATCAGCAGGCGGCGCTGTGAATTTATTTCAGTTGCGCGCTTTTGAAAATCTTGCTTTGCCGATCGGGAGAACCGCAAAGCATATTTTTGTGCTGACCAACGTATTGATGGCTTTATTATACAACAAATCCTGTTTAATTTCAAGAGTTTCGGTCATTTTTGCATATAAATCGCCTTGACCATCCACGCGAAATGTGATATGATATAATAGAGAAAAAGAAACGATTGCAGGATCTGCGCAAGAGGTTTGGAGTTTTTCGGATCAAAGTGCGGGATCCGTATGATAATTTTTGAAAGAAAGGCATGACCAGAACAAATGAAATTGATCTCATGGAACGTAAACGGCTTCCGCGCTTGTCTTGGCAAGGGATTCGGTGAATTTTTTGAGAAAACGGATGCTGATTTTTTCTGTATTCAGGAAACGAAAATGCAGCCGGGACAAGCGGATTTTGAAACGCCCGGATATCATCAGTATTGGTATAGTGCACAGAAAAAGGGATATTCGGGAACGGCGATCTTTGCCAAACGCGAGCCGATCTCCGTGCAGTACGGCATAGGAATTCCCGAACACGACACAGAGGGACGCGCCATTACGCTTGAATACGAGGATTTTTATCTTCTCTGCGTATATACGCCAAACGCGCAGAGAGAGCTTGCCAGATTGGATTACCGCATGGCTTGGGAAGACGCGCTTCGCGGATATATCAAAGCGCTTGACGAGAAGAAGCCTGTCATTTATTGCGGCGACCTGAACGTCGCGCACAACGAGATCGACCTCAAAAATCCCAAGACCAACCATCACAGCGCGGGATTTTCCGATGAAGAAAGAGGAAAGTTCACGGAGCTTCTGGAAAGCGGATTTACCGATACCTACCGCGCTCTTTATCCCGACAAGGTGGAATATTCCTGGTGGAGCTATATGATGAAGGCGCGAGAAAAGAACGTTGGTTGGCGCATTGACTATTTTGTCGTATCCAATCGCCTTTTTGAGTGCGTGAAGGATAGCTTTATTCTGACGGAGATCATGGGAAGCGACCATTGTCCCGTCGGTATTGAACTCGAGATTTGATTCCGAGGGCGGAATCTTTTATAAATGAAAAACAAGAAAGGACATTTGTATGAGAGAACTCAGTGTTTTTGATATTATCGGTCCGATCATGATCGGACCGTCAAGCTCGCATACGGCGGGCGCTCTGAAAATTGCCCGTATCGCGAGAAAGCTCGCGAAAAACCGCATTACGTCCGTTCGCTTCCAGTTGTACGGCTCGTTTGCAACGACCTACAAGGGCCACGGATCAGACCGTGCGCTCGTCGGCGGTATTCTCGGCTACGCTACGGACGATTACCGCATTCGAGATTCTTTTGAATGGGCGCAGAAGGCGGGTATTGAAATTATTTTTGAGGAGATGGAGAACGATATCGACGCGCATCCCAATACCGTGGACGTCATCGTGACCGAAGAGGACGGAACGGTTTCCTCGATCCGCGGCGCGTCCGTCGGCGGCGGTGAGATCGAGATCACACGCATCAACGGTTGTGATATCAGCTACTCCGGCAAAAACAACGCCGTCATCGTTCATCAATACGATAAACCCGGCGTTATTGCCTCCATTGCGAAGATCTTTGAGGTATTCAACGTCAATATTTCTTATATGAGTGTGTTCTGCGAAGAAAAGGACGAAGCGGCGTTTTCCATTCTGGAGATCGACGGAGATCTCAATGAGCTGGCTATGGAAGCGCTTTGCCGTCAGCCGAATATTATCTCGGCAATGTATATCAAGGTGAAATAATAGGAGCGCAGGTTTGAAAAACGGATCGTTTTTCAAACCGGAGGTTTTGTGGATTTCGCGCCGAGAAGTCGGATCTGCTCGGCAAGCTTCGCAAGACTTCCCAAACGAGAGAAAGGCATGGTCATAAACTATGAAGAATAAAAACGCTGATTTTACCAATGCGGCAGAGCTTCTTGCGCTCTGCGAAAGAAAAGATATTACGATTTCAGAGGCGATGATTCAGCGAGAGGTTGCCAAATTCGATGACGACCGCGCGACCGTAGAGGCGCGTATGCTGAAAACACTGAACGTTATGCGTGAAAGCGTAGAACGTTCTCAAACGGAAAAAATGAAGCTTCTCGGCGGCTATATCGGCGGCGAGAGCAAGGCGATGATGGAGCATATCAAAAAGAACGGCGCGATGGGCGGCGTGATCTCCCGCGCGGCTACCTTTGCCATGGGCGTTATCGAATGGAACGCTTCCATGGGTCGTATTGCCGCCGCGCCGACGGCGGGTTCCTCGGGCGTGCTTCCGGGTATTCTGGCGGCAATGGAGGAGGCGTACGGCTTCGATGACGAGCAGCTGGTAAGAGCGCTCTTCAACGCGGGCGCGATCGGTTACATCATCGGCAGAAACGCAACGCTTTCCGGCGCGGAGGGCGGTTGTCAGGCTGAGGTCGGCGCGGCTTCTGCTATGGCGGCATCCATGGTTTGCGAGTTGTTTGGCGGTTCTCCCGCCGTTTGTCTTGCGGCGGCAGGCGACGCCATTTCCAATATCCTCGGTCTCGTCTGTGACCCGATCGGAGGTCTTGTGGAATCTCCTTGCCAGAAGCGTAACGCGATGGGCGTATCCAACGCCATCATCAGCGCGGAGATCGCGCTGGCTACCGGCGGAAAAACCCTTGTTCCGTTCGACGAAGTTATTACCGTTATGTACAACGTCGGACGCAGCATTCCTTATCAGCTCAGAGAAACTGCGCTCGGCGGTCTTGCCACGACCCCGAGTGTAAAGAATCTGAAGCCCGGTTGCGTAGCTTGTGGCGCTTGCAAATGAAATTTTGACGGAATCGTCAAAAGGGAAGATGAATTTTTGTGAAAAAATAACTTGTTTCTTTTCCGCAAATGCGAATGAACGGGGAATGTTGTTGTTTCAAAAAATCCCTTTTGTTGCGTGTTTTTTCCCGTTTTCCTATTGTAATTTTGATTTGTTTGCGATATAATACCGATATATATACTAATTTTTTTGACAATTTCTCACATGAAAGGGATTTATAAAATGAAACGCACCACCATTCAGGAGCTTTATGCTTCTCCCGAAGCTTTCGGTGAAAAGGAAATCACCGTTGCCGGCTGGATCAGAACCGTCCGCGCAAGCAATGCTTTCGGGTTTATCGAACTTGCAGACGGCAGTACCTTCCCCAGACTCCAGATCGTTCTGGAAGCTAGCAATCTTGAAAATTATACTGAGATCGCGAAGCTTAACGTTGGCGCCGCTATCGTTGCTAAGGGTATTTTCGTTCTGACTCCTTCCGCAAAGCAGCCCTTTGAGCTGAAGGCGACCTCCATTGAAATCGAAGGTGTTTCCACCCCCGATTTCCCGCTTCAGAAAAAGAAAACCTCTCTTGAATTCTTGCGCACCATTCCTCATCTCCGCGCAAGAACCAATACTTTCCAGGCTGTTTTCCGCGTTCGTTCGGAAGCTGCTTACGCGATCCATAAATTCTTTAACGAAAGAGGCTTCGTATACGTAAATACCCCTCTGATCACCGTTTCCGACTGTGAAGGCGCAGGTGAAATGTTCCGCGTTACCTCTTTCGATCTCGATGATATTCCCAAGACGGAAGACGGCGCAGTTGATTTCTCCAAGGACTTCTTCGGCAAAGCCGCAAATCTTACGGTTTCCGGTCAGCTCAACGGTGAATGCTTTGCGCAGGCGTTTGCAAAGATCTATACGTTTGGTCCTACCTTCCGTGCGGAACGCTCCAACACCCAGCGCCACGCGGCTGAATTCTGGATGATCGAGCCCGAAATCGCATTCGCTGATCTGAACGACTATATGGATCTCGCTGAAGATATGACGAAATTCGTCGTTGCTCACGTTCTCGAAGCTTGCCCTTACGAGCTTGCTTTCTTCAATAAATTTATCGATAACACCGTTCTCGAACGTTTGCATAATATAGTATCGAATGACTTTGCCCGTGTTTCCTATACGGACGCGATCAAATTGCTTGAAGAAAGCGGCAAGGAATTCGACTACAAACCCTACTGGGGCTGTGATATGCAGACGGAACACGAACGTTATCTCTGCGAGCAGGTATTCAAGAAACCTGTGTTCGTTACCGACTATCCCAAGGAGATCAAATCCTTCTATATGCGTCTGAATGATGACGGCAAGACCGTCGCCGCAGCAGATATGCTCGTTCCCGGCGTTGGTGAGCTGATCGGCGGAAGCCAGCGTGAAGAACGTATGGATATGCTTGAGGCGGCTTATGCTCGTTGCGGTCTGAACAAAGAGGATTATTGGTGGTACACTGAGCTTCGCAAATACGGTACGACTCGTCACGCAGGCTTCGGACTTGGCTTCGAACGTCTGATCATGTATATCACGGGCGTTTCCAATATCCGCGACGTAGAAGCATTCCCCAGAACGACGGGTAACGCGGATATCTGATAGCGAAAGGTGGTATCCCCGATGTCTTATACCAAAATGGGAAAGGAAGCGCTTGAACTTGAGCTTGCGTCTTTGCGCGAGCGTTATCAGGCTATCTGCGCTGAAAATCTTTCTCTGGATATGTCGCGAGGCAAGCCCTGCACGGAACAGCTCGGCCTTTCCGACGAATTGCTCTTTGCACTGAAAAGCAAGGACGACTGCTTGACTGCTTCCGGCTTTGATATTCGCAACTACGGTCTGCCGGACGGCGTGTCCGAGCTTTCCGCATTGTTTGCTGAACTTCTGGACGTACCTGCCGAAAATATCATTCTCGGCGGTAACTCCAGCTTGAATATGATGTATGATACCGTGTGCCGAGCAATTCTTTTCGGCACTTACGGTAACTGCTTGCCCTGGAAGGATCAGGGCAAGATCAAATTCCTTTGCCCCGTCCCCGGTTATGACCGTCATTTTGCCATCTGCAAAAGATGCGGTATCGATCTCGTTCCCGTTTCTTTGACGGGTGAGGGTCCCGATATGGACGAGGTTGAGGAGAAGATCAAGGATCCCTCCGTGAAGGGTATCTGGTGTGTTCCGAAATACTCCAACCCCACGGGCGAGACCTATAGCGACGCAACGGTAAGAAGAATCGCCGCCATGCGCCCTGCGGCGCCTGACTTCCGTGTATTCTGGGACCTTGCGTATATTATCCACGATCTTGACGATACGCCCGATCGTTTGCTCAACATTTTCGATCTGATCAAGGGTACGGAAAACGAGAACATGGTATATGCGTTTTTCTCCACCTCCAAGATCACGTATCCCGGCGCGGGCATTGCCGCAATGGTTTCCAGCAAGGAAAATATTCTTCATGCCAAGCAGGATATCGCGTATCAGACGATCTCTCCCGATAAGATCAATCAGCTTCGCCATATGAAGTTTCTGAAGGATGCGGACACGGTCTATGCTCTCATGAAGCAGCACGCGGCGATCCTGAAGCCGAAATTTGATATGACGGTTCGTATGTTCGAGCAGCAGCTCGGCGATCTTTCCTTCGCCAAGTGGACCAATCCTCACGGCGGCTATTTCATTTCTCTGAACGTTTTGCCCGGCACGGCAAAGCGTGTGGCACAGCTTTGCAAGGAAGCCGGCGTCGCGCTTACTCCCGCAGGCGCTACCTTCCCGTATAACGACGATCCCGAGGACCGTAATCTTCGTATCGCTCCTTCCTATCCCAAAATCAAGGAAATTGAGAAGGCGATGGCGGTCGTTTGTCTTTGTGTGAAGCTTGCCGCGGCAGAAAAACTTTCCGGTAACAAAATTTAAGATAGAAACATCCAAGATATATAAAATGAAAAGGTAGGTAAAACATGGCAACAAATCGTTATGAAAGCGCATTTTCCGGCAGATACGCAAGTCCTGAAATGCAATATCTTTTCTCTTCCGATATGAAATTTTCCACGTGGAGAAAACTTTGGATCTCTCTTGCGAAGGCTGAAAAAGCAATGGGACTCGATATTACAGACGAGCAGATCAATGAATTGGAAGCACATATTTATGATATCGACTACGCCGTAGCAGGCGCATACGAAAAGAAGCTTCGTCACGACGTTATGGCTCATATCCACACGTACGGCGATCTTTGCCCGAATGCGCGTCCGATCATTCACCTCGGCGCAACCTCTTGCTACGTTGGCGATAATACCGATATGATCATCATGAAAGAAGCGCTTGCTCTCGTTCGCAAAAAATTGGTTGCAGTGATCAAGAATCTCCGCGATTTTGCGGAAGAATATAAGGCGCTTCCTGCTCTTGCATATACGCATCTTCAGCCTGCACAGCTGACCACCGTCGGCAAACGCGCAACGCTTTGGCTCTACGAGCTGACGCTCGACCTTCAGGATCTCGATTTCGTTGCGGAATCGCTGGCTCTTCTCGGACAGAAGGGTACCACGGGTACGCAGGCAAGCTTCGTTGAGCTTTTCGAAGGCGATACGGCAAAGATCGACAAGCTTGAAAGCATGATCGCTTCTGATTTCGGATTCGATAAGGTCGTTCCCGTTTCCGGACAGACCTATACGAGAAAGTTTGACAGCCGCGTGATGAACGTTCTTTCCGGCATTGCGCAGAGCGCATACAAGTTTGCAAACGACTTGCGTATTCTTCAGTCCTTCAAGGAAATGGAAGAGCCCTTTGAAAAGAATCAGATCGGTTCCTCCGCAATGCCTTATAAGCGCAATCCCATGAGAAGCGAACGTATTTGCGCACTCGCAAGATACGTGATCTCCGATTCCATCAATCCCGCGATCACGGCAAGCACACAGTGGTTCGAGCGTACGCTTGATGACTCTGCAAACAAGAGAATCTCTATGAGCGAGGCTTTCATGGCGATCGATGCCGTGCTCAATATCTATATCAACGTTACCTCCGGCCTTGTCGTATATCCCAAGGTCGTTGAGGCGAGAATCATGCGCGAGCTTCCCTTTATCGCGAGTGAAAATATCATGATGGGTCTTGTGAAGAAGGGCGGCGACCGTCAGGAGATCCACGAAAAGATCCGTGTTCACTCCATTGCTGCGGGCAAACGCGTAAAGGAAGAGGGTCTTGACAACGATATGATCGAGCGTATCTGCAACGATCCTACGTTGGATATTTCTCTTGACGAGATCAAGGCGATTCTGATTCCTTCCAAATATATCGGCAGATGTGTAGAACAGGTGGAAAGCTTCCTTGCGAATCATGTCGATCCCGTTCTTTCGGGTGAAGATTTCGGCATGAAGGTAGAACTTTCCGTTTAATCGATTTTTACTTGCGCCATCGGGCGCAGAATGGAGCTTACATTGAAAATAACCGTACTTGCAGGCGGTTTCAGTCCGGAAAGAGATGTTTCGTTTCTTTCCGGATCTCTGATTGCTAATTCTCTTTGTCGGAGCGGTCACAAGGTGGCTTTGCTCGACGTATTTTCTCCGTATATGGGCGCAAAAGACGAAAGCGCTTTTACAACGGATGGAAATTTTATGTATAAAATCCCGAAAACACCTCCGGATCTGGAGGCGCTCCGCGCAAGTGTTCCCGGAAACGCATTGATCGGTGACGGCGTTCTCGATATTTGCCGTCTTTCCGACGTTGTTTTTCTGGCGCTTCACGGCGGCATGGGTGAGGATGGACGTCTTCAGGCGATCCTTTCCTCTATGGGTATTCCCTATACGGGAAGCGATTTCTCCTCTTGCCTCGCGGCAATGGATAAATCCTTCTCCAAGCTTTTGTTCCGCGCCGCCGGCGTGGCGACCGCGGATTTCACCGTTATCAAATCGGGTGACCGTCCGCGCGCGGTTTCTTTCCCTTGCGTTGTGAAGCCTTGCTCTTGCGGATCCTCCGTCGGCGTTTCGATCGTTAACGATGAAAAGGAGCTGGAGGCGGCGCTTGCTTGCGCAGAAGCATACGAAGGAAAGATCCTGATCGAAGATAAGATCGAGGGACGTGAATTTTCCGTTGGCGTCTTGAACGGAAAAACGCTTCCTGCCATTGAAATCTGTCCAAAAGACGGATTTTACGATTACGAGCGCAAATATCAGTCCGGCATGACGGAGGAAATTTGTCCTGCCCGTTTGAATACGGAAGAAGCGGCGCGCTTGTCTCAGGCGGCATTGAAGGCGCACAGAGCACTCGGCCTTGGCAGCTATAGCCGTATCGACTTCATCAAGGATGAAAAAACGGGAAAATTTATGTGTCTGGAAGCAAATACGCTTCCCGGCATGACGCCTACGAGCCTGCTTCCGCAGGAAGCGGCTGCCGCAGGCATCGATTACGATACGCTTTGTGAAACGATCGCAATGACCGCGATCAATAAATAACGCCCGTCGGGCTAGAAGCAGAAAGGATTTTGCGGATATGAAAACGATTATCGGTATTGACGTTGGGGGAAGCACGACGAAGATCGTGGGATTTCAAGGTGACGTGATGATTGCGCCGCAATTCGTGAAAGCATCCGATCCTTTGACTTCTTTGTTCGGTGCGTTCGGTAAATTCACGGCGCAGAATAATATTGAGCTGGAAGATATTGAAAAGGTATTTCTGACCGGTGTCGGTTCTTCTTATATCACTAAGCCAATCTACGGGCTTTCCTGCGAACGTGTTGCGGAATTTGATTGCATTGCCAGAGGCGGCATCTATCTCTCGGGGCTCAAGGAAGCCATCGTTGTCAGCATGGGCACGGGTACTGCCATTCTTTATGCGGATAACGAGGGAAATCAACATTATTTCGGTGGTACGGGTGTCGGCGGCGGTACGGTCGTCGGTCTTTCCCGAAAAATGCTCGGAATGAATCAGATCGAGCATATCGTGGAGATTGCGAAAGAGGGCTCTCTTGACCGTGTGGATCTGAAAATCAAAGATATGTTTGATGGAAATTCTTCGCTTGCGGGAAATATGACGGCTTCCAATTTCGGCAAGGTGTCCGACATGGCATCCAACGGCGATATTGCGCTTTCCATTATTAATATGGTATTTGAAACGGCGGCAATGCTGGGTATTTTTGCTGCAAGAAGCAAAAATCTGCACGATATCGTGTTGACGGGTAATCTGACCTCTATTCCGCAGGCAAAGCCGATCTTCGCGGATCTGCAGAAGATCTTCGACGTGAATTTCATCATTCCCGAATACGCGCAGTTTGCGACCGCAATCGGCGCGGCATTGGCATAACAAAAATTTTAAAATGTGAAAAGAACGCCCCGCTTTGCGGGGCGTTCCGACTCTTTTTGGAAAAATCAAGGAGAAAAACAATGAATCGTTTATTGGCACCCAAATATCGCGCGGTTGTAGAACGATCCGTTTCAAAATCGATGGGAGAACGCTTTGAGGTTGGTGTCGTTCGGGAGAATCGTGTCAGCTCCATGCATGACGCCGCCTTTTTTGAGGGAACGCTTGGCACTTTGAGAACGCCGTTTTCTGTTTTTGTCAAGCTGGGGACCAATCCGTTTTCCCCTGAGCAGTTTGCCATGGAAGCGCAGGGGTTGGATTATATCCGCGCGCACAGTTCGGTGAGAACGCCTCTTGTGATTGACATCGCAACGGTGGATGGAGAGGCGCTTTTGATTTTAGAGGTGATCGATACCGTTCGTCCCACAACAAAAGAGGATTTCGCAGTTATGGGACGAGGATTTGCCGAGCTTCATCGCGTGGAGAATGACAGGTGTGGCTTTGATTTTCCGACGTATCTCGGTGTTTTTCGCCAAGACAACACCTGGAAAAACAGTTGGAGAGAATTTTACGGTGAATGTCGCTTGCTGGATAGTTTGCAGATGGCGGTACGCGCGGGGAATATGAACGCGAAGGAATCCGCAGTCATCGAAAAATTGGTCGAAAGATTGCCTTTCGTATGTCCCGAACCGAAGAACTTTTCACTGCTTCATGGCGATCCGTGGATCGGGAATCTGCTTTTCGATGGCAGAGGGCTCGTGCTGATTGATTGCAGCTTGTATTACGGAAACCGTGAGATAGACCTCACGACCGTGGATTTTTTCTGTCCCGTATCCGAGCATTTCTTCGCTGCATACGAAGAGGCTTTTCCGAAGGAGGACGGATTCGCTGAACGCGCTTCACTTTGGAAAATCAATCAATGGCTTGGACACGTAACGCTGTATGGCGATAAATACAAAGAAAAGCTATGGCAGGCGGTCCGCCCATATTTATGACGAAAAAGGATGGCGAAGTCCCTTGCAATTGCGCTTTGCTTATGATAAAATATAGATAAGTACAATTGAGGAGAAATCCGAATATTCGGACGCCTCTTTGAGAGGATGTGGAAATTTATGTATACTGAAACCTTTGTAAAGGAAATACCGCTTCTTGCGGACAGACCTCTTGCGAAATTGATCGCATACGTCGCTGGTGTTTCTTCGGAAATGCCGTTTAACGATAAAAGAAAAGCCGTTCTGATCATTCCGGGCGGCGCTTATTGGTTGCAATCCGATGCGGAGGCGGATCCGATCGCTCATTATTATCTGGCGATGGGATACAATGCGTTCGTTCTTCGATATTCCGTCGGAAGAGGTGTGGATTCCGTCTGGCCGAAACCTTTGATGGAGGCTTCCGCGGCGATGAAATATATCCGCGATCATGCGGAAGAATTTCATATCGATCCCGACTATGTGTTTGCCGTCGGCTTTTCGGCGGGCGGACATCTGACAGCCGCTCTGGGCTCGCTTTGGGATAACGACGAGATCGAGGCGGCGCTTGGTATGGAAAAGGGCTATAACCGTCCGAGAGGAACGGTTCTTTGCTATCCTGTTATTTCGGGATTGGAGCCTTACGCGCACAGAGGCTCGATCAACAATATTCTCGGAAGACAACGCGATTCTGACGAAGCAAGAAGATTGGTCTCGCTCGAATTGCTCGTTTCCGAAAAGACGGTGCCGGCTTTTCTTTGGGCGGCGCGTACGGATGACGTGGTTCCCGTGCAGAACACGCTTCTTTACGGCGAGGCTCTTGCAGAACATGGCGTTCCTTTTGAAATGCATATCTATCCGAGAGGCGGACACGGTACGGCAACTGCCAATTACATCGTGGGTTGTCCCTATACGGAGATGGCGGCATGGATGAAGGATTCCGTTCGCTGGATGGAAAGTATTTGAAAATAAACGTAGTAATGAAAATGAAAGGATTTTGATTGTATGCTTACTTTGACAAAAATCGAAAAAGTGACACTTTTTGAGGACAAACCGAATGTGACGCTGACGAGCTATATTGCGGGAACTTCCGGAGAAATGCCTTTTAACGATAAGAGAAAAGCGATCCTCGTCATTCCCGGCGGCGGATATGGCTTCTGCTCGGACAGAGAAGGCGAACCGATCGCGCATTACTATATGGCACACGGCTTCAACGCTTTCGTTTTGAGATACAGCGTTCATACGAAGGACACGGACGCAACCTGGCCCGCTCCTCTGATCGACGCTTCTGCGGCAATGAAGTACATCCGCGATCATGCGGAGGAATTTCATATCGATCCCGATTACGTTTTCGTCGTCGGCTTTTCGGCGGGTGGACATCTGGCAGCATCGCTCGGTACACTTTGGTCGGATGATGAGATCGAGAAGCTTCTTGGCATGGAGAAGGGCTACAATCGTCCGACGGGCATGATCCTTTCTTACCCCGTTATTTCCGGTGGCGAACACGCGCACCGAGGCTCTTTCAATAATATTCTTTCCGAAAAAAAGGATGATGAAGAAGCGATCGCGGCGCTTTCCCTGGAAAATCGTGTTAGCAAGGATACCGTTCCTGCATTTATTTGGTCCACAAGACCCGATACCACGGTTCCCGTACAGAATTCTCTGATGTTCGCGCTTGCGCTGACGGAATACGATATTCCTTTTGAAATGCATATTTATCCCAAGGGCGGACATGGTGCTTCGCTCGGTAACGCCATCGTTGGAAGCGGACTTCGCTCAATTACAGGTTGGATCGACGATTCCATTCGCTGGATGAATAGCTTGTAATAAAAGCGCAGGATGAGGGTTAAGATGAATATTGAAGAATATAGAAGGTATATGACTGCCGAAATGCTGATGGGACCCAACAGCCTTCGAATTTTGGAGGAGTTGTTTGCAAAACACCCTCTTGCGCTTGCGGATGACGACTCGGTGCTTGATCTTGGCTGCGGAAAGGGACTTACGAGCTTCGCTATTGCCAAAGAATCTTGTGCGAAGGTATATGCGAATGACCTTTGGATTTCGGCTGAGGACAATGCGAAACGCTTCATCGAGTGGGGAATGAGCCAACAGATCGTTCCCGTACATGAGGACGCAAATGAACTGAATTTTGAAAAAGGACAGTTCAGCGCTTTGATCAGTATAGATTCATATCACTATTTTGCAACCGGAAAAGGCTTTTTTGAAGAAAAAATATTGCCCTTTTTAAGTGAAAAAGCAGTGGTTTTGATCGGCATTCCCGGCATAAAAGACGAGTTTGGAGGTCGCTCCGAAGAACTGCTTTCCGATTGGCTCGGTGATGAGTCGTATATGTTCCAAAGTCCATCTGCTTGGAAAGAAATTATTGGAAATCATGATAGAATCGACGATGTCGAAGCTTGGGAAATGGATTGCTTTGATAAAGCGTGGGACGAGTGGTTTGCAACAGAGCATAAATATGCATTGGGTGACAAGCAATTCTTCAATACGCTTATCAAGCCGTACACGTGCTTTGTTGGTATTTATATAAGGCTCAAATAAACCAATTTGGTTATAGAGTAATAGCCCCGATAGGTTAAATGTCCTATTGGGGCTATTATTTGTTTGCCGCGCAGTCAATCGATTCGCAATTCCCTCGACGAGAATATCACGCGGAGATCTTCGTGGGTGCAGAAAAGGAGCAATTGCAGGATCAGCGAAGGATGGTTTGCAAAATATAGGCAAAGCTTTCGATTTCCGCCGCCGTATTCATGACGGAAAAGCTGATCCGAAGCGCGTCTCCGCCCGTTCCGAGCGCTCTGTGAGCGGTCGGCGCGCAATGCAGACCTGCTCTCGTGCAGATTCCGTGGTCGGAGAGCTTTTCTGCGACGAGGGAGGGCGATATTCCGTCAAACCCAAGGAGAAGAAGCGAGCCTTTTTGTGCTTCGGGTAAATAAATTCTGACGCGTGGAATTTTTCCGATCATTCCCTTGGCGCGAAGAAACAATTGCGTTTCCGCTATTTCGATCTGTGGCCGCCCTCTCTGTTTGACGAATCGGAGGCCCTCTCCGAGCCCGATGATCGCGGGTGTGGAGAGTGTGCCTGCTTCGAAGGAATCGGGCGGCTCATGTCCCATGTCGATTTCGGCGGAATTTTTTCCGTTTCCTCCATAGACGCTGACTGTAAAATGCGAAAAATCGAAATCGTCCGCAAATGCCGCAAACCCGCTGCCTTGCGGTCCGTAGAGTCCCTTATGTCCGGGCGCGCAGAGAATGGAGATCCCGTCTCTCATGATGGAAATATCATAGATTCCCGCGCTTTGCGCCGCATCCACGATAAATAAAATTTTCAATCTCTTGCATAATGCGCCCATGCGCGTGATCGGCAAAATACGAGGGCAGATGTTGGAGGCGTGCGTGGAAATGACGGCTCTTGTATTGGGTCTGCGTTTCTTTTCGATTTCATTCAGAACTTCGTCATCGCTTGCCAATGCGTGAAAGGTGTCGAAGCTCATGCCTCGTTCCCGACATAGATTGGCAACGGTGCGCAAAACGCTGTTATGCTCCAAATCGGAAATGAGAAAATGATCGCCCTTTTTGGCTATGCCCGAGATCGCGAGATTCAAAGCTGCGGTGCAGTTTGCGGTAAAAACGATATTTTCCGGCTTTTGAATCCCGAAAAATTCAGCAACGGCTTCTCTGACGTTGAAAACGGCTTCTGCCGCCGCCATCGAAAGCCGATGTCCGCTTCTGCCGGGATTGCCGCCGTATTCTCTCATGTGGCGGAACATTTCCTTTGCAACGGTTGGCGGCTTGGGAAAGGTAGTTGCCGCATTATCAAAATAAATCATCGTTCATTCCTCTTTGAATACAGGATTTTGCTTGATCATCCGTCTCGTTTAAAGAACCTCGCCGTAAGGAATATCGTTTTGCTCGAGGTATTTTGCGGCGGTTGCAAGAAGTCTTTCGTCTATTTGTAATCCGAAGGAGCAACCCTTGGGAGTCAGATTCGGACTGGGGCGGACGATCCTTGCATAAATTCCGTTTTTTTCAAGCAATCGTTTCGCCTTCATTGCAACCGTTTGAGAAGTCATTGTCAGAATTCTCATTTCCATAAAGGAGAAACCGCCTTTCTGTACGTGTTTGTGGCGGGAGGGATTCCCATAAACCACATTCTTATTGTATGCGGCCTCGTTCTTTTTGCTACCAAAAGAAAAATCCGATATTGCTTTTCTGCAATATCGGATTTTTTGAGTGATGGGGAGCGATGGGAGTCGATTGTCTTTTTATCCGGTGACGATCTGACAGTGACTGCCGCCGCTGAGCTCCTTTGTCACGACGATTTGTTTTTCTATCTTCGTTTTCAACTCGGAAACGTGGGAAATGATGCCGACCAGACGGTTGCCCTCGGTCAATTCCTGCAGAACGGAGATGGCAAGACGCAGGGATTCATCGTCCAAAGATCCGAATCCTTCGTCCACGAACATACAATCCAGTCGCACACCGCCCGCCGAGGATTGAATCTCGTCGGAAAGTCCGAGCGCAAGCGCGAGAGAAGCTTTGAACGATTCGCCGCCAGAAAGTGAATGTATGGGGCGCACGGAGCCGTTGTAATGATCGATGACGTCAAGGTCAAGACCGGTCTGCGTTCGATAATCACCTTTGGCTTCGTGACGGATCATATCGTATTGGCCGCCTGTCATTCGGCGCAGACGGAGATTCGCGCGGCGAAGGATCCGATCAAAATACTCCATTTGGACGTAGGTTTCGAACATGATCTTTTCTTTGCCTCCGAGTCCTCCGTTTGCGGTTTCGGAAAGCGCGTTCAGCCAAAGATACGTTTTTTCGATCTCGCAAGCCTTTTGGGAAGTTTTTTTGATCTGATCGAAACAGTTGCGATTGACGAACAGTCGGGAGGATACGCCCGAAATTTCCTTTCGGATCAATCGATCCATATCCATCAGCTCCAGACGGCGTTGTTTTTCCGTTTCAAGATCAAAGTCCACGGTGTTTTCCGCCATTTTTTCGAGAGAAGTGATTTCTCCTTTGAGCGCAAAAATGGATTTGTCAATGGCATTGAATTGCGCGGAGGCTTCGTCCAAGGCTTTTCTGAAATTTTCTTTTTGTTGTTTCAGCATGGAAAGGGAAGATAGCGCGAAGTTTTTGTTCTGATATTTGAAGGACGAGGAAAGCTCGAGCATACGGCTTTCTTTTTCTTCCTTGGTTGCGGTATCGGCAGAAATGCTTTTGTTGAAGCCATCGATCTTTTCTCGCAAAAGATCGCGTTCTTTTTCTTCAATCGGAAGCGTGCGATCGATCGTTTCCTTGATGGAGATCCGATTATTTTCTTCCGAGATGGCAAGGGTAACGGTCGAAAGATTTCTTCGGACTGCGTTCAGCTTTTCAATAATGGCAGGGCGAACGGTTTCACTCGGACATTCTCCGAACAAATCGGAGATCTTTTTCTGCAAACGCGCATTCTCTGCTTCCGTTTGTCCTTTGGCTCTGCCGCATTCAAGACTCTTCTTTTCTGCTCGTTTCTGCGCTTCATCGGAATTTTTCTTCGCTCGCTTCAGCTCTGCTTCCGAAGGAGCAAAACTCGAAAGCTTTGCGAGAGAGGGATGATGGAGAGATCCGCATACCGGACAAGGTGCTCCGTCCGTCAGCATGTTTGCCATGATCCCCGCTTGCTCGTTCAGAAAGGCGAGATTCAGATCGTTATATATCTCGGCGGTGTGGCGCGCTTCCGATGCGAGCAGAAGATATTCCTTTTGTTTTTCCTGATAGTCGTTGCAAAGCTTTGCGTAATCGTTGAGATCGTTCAGAAGCTTGTCCAAAGCAATTTGTTCTTCAAGCAGTATATTTTTTTCGTTTTCGAGTTGCTGCTTCTTTACGCCGACATTCTGAAGTTCCTGAAGCTGAGCCTTCATTTGCTTGATTTTTTGCTCTTTTATACGGAGATCGCTTTCGCAACAAATCTTTAAGAGAGTATTTGCTTTGATTTTAGCACCGAGGGAGTCGGTTTCTTTTTTCAAGCTTTCAAAAATGTCGTATTGCGGCAAGGTTGCTTCAAGCGAGGCAATTGCAAGATCTGTTTTTTCGATTTCGGTTGCCTTGCTTTGTTGTTGAAGCAGTTTTTCGGAAGCCATGACAAGTTTTTCTTCCAAATCAGAAAGCTTTTTCTGCTTTGCCAGAATCTCGCTAATGGTTTTTTGATATTCTTCGGCTTTTCCGATGCGGCCGTTCACGATTTCCAATGCCATCGTGATTTTTTCTGCCTTTTCAGAAAGCTTCGTCTCCAATTCTTCATCGTCGGCAGTCAGTGTTTCCAGAAGCTTCATCATTTGATCAGTTGGCAATCCACCGTTCTTTGCTGTTTCCGCTTCATGAAGCAAATGATGGTGCGGATCGCAAGCGATATTTTTTGCATAAACCGAAATGCTCTTCCTTGAATCCGCAAGTTGAGCGTACGTCTTTTTTGCATCTTCTTTTAATTGCAGTTGTATTTTTTCGAATGTCTGCGTTTTGAAGATCTGACGGAAAATGGCTTTTCGTTCGTCTGTTTTTGCATGAAGCAAACGGAGAAAATCGCCTTGCGCAATCATAGCGATCTGAAGAAATTGATTGCGGTCGATGCCGAGAATCGTTTCGATCGCCTTCGTGACTTCCTTTTTGTTCTTGTCAACGATGCGACCGTCCGGATAATGCAATTCCGCTTTGGCCGATTGCGTCGTCATACCCTCGCCTCTCGATTTCGGGCGTTCGTATTCGGGATTTCTTCGAACCTTGTAAAGCTTATCGTGGCAGAGAAATTCCAATTCGACGTAGGTTTCCGTGGACGGCGAGGCGTATTTGGAGCGCAACATGGAATCGTCTCTGGCTTCGCTGCTGGGTTTATCGTACAGAGCGTAGGTGATGGCGTCGAAAATGGAGGTTTTGCCCGCGCCCGTCGTTCCCGTGATCAAATAGAGTCCGGTTTCTCCGAGTGAGTCCAGATCCAGCACTGTTTTTTCTGCATACGGTCCGAATGCGCAAACCGTCAATTTTGTAGGTCTCATATCGCGTCCTCCTCAATTTTTTCGATCAACGTCCGCATATAGTCGCTTTGTTCTGCGGACATCGGAGCATTGTTACGCAATTCAAAGAATTCGGAAAAGAGAGTAAACGCGCTCTTCGTTTCCGTTTGTATCGAGCCGGAAACGATCGTGTTTTTTCTCGTTCTCGTATTATCGTATTCCAGATTCATGAGATTTTTGTAGATCAGACGCAGACGGCCGATGGCGTCGGGAATATCGTTCTCATCGGTAAGGACGATTCGCAGATAATGATCCGTTTGTGGATTTTCTGTGTAGAAATCGGGATTGGTAAGTTGTTTAAACGTTCCGCGGATCTCGCTCATGTCGTGGATCGGTTTGAGGGGAATGGAGCGGATAACGGTGTCTTTTTTATTCAACTCAACGACGGTCAGCGACTTGACGTCATGCATTTCCGAAAACGAATATTTCAGCGGCGTTCCGCAATAACGGATATGTTTGGCTCCGCAGATCTGAGGACTATGAATATGGCCGAGGGCAACGTAATCGAAATTTTCGAATACGGAGGCGTCTACGTTGTCCGAACCACCGACGGAAATTTCCTCAGAATCACTGCGTGACGCGCCCGTGACGAATTGGTGGGTGACGAGAATATTGCGTGCGCTTGGATCGATATGCATATGCTCGATCGCAATACGGAGCGCATCGGTATACGTGACGATGCTTTCGTCCTCAAAATAGCGACGGATGTGCGCGGGCTTCATGAAGGGAAGCATATAAACGTTGACGTCTCCGTTCTCGTCGGAGAGAGTAAATGGCTCAATATTTCCGTCGTATACGGGAGAAAGATGAATGCCGCTACCGCTCATGATACGGGAACCGAAGGAGATACGTTCGGGTGAGTCATGGTTTCCGCTGATGACAAATACCTGCAATCCTTTTTCAGAGAGATTGACGAGAAATTCGTCAAAAAGCATGACGGCTTCTGCGGGCGGAACGGATTTGTCGTAAATATCGCCCGCGATCAGAACGGCGGAGGGTTTTTCGGAGTCTATAATCGTTAAAATCTGTTCCAAAATGGCTTTCTGTTCCTCGTGCATGGAAAATTCGTGAACGCGTTTTCCGAGATGAAGATCAGATAAATGGATAAATTTCATGAAGAACCTCTTTGTAAGAATGGATGTGTTATTTTATATTCAACTTGTTAGTTTGGGATAGATATGCGTTTCCAGGGCGTATTGGATCAAGCTTTCAATTTGCTCCTCGCTCATTAGCTGCCAGTTGTAAATGTCGCTATTATATATGACGACACGCTCATCGCAGTATCTTTTGTAAAAATCATCGTCGGCATGAACGCTGACATTGAAATAATATTGATCGGAATAGGCGGATTTTTGCGCTTCAAAGGAGAGGGAACGGCCATTTCCCAGCGCTTTTGTCCATTTGGTAGCTTTTTTCTTGAAGCCCAAGGGCTTGAAGGCGCGAGCAAAATAGCCGAGAAATGCTTTTTGGCGCTCCTTTTTCAAAGTGAGGATATCGTCTTTGGAGAGGGTATTGTATTGATGGTAAAATGTCGAAATATCGCAAGAGGCTTGCTTTTCGCTATTTTCGTTGTGTATAAACGCCGCGTTTCTTACCTGACAGGTTTCATTATCCACGCCGTGATCGACAAACCAGGCAGCGTCGCCTGCCGTAGATGCAAAACCGTATACAATATAGACACCGTATTCTTCATCATTGAGGTTGACGATGAACGCGGCGTTTTCTGTTGTCGGGAGCAAAAAATTCCCGTAGCAACTGTTCGCCTCAGAAAAGCCGCTTGCCAGGAGCGCTTCGCGGTATTGCATATAGCGGGCGCTTTTTTGAGGATACGTTTTGGGTTCGATGTGTTTTTCACATTCCAGAATCAGTCGTTCCAAAATACGATTGTCCTCCTGCGTGCGCTCGTCGGAAATATATGAACGAAGATCACGGAGGGCATCTTCGTAATTTTTGTCCTGCATATGTTTTAGTGTCGATGCAAAGAGGACCTTTGCTTTATAGCTATCTGCGAAAATATTTGCGATGTCACTGCCGAAAGTGTCAAGATAACCTTGCCAATTCTTTTGAAAAATGGGATCATCAAAGATATTTTTTGCAAATAACTCTGCCGACTGTTTCATTGCCGCGCTTGTTCTGCTCATAGCAATCATCCTTTCCGATTGATTTTCTATTATTATAACATACAATCCTTGCGCTGTCAAGAAATGCCATTAGCCATGAGAGCAGTACGAGAAGAGAGATTTCGTTTGTGAAAAATTTTCCACTTATAAAAGATGAATTGCGAGCCATAATAACATCAGAACGCAGGAAGCGTTCACAAAGAGCTTTGATTGAAGATCGAAAGATCAAAGCGAAAACAGAAATTTTGATTCAAAAACAATCCAGAAAGGAATCTCATTATTATGTCCAATAATAACAGAAATCTCGTTCCCGAAGCAAAAGAAGCACTCAATAAATTCAAGATGGAAGCTGCTGCAGAAGTTGGCGTAAATCTCAAGCAGGGCTACAACGGCAATCTCACCTCCAAGGAAGCAGGCTCCGTCGGCGGTCAGATGGTCAAAAAGATGGTCGAATCCTATGAAAATTCCGTTAAGAACAACACCAACGGCTGATACGTTCAAAAATAACGACGGAATTTATTTCGGACAATAAAAAATTGGCAGAGAGTAAATCTCTGCCAATTTTCATTTTACTTATTTGACGGATGCAACGGCATTGTTATACGCTGCAGTGATCTCGGCTTCTGTGAGAACGCCGGAGTAGATCTTCGCATCAACCATCGTCATATTGGGGCTGATGAAGTCGCCTGCGGAGCCGTCGGGTTTTACGTCAGCGCCGAGACAGAACATATTGAACGCGCTGCCCTTGCCTACGCAAAAGCCGTTTTTGATGGGTTGCTCCTGCTGAAGAACACCGTTGACGTAGATGAGCTGCTTCTGATTTTTGAAATCATAAATGCCTACGACGTGGACGAGCTCTGTTGTAGAGGAGGCTGTTTTTGCGTAAGAACCGCTATTGTAGGAGTTGCCTACGATGCCCGTGATGAAGTAAGGCTTTCCGGTTTTATCTTCCGCAATACCCCAGCCGCCGGATTCCGTGCCGCAAATAACGCCTTGAACGGCGGGACCCTTCTGACCCATGACGTAGAATGCTTCTACGCAGAAGCCGTTTTCTGCGAATGTAACAACGTCGGCTTCCGTTTTGAGATTGTTGAAGGTGCAGATCACGTTTTGACCGGACGCGGTAATCACAAGCGCGTCCATTTCAGCGGTTTTTCCGCCGACGGATACCTGCGTTTTCTTGACGGTCGCGGAGTTGCTATTAACGGTCACGTTATTTTTGCTATCAGTTACCGTTCCGTTTGCGAAATCGAAATCGGCGTAAACCTCCGTTTTGATGGTTTCTTCCGCCTTTCCTTCAACTTTGAATTGGAGGGAAATGGATTCGCTGACGGCGCCCCAGGAGTCGTAGGCGGTCAGAATGACCTCGTAATCGTTGGGACCGAGCATACCGATCGTATGCGTGAACGTCTTTTTCATTTGATCGGCGGATTTCACACGATAAAAGTCGGAGAGAATATTGAAGGTCTTTCTCGTTTTGCCTGCCATCTTGAATTCGAGCGTGTAGTGGTGCGCAAATTCATCGTCCGTTGCGGCCGCGAATTTGATAGAAACGTTCTGCTTGCCGCTGGCATTGGGCGTGCCGAGAACCGCTTCAAGAGTGGAGAGAACGGGCGCCTGATTGTTTTCGGCGTTGCCTCTATCTTTGCCGTATTTCGTCAGATGAGAATCGTCGCTCGTCGGATGGGAGATTTCCCAAGGCGTATCGATGGTCGTTTTGTTATAGAAGTCCATGCGGGTAATTCTCATGTTGCCGTTTTCGTCGATCTGGCAGAGAAGACCCTGAGAGTATTCGTTTTTGTCGTTCATGGTCGTTGCGCTTGCCATGTTTTCATACTTGCCGTCTTCGATCGCCATGTAGTTGACGGAACCGCAACCGAGAGAGGTGAACGCGGTCTGCATGATCGTGCGGGGATCGTTGATGGGGAAGTGCAGATGTCCGCCGAAGGTAATGACCTGATTATATTTGGAGAGAATGTCTGTCAGATCGCTGGTTGCCCACATATCGGTAAGTCCGGTACCGGGTTCTCTGCCGAGCGTGCTTCCGTATACGGTGTCGTAGATCATGGGGTGAGTCAGTACGATAACGTAAGCGTTCGGATCAGCCGCCGTGATTTCCGCGAGGGTTCTGTCGAGCCAGTTTTTTGTTGCCTGCGTATAGGATACTTGAGTGGAGGTGACGGGAAGGAGCGTCAGAATGTGGTAACCGTTGATCACACAATGACGGTTGCCCTCTGCCGCAAGACTATTTTGATCCACGTCGGTGAGGAAGTAATTCGAGCCGAGCATATTGTTGTGTTCTGCGGCAACGTTCTTTGCGGTGTTATCCCATTTGAGATCGTGGTTGCCGACTGCATGGATCATGGGCGTTTCGGTCGGATTGAAAACACTTTCATAAATCTGCTTGTAGGATTTGATGTTGTTCGACGTATTGGTGCCGCCATAGCCACTGCCTTCAAAAAGGTCGCCGACGGCAAAAACGGCGTCGATGCCGTCTGCGTCATGCTTTGCGGCGTATTCTTTGAGCTGGAGAAGCGCGTTTTTGAATTTGTTTTCTTCTTTGTTGCTCGTATCGTTGCCGATGTGGATATCGCTGATTGCGGCGAAAGAGAAAACGATCTTGGTTTCATCAAAAACCGTTGTGGGATCCTGTTGTTCGTTTGTGGGTTGTTTGTCGGTGGTGGATTCCGTTGTCTGATCGGGATTGTTCGGTTTGCAGGAAACCAATCCGAAGATCATAATCAAAACAAGGAATACGGATAAAAATTTTTTCATAAGAGCTGTCCTTTCCGCCAATAAAGCGATAAATTTAAATCATTTTCCGAAAAACGATTTCATACTTAAAATTATATCAATTTTTCGTAATTTCATCAAGTGCTTCCGAAGAAAGCGCTTGGAAAACTTCTGTGGTGAAATTTGTGGTTTTTCAATAAAAATGAGCGTCTTCTTTTCGGATGAGCGAAATTTTTTACTTGCGAAGACATTTTTTGCAAGTATATCATAAAATCCGTCGGAGGTGAATAGAAATGGAACAAACACAAAACGTCTGCCGGCGGCGAAGACAGACGAAGCTTTTTATTATTCGCCGAGAAAGAGGCAATATAGTATGCATAGCAAAGAAAATCAACGGGGCGCGATCCTCGTGAAAACCTTTCGGGATACTGCTCATAACGAGATCTCCGCGGAATATAATCTTCCCGATTATCTTCCCGACATCAATCGTCTTTTGAAGGTCAGCGCGAAGATCACGGAAAATTCCCATTTCCTTTCCGGCGACGTGCTGGAATATGACGGAAAATTGAAATGCACGTTGCTCTATGCAACGGGAGAAGGCGATTTGAAAAGCGCGGATTTTGAACGCGATTTTTCGGGCAATATGAGCGTTGCAGGAACTTCGGGGGATTGCGACATCCACTTTGACGTTGAGATTGAAACGGTATCGTGCCGTTTGCTGAATCCACGCAAATTGACAGCAAAGATCAAGCTTTCTTCGATGGGCGAGGTGTATTGCAACGTGATCACAACGCCGAATATCGTCGGTAAATTGAATGCGAACGAGGAACGTGCGTTGCAATACCGTACGCACGCCGTCGTTGGTGTGGAAATGAAGAAGGCGCAGGAGATCGCAACTCCGATCAGTGAGGATCTGGAATTGGACGCGTCGCTTCCGTCTATCGATGAGATCGTTGCAGTGGAAACGGAGCCGTGTGTAACGGAGTTCCGTGTCTCTGACGGCAAGATTGCGTATAAGGGTGAAATCGTGACGGAGATTCTATACCGCGCAGTTCCCGATGAAAGTGGCGATGAGGGAAGAGGCTCGATGAAATTTTCGTCCTTTTCCGCAAAGATCCCGATCTCGGGAGAAATTCCCGTCGAAAATATCGGAGAATATCCCGTGATCCGCGCAAGCGTTCAGATCGGATCGATGGAATACCGTCCTCAGCAGAATGCGTTCGGAGAAAACCGCACGGCAGAATTGGATTTTGATTATAGTGTATATCTTGATATTTTCTGTAACGCGGAAACGGAGATCACGACGGATATGTATTCCACGGAGTACGAAAGCGATTGCGAGGAGGAATCTCTTTCTTACGAAACTGCTCTGTGCGCAAAATCCTTCAATTTTTCTGCGGACGGAAGCGCCGCAAGAGAGGATGCGGATTTTGACCGTATCGTCATGACGACTGCGACCGCGGCGATCGAAAAAACGGAAAAGCAGGGAAATAAGCTTTTGTTTGCAGGCGTTGCCAACGTTTCCGTCGTGCTGACAAACGGAGAGGGCATTTATCTCAGCCGTAACTTCACGGTGCCGCTAAAGGGTGAAACGGAAGCGCCGAGAAGCGCTTTTGCGTGTGATATTGACGCGCGCGCGAGCGTTTTGACGGCGATCGCCCGACTCGACGGCGATCAGATCCAGACCAATCTAGAAATTCTCATCTCCTATACCGTGATGGAGCAGCATACCGAGCCTCGTATTCGTCAGATCAGCGTGTATAAGGACCGTCCTGCGCGAAACGAAAAATCTCCTTCGCTCACGCTTTGTTATCCTTCCTTCGGTGAAACGCTTTGGGACGTTGCGAAGAAATACAGTACGACGGTTTCCGAGCTGATGGCGACCAACGGTATTTCCGCGGAAGCCATGCCGACTATGCTCGTGATTCCGCGCCGCTTGGGAAACGGGGAAAAACGAAGAGTTTTGTAAGTCTTCATTTGTAAATAATATACAGATTTTTAAAGGGAACTTTTTACAAAAAGTTCCCTTTAATCGTTTGCAAAATCCTCTCGAAAATGGTATAATAATATCTATAGAAGAAAATCTATGAGAAAGGATTTGAATACTTATGAATTTTACGAGAGAAAATGCCAGAAACGTTCTCGGCGCGGCTGAGAAAAAGCTGGTTTCCGTTTTCGGTGATAAAGTAACGGGCGCGTACGCCGCTTCTTTTCAGTCCGTTGATCAGAAGACCGTTGTCGGCGCTTGCAATCTTCCGTATTACGCTCCCATCGTCGTCCAGATGATGAATACCGCTGATGTTGCTTGCTATTTGGATGATTTCGCAGACAAGAATAGCCTCTTCGTGTTCGGTGATACGATCCGTCACGAGACGGATGACGGGGAGGTACAGATTCCCGAAAATATTTGCGCTTCCTTGTCCGCGATCTACGCGGAGGTTCTCGGCGGCGCGGGCTCTTTGGCAGAAAACGGCGATCATATCATTGATCTCAAGTCGGGCAAGATCGGCACGCACTTTGACGTCAACCTTCTGATCGGCAACCGCATTGGTTTCCCCTCTCCGCTTCTCACCACGCCCAAGGGCGCTTTGGACTCCCTCGGCAGAGGTTCTTTCCGTAGCACTGCGGCAAGACAGGTTACCTCCACGCGCTACACTTTGACTCCCGAGCAGAACGGCGAACCTTGCAACCGTCAGTTCTACCTCGTTGAAAACGGCAAACAGATCTTCTATTCCGCGGACGTTCATACCAACGTTAAGACCGCCGTTTGCCGTCATTCTCACAACTATTCCGAAATGACCTACGAAACGGAATGCGGACTCAAGATCGTCAGAACGATCTTCATTCTTCCGCAGGAAGAGGGTATGCCTGAAGCGGTCGAAGCGCAACACGTCACTGTGGAAAATCTGACGGACAGTGACAGAAAACTGAAGATCGTATTCACGGGTATGTTTGGTCTCGCCACCCCCGAATCCATCATGAGTGATACCGTATATGCGAGCGTAACCTGGGAGAGCAGCGTGCTTTGCATGAACGGCAAGCCTGCGGTTGTTTGTCCCAGTCCGTTCCCGCAGTATCTCAAACCCTTGAAGCGCTTCGCCGTTGTTCTCGCAGACGGTGAAACGATGGACGAATATACCGCAAACTACATGGATTTCATCGGAAACGGAACGCTCGAAAAGCCGCAGAACGTGGCGCACCTTGCTTGCGCACCCGTGACGAAGATCGTTCCTTTCTTCGCGGTCGGCAAGAAAATCAAGGTTCCCGCAAAGGGTACGGCTTCCGCTGACAGCTTCGTTGGTATGACGATCACCAGAGGCGGTAAGGACGACGTTCTCGACGATATGCTTACCCGCTTGATCGATAAATACAAAAATCCCGAAGAAGCGGTCAATTCTTTGCAGAAGGTCAAGGATTTCTCCGCGAGATATGCAAGCTTCCTCAAAGTCAAATCGGATGACACCGATTTTGACGCTTACGTCAACAACAACCTGCCTTTCCAGGTATATTATCAATCCTACGTATCCCGTTCGTTCGCATGGACGCAGAAATCCTACAGAGAGATCGGTTTCCGCGAAATTCAGGATATGTACGCGTCTCTCTATTACATTATCGGTATGGGCGAGGACGGTCTTGCGCGCGAAATGCTCGGCAACTGGATCTCCAATGTACACGAGATGGGCTACGCAAACCATAACTTCTATCAGAGCGGCAAGGAGCCGGGTATGTGCTCCGATGACGGCTTGTGGCTCATTCAGGCGATCTATCGCTACGTCTCCCTGACGGGTGATACTTCCTTCCTCTTTGCAGAATTCCCGATCGCAAGCTCCGAAAAGAAGAGAAGCGTTCTTGATACCTTGCTTGCTATCGTGACTTATAGCGGTAAGATCTCCGTCGGTGCGCACGGCTTGCCCTTGCTCGACAAGGCAGACTGGAACGACTGCTTGAAGCTCGACGATGACTGGATCAACGGACCGGAAAAGGAAAAACGCTACATGGCTCAGCTTGAAGTGGACGGCACGGAATACGGCGTACCCTTCAAGAGCGAATATTCCGAAAGCGTTATGAACGCGTTCCTTCTGAAAATCGCATACGATCAGCTTGCAACCATGCTTTCTCTGATCGGCAAGGAAACGACCTCCGACGAAATGGCGGCGCTTTCCACGGCTTTGACATACAGAATTCAGGAGCATTGCTGGAAGGGTGACTTCTTCGCGAGAGCTTTGGTCGGCGGTAAGCGCGAGGGCGGTTATACCTACCTCGGCGCAGGCGGCGACGGTCCCTCCACCGATGAAAATATCGACGGCTCTTACTTCCTGAACGCTTGCAGCTGGTCCATTCTTGCAGGCGTTGCAACGGACGAACAGATTCGCACCATGCTCGGCAGAATCAAGCAGTATCTCGTCACCGACGCAGGCATCAAGCTCTGCACGCCTTGCGACCTCGGTAAGCTGGCAAGCGGTACGGCTTCGGGCTCTTATTTCCCCGGCGACAGAGAAAACGGCGGTGTCTTCAAGCACGCGGCGATGATGGCGGCTTCCGCATTCTTCAAGGCTTCCAAGACGGTTAGCGATGAAGCACTCGCGAAGGATCTCGCGGACCTCGCATTCTTCGCGATGGATACCGTATATCCCTATAAGACGATGGCGCACCCCTATTTCACCAAGGGTAATCCCCGTTTCTGCACGCAGTATAACAACAGCATTACGGGCGAAAACATCGGTCCCATGCTTTCCGGTACGGCAAGCTGGCTGAACCTCACCTTGATGGAAATGCTCGGTATCGAATATCAGGGCGAAAATATCGCGTTCTCCCCGATCCTTGAGGACGGCATGACCGATATCACCTATACCGTTACCACGGGCAAGACCGTGATCCACGTTCACGTCCGCAAGCAGGAGGGCTACGCGCGTGTCAGCGGCGTTTCCTCCTTCACGCTCGACGGCGTGGCGTTCAACGGCGCGATCAAGCGTCCCGACGACGGCAAGGAGCATTTCGTAGAAATTATTATTTAAGGATAAGATTATATAGTGAAAGAACCCCTCCTTTTGGACAAAAGTCCGCAAGGAGGGGTTCTAAGTTACAAGATCAAAACGCACAAAGCCACCGCCAAAACGCTTGCCGCAAACGCGCCGAGAAGAAAGCTCGGGAGCGAAAACGCGAGGCGTTTTCTTTTTTTGCCCGTTTTGTATTCGGAAATGATGCGGTTGGCTTCCTTGACGATGTCGCCGCCCTTGACGTCGCTCGGCAGATTTCCCTTTAAAATGATGAAAGCCTCGTCGATGTAATCGCACCCGACGCCTTTCAGTATAACCAGATTCTTTTTGAATTCCTTGATAACCATGAAAAATTCCTTCCTCGCTCGTTTTTAGGAGTATTGACGGGAGAGGGAGGGAATATTCAAGAGGATAAAAATCCCACCCTCGGATCTCTCCGAAAGGGTGGGATTTTCAAATTCAGTTTCCATTAAGCGACCGTAAAGGTAAGAGAAACGGGGTTGCTTTCCGCGCCCCAAGAGTCGTATGCGATCAGGGTGATCTCATAATCGGCAGGGGAGAGCGTGCCGAGGTTGCAGGAGAGGGTATCCTTCATTTCTGCAGGCGTTTTCACGCGGTAGAAGTCGGAAAGGATCTTGAAGGTCTTTACGGCTTCGCCCGCTTTTTTGAGCGCCATCGTGTAATGGTGTGCAAAGGTATCGTCCTGCGCCGCGCCGAATTCGACGGTAACGGTTCGGTTGCCTTCTTCATCGGGTTCACTCATAACGGCTTTGATATTTTGGGAAAGGACGGGAGCGGCATTGTTTTCGGGATAACCGCGATCTTTTCCGTATGCGGTCAGATGAGAGCCGTCAGCGGTTGGGTGAGAAATTTCCCAGGGCGTGTCAATGGTGGTCTTGTTATAGAAATCCATGCGGTTGATACGCATATTTCCGTTTTCATCGATCTGGCAGATGAGACCTTGCGAAAATTCAAATTTGTCCTTCATGGTCGTCAGAGAAGCCATGTCTTCATATCCGCCGTCTTCGATTGCCATATAGCTGACGGAGCCGCAACCGACGGAGGTGAATGCGGTCTGCATGATACTGCGAGGATCGTTGAGAGGGAAGTGCAGATGTCCACCGAAGGTGATGACCTGATTGTATTTGGAGAGGATGTCGGTCAGATCGCTCGTGACCCACATATCCTTGAGCGTGGAGCCTTGTTCTCTGCCGAGCGTGCTTCCGTAGACGGTGTCGTAGATCATGGGGTGCGTCAGAATGATGACGTAAGCGTTCGGATTTTCGGTCGTGATCTCAGCGAGCGTTTTGTCAAGCCAATCCTTCGTTGCCTGCGTATAAGTAACGTCGGTATAGGTAACGGGGAGCAGGGTGATGATATGGTAACCGTTCACCACGCAATGACGGTTGCCCTCCGTTTCCAGAATGGTTTTGTCAACGTCCTTCAAAAAGTAATCGGGACCGAGCATTTCGTTGAGCTTAGCGGCTTCCGTTTTCGATTCCGCGCTCCAATGTACGTCGTGGTTGCCGACGGCGAAGATCATGGGCATTTCCTTTGGATCGAAAACGCTTTCATATACCTTTTTATAAACGTAGATCTGTTCGAATTTGCCGCCGTAGCCGCCTGCGTTGATCAGGTCGCCGACAGCGAGGATCGCGTCAACGCCTCCGAATTCTTTGATCTGCGTGAGCGCGTTTGTGAAAAAAGCCTTATCGCGGCCCGCATTGTCGTTGCACATATGAATGTCGCTGATCGCGGCAAAAGAAAACACGATTTTGGATTCATCGAATGTATTTTTCATAAGAGGTTCCTTTCTGCTTGTCACAAGCAAGTATTTACTATATTTATTATAGCAATTTTTGCGCGCTTCATCAAGTTCTTTTCCCAAAAGCGGATGAAAAAATTTTATGGTGCGGGTTTATAAGGTCAATTTTGCATTTCCTGATGACACTTTCCTATGTAATGAAAAATCCCACCCTTTCGGATCTCTCCGAGGGGTGGGAAAATTTTGCTTTTATTCAGTTAACGACAGGAGCTTATTTGGAAGCTTCTTCGATAGCAACTGCAACAGCAACAGTCATACCAACCATGGGGTTGTTACCTGCGCCGATGAGACCCATCATTTCAACGTGAGCAGGAACGGAGGAAGAACCAGCGAACTGCGCGTCGGAGTGCATACGGCCCATGGTGTCGGTCATACCGTAAGAGGAAGGACCAGCAGCCATGTTATCGGGGTGGAGGGTACGGCCGGTACCGCCGCCGGAAGCAACGGAGAAGTAGCTTACGCCGTTTTCAACAGCCCACTTCTTGTAGGTACCTGCAACGGGGTGCTGGAATCTGGTGGGGTTGGTGGAGTTACCGGTGATGGAAACGCCAACGTTTTCGAGCTTCATGATTGCAACGCCTTCGGGAACGTTGTCGGAACCGTAGCACTTAACGTCTGCGCGGGGACCCTTGGAGTAGGGAGTTTCCTTAACAACGGTAACTTCTTCGGTGTTGTTATCGAAAGCGGTCTGAACGTAGGTGAAGCCGTTGATTCTGGAAATGATCATAGCAGCGTCCTTACCGAGACCGTTGAGGATAACGCGGAGCGGCTTGTTACGAACCTTGTTAGCGTTGAGAGCGATCTTGATCGCGCCTTCAGCAGCTGCGAAGGATTCGTGGCCTGCGAGGAAGCAGAAGCATTCTGTTTCTTCGGAGAGAAGCATTTTGCCGAGGTTACCATGGCCGAGACCAACCTTGCGGTTTTCAGCAACGGAGCCGGGGATACAGAAAGCCTGAAGACCGATACCGATAGCTGCTGCTGCCTCGGAAGCCTTCTTGCAGCCCTTTTTGATTGAGGTCGGATCGTAGCCATGTCGTTCTGTGA
>JAZRLQ010000108.1:0-2135 GCA_045646925.1 Eubacteriales bacterium
CCGCCGGGGTGACCGGAAGAAGCGCTGTAGACCGCTTCAACTGCGCCGAGACGGATCGCGCGAGCTTTTTCGGTCAACATGGCAAGCTTGGTTTGTTCCATGGAAAAATCCTCCTGAAAATTTATGATTTGACTTTTTGAAAACGAAGATGATTTCTGCGTAGTTTCATGCCATAAAAAATGTATTTCACCTTGTATTATACAGGAAAAAAACGCATTTGTCAATGCGGATTTTCGCACGTTGGACGAGATATTGAAAAAATGCGGAAAAAAGCGGAGAAAACACGTTTCTCCGCTCGGTTCGTTTACGTATAAAGGACGCCGTTATCCATTTTCAGCACGATATCGGCTTTTTTATTCGTCAGAAAGCGCAGAAAGCTCCCTTGCGCATTTTTGCCGCAAAGGAGCTTTTTACTTTTCAGATCAATCGTTTTTGCTGTAAACGACTTCGAGCGCGCCGTCGATAAAGCCTGCGGTGACGAATTCGACCTTGTCGCCGAAGATGGCGATGCCGTCTTTTTCGATCATCTCGCTGACGAGCGCGAGAAATTCCTTGAGAGCGGTTTCCCAGTTTGCAGAATTGTATTCAAACAATTCGTCGCCGGAGGAGAAAACGGTTTCGCAAGCCCAATCGTCATCCTCGGGGTCGTAAGCGGTCGAAGCGACGAGCTCTGCGCCGAAGTAGTCCTCGTCCAATTCATAGAGGTTGAAATTATAGGCGATATAGCCCTTTCCGTTTTCCAGATGGGGTTTTACCCAAGCTTCAAAATTCATAATCGGAATCCTTTCTTAAATCATATATGTGGAGATCATCTGACACCGAAGAGCAGATCCGCATAGGTCGGATACGGCCAAGCTTCGCTTCCGGTCATGCATTCTGCGTGGTCGACGGTGGCGCGGATCGCCTTCATTTTCGGAAGAACTTCCGTTTCGAACGCTTTTGCCAATGCATAGTTGTCGGTGCAGGTTTTTGCTTCCTTGATCGCGTGTTCCAACGCCTTGACACCGTTATAAATGGAATCAGTCAGATTGGAGAGCACGTTCAGCGTTTCCGTTTCGTAGAGGCAGGGGAGATTTGCGAGAGCATTCTTTTTGTTGATGATCGCGTTGCCGAGATCGCTGCCGTATTTGCTGATGGCGGGGAGGATGTCCTTGTATACCATGTCGACCATGGTGAGCGCTTCGATATTGAGTACCTTGACGTAGGTTTCAAGCTGGATCTCGTATCTTGCGCGGATCTCTCTTTCCGTGAAGACCTTGTGCTTGCGGAAAAGCTCGATGTTCTTTTCTGCGATGAGGCAGGGGATCGCCTCGGGCGCGGAGCGCAGATTCAGAAGTCCGCGTTTTTCTGCTTCCTTGATCCAGGAATCGTCGTAACCGTTTCCGTTGAAGATGATTCTCTCGTGCTTGCGGATCGTCTGAACGATCAGATCGTGCAGAGCGGTTTCGAAATTGTCCGCCTTTTCAAGCACGTCCGCAAACTGCGCGAGCGATTCCGCGACGGCGGTATTGATGACGGTATTGCAGTCCGAAATGGATTCGGAGGAGCCGAGCATACGGAACTCGAATTTGTTTCCCGTGAAAGCAAAGGGAGAGGTTCTGTTTCTGTCGGTGGTGTCCTTGGGGAATTTGGGGAGAACGTGAACGCCGACACGCATGAGAGATTTTTCCTGCGCGTTGTAGGAGGTGTCCTTTTCGATCGCGTTGAGGATGGCGGTCAGCTCGTCACCGAGGAACATGGAGACGATCGCAGGGGGCGCTTCCGCCGCGCCGAGACGGTGATCGTTACCTGCGGAGGCAACGGAGGCGCGGAGCAGATCCTGATATTCGTCGATCGCCTTGATCACGGCGCAAAGGCAAAGAAGAAACTGCGCGTTTTCATACGGCGTTTCGCCGGGATTGAGAAGGTTTATGCCCGTGTTGGTGGACATGGACCAGTTATTATGCTTACCGCTTCCGGCAACGCCTGCGAAGGGCTTTTCGTGCAGGAGGCAGACCATGCCGTGCTTCTTTGCGAGCTTCTGCATAAGCTCCATAGTCAGCTGATTGTGGTCAGCCGCGATGTTTGTGGTTGTGAAAACGGGAGCCAGCTCGTGCTGCGCGGGAGCCGCTTCATTGTGTTCGGTCTTTGCATAT
>JAZRLQ010000109.1:0-10730 GCA_045646925.1 Eubacteriales bacterium
TCGATACTCTGCCTCACACCGAGGTAATCGATGACGCAGTGGATCCCACTTGCACCGAAACTGGTTTGACCGAAGGCAAACATTGTTCTGCCTGCGGAGAGGTTTTGATCGCCCAAGAAATTGTGAATGCATTGGGTCATAATTATGATAGTGTCGTAATTCCTCCTACCGCCACCGAGGATGGATATGCTACCTATACTTGCTCTGCCTGCGGTGACACGTATACGGAAGCAATCATTCCAGTACCCTTTGAGGTTACGGCTGATAATCGTGAGCAAATTGGATATGCCGGGAAAGATGGAGAGAATCTTGTGATTCCTGCGGTATTCCAGAAGGATGATACGTGGTATAGGGTAACAAGTATTGGAGAGCGTGCATTTTATTATTGCACCGATTTGGCTTCTATCGTCATTTCTGATGGTGTGAATAGCATTGGTGCCTCTGCATTCGCTTATTGTACTGGTTTGACTTCTGTCGCTATTCCCAATAGCGTAACAAGTATTGGTGAGCAGGCGTTTTATACTTGCGTCGGTTTGATTGACATTGCTATTCCCAATAGTGTGACTATTATCGGTGATTCTGCATTCTACTATTGCACTAACCTAACCTCTATCTCCATTCCCGATAGCGTGACCAGCATTGGCTATGCCGCATTTTCCGGTTGTTCTGGCTTGACAGAGATTATAGTTGAGGAGGGTAATCCAATATACCATAGCGAGGGAAATTGCTTGATTGAAACCGAGGGCAAAAAATTGCTTGCCGGTTGTATGAATAGCGTAATTCCTTCAGACGGCACTGTTGTCAGCATTTCCGACTATGCGTTCTACCATTGTGACGGATTGACCTCTATTATTATTCCTAATAGTGTGAGCAGCATCGGCTGGTATGCGTTCACTGGCTTACCTACTGTCTATTTTGGAGGATCAGTAAACGAATGGGGTGAGGTGAATTCCGGAAATATGGTTACGTTAAGTTTTGGAACGATTTATTATTACAGCGAAACAGAGCCCGTCGATATTGAGAATCAATATTGGCACTATGTGGACGGTATTCCGACAAAGTGGTAAACCAATAAATCTCCTTAACGTAAGGCGGGGAACGAAAGTTCCTCGCCTTTTTGTATTGAAAAACGGAGCGGGATATGGTATACTGTAGAAAAACTTTGATGGGAAGGAATATTTTATGAGCGTTCAGTTGAAGGATCTGATGAAAAACGACGGGGCGGTATGTCCCTCTTGCGGAAAGAGGCATTTCGGTTTGCTTCGCGATTACATTGCGGAGGAAAATGCGATCGAAAAGCTTCCCGCGCTTTTGAATAAATACGGGTGCAAGCGCCCCTTTGTGCTTTGCGATCCCAACACCTACCGCGCGGCAGGTGAAAAAGTGGAGGCGGTGCTGAAAAAATCGGGCATTGCCTTTTCGCTTCACGTGATGTCGAGTGAGAAGCCTGCGCCCGACGAGAGAACGGTCGGGGAAGCGTTTATGTATTGCGACGTTGCCTGCGATTCCGTGATCGCGGTCGGAGGCGGCGTTCTCAACGATACCTGCAAGATCGTTGCCGCCGCAAAAAAGGTTCCCGATATCATCGTTGCGACTGCGCCCTCGATGGACGGCTTTGCCTCCGCCTCATCCTCGATGGAGAGAAGCGGACTCAAGATCTCTCTGAATTCCAAATGTCCCGAGGCTGTGATCGCGGATCCCGAGATTCTGATCCACGCGCCGAAGCGTATGATCCTTTCGGGTATTGGCGATATTCTCGCGAAGTACGTGAGTATTGTTGAATGGGAGATCGCGCATATACTCGTCGGCGATTTCTATTGCGCGACGATCGCGGATATCGTGAAGGATTCTCTCGCGCAGTGCGTTCGCGACGCGAAGGCGGCGGTTGGCGGTGACAAAAGGGCGATCCTTTCCGTGATGGAGGCGCTCGTGATCTCCGGTATTGCCATGAATTACGCGGAGATTTCCCGTCCCGCGTCCGGCATGGAGCATTATATTTCGCATATCGTGGATATGCGCGCGCTCGAATGGGGAACTCCCTCGGATTTCCACGGCATTCAGTGCGCGGTTGCCACGTTGACGACTGTTCGCGCATACGAAAAGCTCTTTGCAAAAGAGCCCGACCGCGAAAAAGCGCTTGCCGCAGTTTCCTCTTACGATCATGAAAAATGGAACGCGTATCTCCGTGAAAAGCTCGGTCACGGCGCGGAAAGCATGATCGCGGGGGAGGCGAAGGAGCAAAAATACGATAAAGCGAAGCACACCGTTCGTTTGGAAAAGATCCTCGAAAATTGGGACGCGTTCGCGGAGATCGTAAAAAAGCTTCCGCGCTCCGAAGAGCTGGAGGCCTTCATGAAGGATATCGGTCATCCGACGTCGCCCTCGGAGCTGGGCTTGACGGAGGAAGTCTGGAGCGAAGCGTTCCTTATGGCGAAGGATATCCGCGACAAATACGTTCTCGGCAGATTGCTCTGGGATCTCGGGGACGAGGGAATGCATTTTTGATTGGTATAAAAAATCCCCGAACCGCTGGTTCGGGGATTTTTATGAACATAAAGTAACGTTTGAATTATACCGACTCGCTGTCGCTTTCCGGGGGAGTCCAATATTCGTCCTCGGAATCCTCCCAGGTGTCCGCTTTCGGCGGTGTCCAATACTCGTCGTCGTCATTGTTTGGATCTTCCCAAACGGTTTGGGCGATCACAGCGAGCTTTGTGTTTTCCAGATAGAGAAATTTGTATTTTCTGTTCAGAATAATATCCTTGGCGTTGGGGATCTTTAGGATCAATTCCGCTTTTGTTTTTTCCTCTTGGACAACGGGATATTCATGAGAATTTTTTCCGCGTTCCTTATGGATGGAAACGACTTTTCCCGTGATTTCTTCGCAGGTCTGATTCCGCATATAAACGAAATAGTCCTTTGCGGATCGGCTCAGATCCTTGACGGCGTTGAATATGGCGAAGAGGCAGAGCGCCGCCAACATATATATCAATGGCGGATATGCAGAGCCCTCGTCAAATAATAAAAAATACAGAATGATTGGTGTAGCAAAAGCCAGGATCAAAGAAAAAATATGGTCAAAGAGCTTGGCTTTTAAGAGACCGTACAGACGTTCCTTCATTTGAATTCCTATCCTATAAGTGAAAATATAATAGTTTTGAAATTCACGTAGCGCGAATTTCACTTGGGCAAAGCCAAAATATCACATTTCGCCCCGACGGCGAGATATCTCGTTGCAATATTGTCGACGTAACGTTGGCAATATTACTTAATGCTTCCAAAGCTTATCTCTGGCGAGCAGATCCCAGTTTGGCTTCAGGATCGAGAGCTTCTGGTTTTTCTCGTCCTTGACGACGGCTTTGTAGATGTAGCCGTCATCGAGCATTTGGCAGAGCGCCTTGGCAATCTCTACTTTTTCGATATTGTGCTTCTGGGAGATCCTTTCTACGATCTTTTCGGGGGTAGCGTTGATACCGAACTCTCTGTGGACGGTCAGATAATCGAAGTTTTTCGCGATCAGTTTGTAATACGTTCTGTAGACCTCGGAGTCGGACGGAATCTCGTGGTGCCAGGAAGCAGAGAGCTTGAGCTGCGCCGAAACCGCGCCCGTGACGCCGTAAATGCCGACGGTCTTGTGACATTGATTGATAATAAAACGAACGACCGAGGAGAAATGGCCGTCGCCCGTAAAGATAACGAAGGCATCAATGTTCTTTTTCGTCATGGCTTTCTGATAGATATAGTCGAGCATGATGAAATCCGTGAAGTCCTTTTTGTAATGCTCGCTTGAATTTTTCGTATCGAAGATCATCGGCGTGACGTTGCGGAGCTTGTCCAGCTCGCCGCGGAGTCCGGAATTGGAAAAGTCACCGAACACGGCGATCTCTTCGACCTCGTAATTTTTTGAAAGCTCTTCCTTCCATGCCTGCAGATCGGGCTTGACGCCGTATTGACGCTCGAGTCCGATATACCAATGCTCGAAATCGACAAAGGCAATGCAAGAGGGGAGCTTTTTTGTTTTGAATCCCATTTCGTTCACCTCCTTTTTGAAAATCGTTTTTGGCAATTTATACATGGTGCTTTGTTTTCTCGCGCGAAAAATCCGATCTTCCGTCATGTTTACTATATCATATTTTTGCGTTTAAGTCAAGGAAACGCGGTGAAAAAACAAGTTTTTTAAATTTTTTGGAAAAATTCGGTCGGAAGTATTGCAATCCGGACAATCTGATGGTATAATAAAATGTACTCGTATGCACGGGACAAAATTACAAAGTCGATTGGAGATAGAATTATTATGCTTACATCTGTTGTCGGAATCAACTGGGGCGATGAAGGCAAAGGCCGTATGGTCGATTTGCTCGCTGAAAAAAGCGACATCGTTTGCCGCTATCAGGGCGGCAACAATGCGGGACACACCGTTATCAATGAAAGAGGAAAGTTTATCCTCAATCTGCTTCCTTCCGGTATCCTCCGTCCCGAGGTAGTTAACGTTATGGGTAACGGTATGGTTATTGATATGCAGCACCTTTGCGGCGAGATCGATAATCTTCGTGCCGGCGGTATCGTAATTACCCCTGAGAATCTTAAGATCAGTGACAAAGCTGTTATTTGTATGCCTTACCACGTTCGCCTTGACCGTCTGGAAGAAGCGCGCCTTGCCGATAAAAAATACGGCTCCACAGGACGCGGTATCTCCCCCGTTTACGGCGATAAATACATGAAAAAAGCACTTCGTATGTGCGACCTCTTCGCTACCGATGAAGTTCTCTACGCACAGGTAAAAGACCTCGTTGCGTTCAAGAACCTCACCATTGAAGGCGTTTATAAAGCTGAACCCAGCGATATTGACGAAATGATGAATTGGCTCCGTACCTACGGTGACATTCTGAAGCCCTTCGTTTGCGACGTTTGTGAATATCTCTACAACGCAAATGCAGACGGAAAGAACATCATGTTCGAAGCTCAGCTCGGCGCGCTTCGTGACATTGACTTCGGTATCTATCCTTACACCTCCTCTTCTCCCACCATCGCGGCTTACGCTCCCATTGGCGCAGGCGTTCCCGGATGCCGTCTCGACTACGTTCTCGGTATCATGAAGGCTTACTCCACCTGCGTAGGCGAAGGACCCTTCACTGCTGAATGGTTCGGCGAAGAAGCAGAAGAGCTCAGAAAAGCAGGCGGTGAATACGGCGCAGCTACGGGCAGACCTCGCAGAGTTGGTCCGTTCGACGTTGTTGCTTCCAAATACGGCGTTCGTATTCAGGGCGCTACCGAAATCGCTCTTACCAAGATGGACATTCTCAGCTACATGAAGCAGATCCCCGTTTGCGTTGCTTACGAAATCGACGGCAAGCAGACGACCACCTTCACGACTGACCGCGTAAAACTCGCAGAAGCAAAGCCCGTTATCGAATACGTTGACGGTTGGGGCTGCGATATTTCCGGTTGCCGTACCAAAGAAGAGCTTCCCGAAGCGGCGATCCGCTACGTTGAATACATCGAAAAGCTGACCGAATGCCGCGTTAAATACGTTTCCGTAGGCGCAGCACGCGACCAGTACGTTGAAATGTATTAATAACTGATTTTGATGAAGGGTTGCCGCAGAAATACCGATCGGTGTTTCTGCGGCAATGTTTTTTGCTATGAGAAAAACTGCTGTTATCACGGGCGCTTCCCGCGGCATAGGGAAGGCTTGCGCCCTTATATTTGCCGAAAACGGATACGATCTTCTCCTTTGCTACAGAACGAGGGTGGAGGAGGCGCGCTCCGTTGCCAAAGAAGCGGAAGCGTTCGGCGTTCGCGCCGTTACGTTTCAGATGGATATGGAAAGTCTCTCCGATTGCCGAAGAACCGTCGCAAAGGCGCTGATGGAATTCGGCGGGATCGACGCGCTCGTTTGCAATGCCGGCGTTTCTCTCCCCGCGCTCTTCACGCAGACGACGGAGGAGGAATACGACCGCGTATTCTCCGTCAATACAAAGGGCGTTTTCTTTCTCGCGCAGGCGGTGGCAAAGGAAATGATCTCCGCGGGCGGCGGCTCGATCGTCACCGTTTCGTCCATGTGGGGCGTTGCGGGCGCTTCGGGTGAGGTCGCTTATTCCGCGTCCAAGGCCGCCGTGATCGGAATGACGAAGGCGCTTGCAAAGGAGCTTGCTCCCTCGCATATCCGCGTGAATTGCGTGGCGCCCGGCGTGACCGATACGGAAATGAACGCTTGCTACGACGAGGACACCATGGATGAGCTTGCCGAAAAGACGCCTCTCGGCAGGATCGCAGAGCCTCGCGAGATCGCAGAAGCGATCTTCTTTCTCGCGAGTGACAAGGCTTCGTTCATCACGGGACAGACTCTGACGGCGGACGGGGGATTTATTGCATAAAGAATAGAAAAAGCCGATATGGAACATCGATCCATATCGGCTTTTAGTTTTGTTTAATGAAATTATTGCGGCATATGCTTCATGGTCTTTTCGGCGGCTTCGTCGAGGTCGATGACGCTGATGCCGAAAATGGTGGTTTCCAGCTTGCCCGCAACGGGAGCGCTCCATTCCTCGCCAATGCCTGCGGTGCCGTTTCTCATGCCCATGACGGAGCCGACGGTCGCGCCGTTGCAGTCCGTATCGTAGCCGACCTCGACGGCGGCGCAGATGGATCTGCCGAAATCGCCTTCGCCGTAGAGAAGACCGATGACAACGATCGCGGCGTTGGAGATCGTGTGGAGCCAGCTGTCAGAATCCGTGATGACGTATTCCTCCTTGACGCGCGCATACGCTTCCTCGCGGGAAACGCCGTTGTTGTAATCCTTGATCACGCGGTCGATCTTGTCATAGAGACGGGAGGTTGCGGGGATCTGCGCGAGACCGCCGCGGATGATGTCCGCCATATTGTCCGTGACCGCCGCGCAGGCGATCATCGCCGCAACGAACATTTCGCCGTAGATGCCGTTTTTAACGTGGGAGATACAAGCATCGCGGAATGCCATTTCGGCAGCCTTTTCGGGATCGCCGGGGTTGATGTAGCCGAAGTAGTCGCCGCGGATCTGCGCGCCGATCATTTCGCGATAGGGGTTCTTATAAATTGCGGAGAACGGCGGCTTGTAGCCGTTGATGAAGTTACGGAACGCCACGCGCTCTGCGGTATAGTATGCGTTTCTGCCCTGAAGCGCGATCCAGTTCTGCGCCATATCGGCGGGGGTGAAATCGCGTCCGTATTTTTCGATCAGGCATTGCGCGAGAACGACGTAGTTGGTATCGTCGTCCCAGGGAGCGCAGGAAACTCTGTCCGCAAGAGAGGATCTGCGTACGGGGAGCTTGTTCTCCTTCTGCATTTCCGCGGTCAGATCCTTTGCCGTGATATAGCGGTTCATGGGATAGTTGCTTGTCATCTTCAGAAGCTTTTCGAGATCGTCGAAGCCGATGCCCTCGATGGGCTTGCCGAGCAGACAACCGCAGATCCTGCCGAGCCACGCGCCCTTGATCTTGTCGCGGAGCGTATCCTCGGAGAGCTCTTTTCTTTCGAATTCGTACGGCAGACGGTATTTTTTGATGTTTTCGAGGTCGGAGGGCTCGATGAATCGGAAATCGTCGCGCAAACGACAATTCTGCAACGCTTCAAAGAGGATGTCCGCCATTTTTTCTCTGTGAATGCCTGCGGGCATTTTGCGGATGGCGAGCAGAAGCTTGTTGTACTGTCCTGCGTCACGTCCCTCGCGAATGCTCTGCATATATTCGTAGATGAGGGAATCCGTGTAGGTGTCCGCGATATCGTCGGGATGGAAATCGGGAAGGATCGCCTTTCCGCGCGGAAGATCCTCGTCTGCGTAGGGATTTTTGATAAGAAGCTCGTCGCAGGTCATGTTGAAGTGCTTGGCAATGGTGAAGAGCGTTTCACGGTCGGGATATTCGCCGTCGTTTTCCCATGCGCGCACCGCTTCCTCGGATACGGAAAACAGGGAAGCGAATTCTTTTTCGGAGAGTCCCTGCGCTCTTCTCAATCTGTAAATATTATCGGAAAAAGCCATATCTCAGTTCCTTTCTTCTTGATCGAGGTCGCCCGTAATGTGTTTCATCGTTCTTTCGACCGCCTTGTCAATATCGAGCGTGCCGACACCGAAAATGGAGGTTGCCAGCTTGCCGCGCGTGGGAGCCGTCCAAACGTCTCCGATCGCGGAATAGCCGCCTCTGATACCCATGATCGAGCCGACGGTAGCGCCGTTGCAGTCCGTGTCGTAGCCTACCTCGACCGCGCGGCAGATGGATTTGCTGAAATCGCCTTCGCCGTGGAGGAGCGCCAGAACGACGATCGCGGCGTTGGGAATGGTATGCGTCCAGCCGTGAGAGTTTGTCGGATCGTATTCGGTCTTGAGCTTTTCGATCGCTTCGTAGAAGCCCGTGCCGTTGTGATAATCGTCGATGATCTGCGTGATCTTTTCGTACAGTCTGGAGGTTGTCGGCACGTAAGCGAGACCGCCGCGGATGATGTCCTCGATGCCGTCGGTCACGGCGGCGCAAGCGATCATGGCTGCGGCGAACATTTCGCCGTAGATGCCGTTTTTAACGTGGGAGATGGACGCGTCTCTCCAAGCCATATCTGCCGCGGTCTTGGGATCGCCGGGGTTGATGTAGCCGAAGTAGTCGCCGCGGATCTGCGCGCCGATCCATTCTCTGTAGCTGTTTTTATGCATTGCGGAATAGGGAGGTCTGAGACCGCGCATGAAGTTGCAGTAAGCGATTCTTTCAGCGGTGCAGTAAGCGTTCTTGCCCTGGCGCTCCATCCAGATCTGCGCGACGTGGTCGGGACGGAAGTCGAATCCGTACTTGCGGATCAGCACCTGCGCGAGCGCGACGTAGTTGGTGTCGTCGTCCACGGGCGCACATTCGATCACGTCGGCGTAGCCCTTTTTCTGGAGTCTGCCGTGGCAATACTCGAACATTTCGGGGGTCAGCTCACTGTTGAGAATATATCTCGTCATCGGATAGTTTCCGGTGTCCTTGAGGAGTCTCGTCAGATCGTCGCACAGAACGCCCTCTATGGGCTTGCCGAGCAGACATCCGCAGATTCTGCCGTACCATGCGCCGCGGAGCTTTTCGCGAAGCTCGTCCTCGGTGAGTGTTTTCGCCTTCAGCGGATATTCCTCACAGAGCGCGAGGATGCCTTCAAGGTCGGAGGGCTCGACGTAGGGGTAGCCCTCGACGGTACCCGCGCGGGAAATGAAATCGAAAAGAACGTCAGCCATGCGCTCCTTATAATCGTTGGCAGGCAGAGCGCCGATCGCGTCAAACAGCTTCTTGTACTGCGCGATATCGAGTCCTTCTTCTATACATTGCATATATTCGTAATGCAGAGATTTGGAATAAAGCTCCCATTCGGGCAGCTTTTCGTAATTGGGCTTCATTTCGTTTCCCTTCGGGAATTCTTTGGATTCCGTCATGCCGGAATCGAGAAGCTTGTCCGCGGAAATATGAAAATGCTTCGCAATGCGGACGATGTGTTGGATCTCAGGTGTTTTCGCTCCGGATTCCCAATCTGCAAGCGTTTCTTCGGAAATATCGAACAGTTCCGCGAATTCCTTTTCGGAGAGCTTGGCTTTGGTTCTGAGCGCCAGGATCAAGGTGGAAATAGCCATGGTTCAGGTCCTCCCATCATAAAGGCTTTGTTTTTTGCTTGCGCGAAAAAGAAAAGCGCGGCTTTGCGCCGCGATCTCGCGCAGGATCCGCCGTGGGCGGATAAATGATTTTCAACTTTATCATATCATATTTTCGGAAAAAGTCAACCTGTTTTTGTGGAATGTTACGCAAACGTTGCGTAAATGGCATAATAAAAGCGGCAACCTTTCGGTTGCCGCAATGGATGCTTTCGTGATATCGGGATCAACGAACTTCCCAGAGATATTTGGGATATACGCCTGCTTCTTTTTCGCCGCGCATGAAGTTTCTGAAGATCTCGCTGTCTTCTTTGTTGGTAACGCCCTGCCATACTGCGTCGGAGCCGATGATCTTCACGTCAGCGTCGCCGCTGTCGATGAGATTCTGTACGCAGGTGGGAAGGAAGAATTCGCATTTCGTGAGGTCTGCCTTGTTTGCGTTGAGGAAGTCAACGAACATATCGTAGAGATTGTTGCAGAAGGAGGGGGTGAAGCCGAAGCAGTTCATGGAAACGGTGGTATCTTCGGTGAGGGTGCATACGGAGCCGTCGTCGAAGGTGTTGATGATCACGCCGTCATCCTTGCGTTCGATCTTCTTGTGCTCTTCAACCTTTACGAGATAGGATTCGTCATCAGCGAGGCATACGCCGCGGGAAACGGTGCCGTTGTTGCTGAGGGTGTTCTTAACCTGATAGCCAACCATGCAGTAGTGAGCCTTTTCGCCGTCCTTTGCATCCTTGAGGAAGCTTGCGAGCTTCATGAACGCGTCTCTGCCGTAGCAGTCGTCTGCGTTAACGACGCCGAAGTTGTCGTCGATCTTGCCTGCGGACATGATCGCGTGACCCGTGCCGAAGGGCTTCACTCTGCCTGCGGGAACCTCGAAGCCTTCGGGAAGCTCCTGCTTCTGATATGCGTAACGGATGTCGATGCCGTTTGCGCGGAGTCTTCTGCCGATTTTTTCTTCGAAGAGCTCTTCGTTTTCGGGCTTGATGATAATGACGAATTTGTCAAAGCCTGCGAGCTTTGCATCGTAGATGGTGAAGTCCATGATGAATTCGCCCTCGTCGGTGAGGGGGGTGAGCTGCTTCAT
>JAZRLQ010000110.1:0-3886 GCA_045646925.1 Eubacteriales bacterium
TTTTTGAGGTCGCCTACCATTTTTGCGGAAATGTTAGCCATTTTATGTGTCCTCCTGTTTGTTGGATTATCGTAATTTTAAGAATTAAGCTTCAGCGGATTCTTCAGCGGGAGCTTCGGTGGTCTGTTCGCCCTGTTTGCCTTCGATTACGGTGAAACGGCGGAGAGTGATGTTTTCGCCGATGGTGTAGATCTTGTCCTTGATGGTTTCTTCAACGGTGTAATCGGTGCCGTCGAACTTGCAAGCCTTGAGTTCTTCGATGGTTGCGGGCTTGAACGCGATAACGGTTCTGAGGATGCCCTGAACAAATTCAACGAAGGTTGCGTTCTTAGCAACGAAGTCGGTTTCAGAGTTTACTTCAACCATAGCAACGGTGTTGCCGTCCTTGAGAACGGAAACGAGACCGTCAGCAGCGATTCTGTCTGCCTTCTTAGCAGCAGCAGCGAGACCCTTTTCTCTGAGGATCTTGATAGCGGCATCAACGTCGCCGTCGGTTTCAACGAGAGCGCGTTTGCAGTCCATAAGACCTGCGCCGGTCTTCTTTTTGAGGTCGCCTACCATTTTTGCGGAAATGTTAGCCATTTTATGTGTCCTCCTATATGATGGAATGTCAGAATTCTGAATTAAGCTTCAGCTTCTTCAGCGGGAGCTTCGGTGGTCTGTTCGCCCTGCTTGCCTTCGATTACGGCATCAGCGAGAACACCGGAGATGAGCTTGATCGCACGGATCGCGTCATCGTTACCGGGGATGATATAGTCAGCATCGTCGGGATCGCAGTTGGTGTCAACGATAGCGATTACGGGGATGTCGAGCTTCTTAGCTTCGAGAACAGCGTTGTGTTCTTTTCTGGGGTCAACGATGAAGATCGCTGCGGGGAGACCTGCCATGTTCTTGATACCGCCGAGGTTCTTTTCGAGGTCTTCCATTTCTTTTGTGAGCTTAGCAACTTCTTTCTTGGGGAGAAGATCGAAGGTGCCTTCTTCTTTCATTTTTTCGAGAGCGTTGAGACGGTTGATGCTTCTCTTGATGGTCTTGTGGTTGGTGAGCATACCGCCGAGCCAACGAACGTTTACATAGTACTGACCGCAACGTTCAGCTTCTTCCTTGATTGCGTCAGCAGCCTGCTTCTTCGTACCAACGAAGAGAAGGTCGCCGCCGTTTGCGGAAATTTCTTTTACGAAGTTGTAAGCTTCGTCGATCTTGCCAACGGTCTTCTGAAGGTCGATGATGTAGATACCGTTTCTTTCAGTGAAGATGTATTCAGCCATTTTGGGGTTCCATCTTCTTGTGTGGTGACCGAAGTGTACACCTGCTTCGAGCAGCTGTTTGATAGAGATAACTGCCATGATAATAGTCTCCTTTTTCTTGGTTTTTCCTCCACAGCTCGCGGAACATAGCCGTGCAAGGCCTTGTGGCACCAAACGCACGCCGCCGCTGTGTGCGGATTCATAATATTATTTTATTAGATTTCCGTAATCTCGAAAATCCAATATATTTTATCACAATCAAATGAAAAAATCAATAGTTTTTTCAAAAAAATCGAAAAAATTTTCTTCTTTTTTGAAAAAATTAAGACGGATCGTCAAGCCTTTGCCTGAAAAAACGCTTCGATCGTTTCTCTTTTCACGTCGGCATGACCGAAGAGCATTTTGTCGGAGCCGCCGCATTTGCCGCCAAGCGCTGCTTTGTACGTGGGGATCTGCGCTTTGAGCTTGACGTTTTCGGAGGCGATGACGAATTGATATCCCGCTTCGTCCGAGCCGGAGAATACCGCGAATACCGCGGACGTCTTTTTTACGCCACCCGTTGCAAATTCACGGAGCGCGTTTCCGTCCATGGTGTCGTCAAAAATACAGACGTTCTCATCCGTTTGCGCGATGGCGTTCAGCTTGAGCGCGAGCAGCTCCTTTTTGAGTGCGCCGAGAGACTTTTTCAGCTCGGTGATCTCATCGAGCTTGGCTTGCACCGCGCTCGCGATCTCGGTCGGCTTCGCGGAGAGCAGAGAAGAAACTTTGCGGATCTCGGTGAGTCTTGCGTCGTAATCTGCAAGCGCGTCGAAACCGCAGAGCGCCCAGAAGCGCATGCCGCCCTTGTATTTCATGGCGTCGACGATCTTGATGAGTCCGACCTTGCCCGCTTCGTCAAGATGGGGCGCGCAGCAGGCGCAACGGTCGAAGTCTTCGACCTCGACAATGCGGATGTCGGAGACGGATTCCAGCTTTTCGCTCTTCGCACGATATTCGAGAGCGGAAACGTTTTCGGGATAGTAACAGCGAACGGGCGCGTTTTTCGCGACGGCTTCGTTTGCGAGGAGCTCTGCTTTGCGGATCTGCTCGGAGGTCATCGGGCCGCTGATGTCGAAGGTCATATAATCTGCGCCGAGATGAAAGCCGATGTTTTCGTAGCCGTAGAGCTTGTGGATCGCGCCGCAGAGCAGATGCTCGCCGAGATGGTTCTGCATTTTTCGGAAGCGATCGGTATCGTCGAGTCTACATTCAACCTCTGTTTCTTCGGGGAGACGGTCGACGAAATGGAGGATTTCGTCATCCTTGATCTGAACGTCGGTGACACGCGCGGAGCCGATGTAGCCCGTATCGGCGGTCTGTCCGCCGCCCTCGGGGAAGAATGCGGTTCGGTCGAGGATGATCGCATAGCCGTTTTCGGTCTCTTGCGCTTTGATGATATTGGCGCGGAATGCGAAGAGCATTCCGTCCTGTTCGTATAATTTGATCGTTTTCACGGTGGTATCCTTTCATATATAAGAGAGAGTACGCTCATTTTACCACATTTTTCACACGAGCGCAAGGAAAAAGCGGATATTTCTTGACATTCTCCTAATAAAAAGGTAGAATGAATATAAAGAATTGCCATTCTGTCGGCAATCAGATATGGATATATATTAGAAGGAGATTTTTATTATGGCAGATATTTCTTCGATCGACAAAGCGTTGGCGGTCAACACCGCCATTGGAAGAGACGACGTTGTTTGGTACGATCCCACGAATGCACCCTTCAAGATCTACGGTGTTCGTTTTGAAGACGGTCTTTACCGCCGTATGCCGCACGAGGTGGCAAAGACGGTCAATCAGGGGGTTGAGGAGCTTGCAACCAACACGGCGGGCGGACGTGTTTGCTTTGCAACGGATTCCGATTGCGTTGCGATCTCTTACCGCAGACCTTCTCTTTGGAAAATGCCTCACATGGCTCTGGCAGGCTCCGCAGGACTCAATCTCTACATTCGTAAGGAAGGCAAACTCGTATATTACGGAAGCTTCATCCCCGATATGAGAAAGAACGAAGGCTACGACTCCATCGTCACCTTCCCGAACCGCGAGATGAGAGAGATCGTGATCCATATGCCTCTTTACTGCGGCGTAAAATCCTTGGAGATCGGTTTGCAGAACGATGCAAAGGTTGAAAAGTGGAACGGCTATAAGAGAGACGACAAGCCCGTCGTTTTCTACGGCTCTTCCATCACGCAGGGCGCTTCCGCGACCACTCCCGCAACCGACTACATCAGCGTTCTTTCCAGAAGATTCGACACGGATATCTGGAATCTCGGCTTCTCGGGAAGCGCGAAGGGCGAGCAAACGATGATGGATTATATCGCGGGACTCGATATGAGTGTTTTCGTATACGATTACGACCATAACGCGCCGACCGTTGAGCATTTGGCGGCAACGCATTACAATGGTTACCGCACCGTCAGAGACGCGCAGCCCGATCTTCCGATCATTATGTGCAGCCGTCCCGGCTACGGAAGTCTGCGCGATCTTTCAGGTCCCGCGCGCCGTGATGTGATTGCTGAAACATATGAACGCGCACTTGCCGAAGGCGATAAAAACGTTTATTTTGTTGACGGTAAAAAAGTGTACGCCACCTTCTT
>JAZRLQ010000111.1:0-4139 GCA_045646925.1 Eubacteriales bacterium
TTGCTACTATCCTCATTCTTTTGATATTCAAGTACGCAATCAATTACGTAGAACTTAACGCCGGAATCATCAAATATTCTTCTTATGTCAAGCAAGATTTCCGATAATCTCTCATACGAAACCGTATCATCATCAATATAGATTGTCAGCTTTCCGTGTTTAGCACCAAGCTCGTTAACATCATAAAACGCATCAAGCGTCAGGTCTTCGGTAATCAGCGCATACTCGGGTACGGAGTATTCCTCAAGCTGTACTCGGGGATAGAATTCAAAATCACCGTATCCAATATGTTCGTTATAAGGAAACGCTTGGCTATCAAATACTTTATCTACTGCTGCTCTATAATCCCTGCCTACTCTATCGGCAGTATTCCAACCGGAAAGAACACGATCGCTGTAAGAATCGCTTCGTAAATTTCCCCACATATCTATCACGAGTGTAAAGTCGCTATCTATGCTGCTCGGAGAGTAAATAAATGCGTGGTAATATCCATCCTTAAAGCTGAAGGTTACACGTTCAAGCTCAAAATCTTTATCTGCATATATTTCCTCAAGATGCTTCTCTGCCGTGTTCTTAGCAACCGCTTTTGAAATAGGATTTCCAACAAGCGCATTAGCAAATACACATACACCTACGATCAGAGAAAGAGCAAATACAAGTGCTGCTATTTTCAATATTCGTTTCTTCATCTGTTCTTCTCCTTTCTAAAGGCAAAGTGCAGGAGGAACGCAATAGCGATACCCACAAATACAAAGATGCTGTAAATAATCGTCCACAAGAACGAGGAGTAAAGATCAAGATCAACCAACTTAAATAAGCATACAAAGGTATCAATTATCAAGAGAAGGATCGGAACTTTGTAAATTGCTTTCCATCGGAACACATAATATCCGAAGATACCAACAACGGGCATAATCAAGCTGTTATACATCAAATTTTCTCCACCCGTCCATCCAAAGCCGAGGAAAATCAAAAAGATAAGTGCGGCATAAGCTATCGAATAGAACTGTCTGTTCATTCGCTTCATTATTGTTTTGAATGGCTTTGCATCTTCCGTGTTCGCTGTTGACTTCTTTTCGATATTTGTCAATCCCTCTCCCTCTTTCAAACTATCAAGCTCGGATTGACACTCGGAACATTCCGCTAAATGAGTTTTAACGTACTGTGCAGTTTCGGGACTAACCATATCTTCAACGTAAAGCGGTAGCAGATCTCTTACTACACTACATTCAGTTTTCACCGTTCTTTTCCTCCAATCTTTCTTTGATTATTTTTCGCGCTCGATGATAGGTGACACAAGCCCAATTCTCGTTCTTTCCGAAGATCTGAGCGATCTGCTTAAAAGAAAGCTCCGCATACACTCGCCACATAAATACTTCCTTGTATGGCTCTCCCACATCGTGCAATATCTTTTGTATCCGCTCAATATCGTCGCGCCGTTCGTATTCTTCCGACACTCCTAGAGCGAGGTCGGGAATTTCTTGTAGTTCAGCTTCATCAACCTGCTCAGTACGATTGCTTTTCTTGATGTGTGAGTAATAGCAGTTCTTCGCTATTTGGCAGAGCCAAACGCGCACGTCGCAATCTCCGCGGAATTCATCAATCGACTTCATCGCTTTGAAAAACGTATCGCTCGTTATCTCTTCTGCAAGATGCTCGTTGCCCGAGAGCCTCAAGATATACAAATAAACATCGTTGAAATACGTGTCGTAAACCCTCTCAAAATCCGTCACTCTATCACCTCCTTCATCTATAAGACTCCGATAAAAAGAAAATCTTACAAGCTTTTTTATTATTATAACATATTTTTCAAAAAAAGTATGCATATGGGAAAAAGCAATGCCGAGAGCAAGCGACCATATCGGTCGATCACCCTCGGCATTATACTTTTATAGCCAAATCAAACGATTTGCCTCATATCATCTCTTTTTCACAATGCGGAGCTTCTGGTGCATAACGTTCACGCGGTTACCGTCGTAGCTCTCGGAATACTGGATGAGAAGGAAATTGCCTTTTTCGTCCTTGAGATTGATATAATTGGAATAATAAGCGGAAACGCCCTCTTTGCGCACGAGCATGGTTCCTTCATCCCAATGAGAGCCGTCCTCGGAGGTATAGAGAACGAAGCCCTTGAGTCCGCCCGCTCTTCCGTGAAGCACGTAAATGCCGTCGATGAGCGCAGTCTGCGGATTGCGGATCCCCTTCGCAAGATAACAAGGCTCCAAAAGCGTCCACGTCTGACCGAAATCGTAGCTGACCGCATGATCCATCTGTTCTTCGGCGTTGACGTTATAAGCGTAAGCATGAAGCACCTTATTGTCATCCATCAGAATGGAACCGTAGCCTCTGCCGATGGGATCGATCGGCAATACGGAAGCCTCCTCGAAGGTCTGCCCGTTGTCGTAGCTCTTATAAAGTCGATACTGATGCTCGGGCAAGGTTCCCGTAAAATGCTCGTTGCAAAGATGATATACGTAAATCACGCCGTCATAACAGAAAGCGTCGTAGGTTCTTCCTCTGTATGGAGAATATACCTTCGGCTCAGACCACGTTTTTCCCCCATCCTTACTCGTGATGAAGGTAGGCGTATCCCAAGGCTCACAGCGATATTTATGCGTACCGTCATTACGCAGACAAAGCGCAACGATCGTGCCGTCATCACACGCAACGGCTTTTTCAACGGAGATCATCGTTACGCCATCGAGAAATTCATCCATCGAATATTGCAGAGTATAAACGTCGGAATACGTCTTTCCGGCGTCCTCGGAAATGCGATATTCCACCCATCCGTAAGGCATATGCCCATTCCAAAGAACAGCCGAGCAGTTCGAGTTGAAGTCGATAAAAGTGTTCGGAGCAAATTCCGCCATTGCGTGAGACATATGTCCGCTTCTTCTGCGCTTCTCATTGTCCACGTAAATCTCGGGAGCCTCCAGCTCCGCCGTATAATTTTCACGAATGATCTTTGTATTTTCCATAAAAGCCGCCTTTCCTTTCAAATCAGGATTTTGATATTTTCATTATACCAAAAAGAAAAGCGGACTGTCAAGAAAATACGCAAATGTTTCCTACGGAGGTTGATTTTCAACCGATTTTTTGCTAAAATAGAAACGAGAAAAACCAAGCGCGCCGAAAAGCGCAGAAAGGATCGTTTATGAAAGGCTCATCTACATGGAGTTACCGTCCGTACCGTCCGTTTCTGACGGAGGTCGGAGATATTTATATTTGCCGCGTCGTACCGCAAACGGATTCCATTCATTTCGAATGGCTTCCCTGCGGCGAAGCTTCCTACGACATATATTACCGCCAGCGCGGTGAGAGCGATTTTATTCTTTGGAAAACGACAAAAAATACCGAATGTGATATTTTCGGTCTCTCCGATCAGACGGAATATGAATTTTACGTTGCCTCCGGCAACAAGAAAAGCCGCGTCCGTCTCGCGCGTTGCGGCGCTTCGATCGGCACGGTCGTCAACTATCTCCATCCCGAAGACGAAGCGTACTCTTTTTCGGGCAGATTCCTCTGTTCTCCCTCTCTCGTACGCCATCCCGACGGATTTCTGCTTGCTTCCATGGACCTTTTCGCGGGAGACCATCCGCAGAATCTGACTTTGATCTTCCGCTCCGATGACGACGGCAAGACCTGGCATTATCAAAGCGAGCTTATGCCTTGCTTTTGGGGAAAAATGTTCATTCACAAGGGTGAGCTCTATATGCTTTCCTGCTCCACGGAATACGGCGATCTTCTGATCGGCAAATCGACTGACGGCGGCAAAACGTTTTCCGCTCCCGTCACGCTCCTTCGTGGCTCCAACGGCAAAAAAGGCAACACGGGCGTTCATAAAAATCCGCAAAACGTTTTCCGCTATAACGGAAGGATCTACGAAACACTCGAATGGGGCTCCTGGGCAAACAAGGTATACTCTCACGCCGCAATGGTCATGTCCTGCGACGAAAATGACGATATAATTAATCCCGAAAGCTGGAGCTTTACAGAGCCGAGAAAGCTTTCGCATTTCGCGCCAGAGCTTTGCGACGTACCACTGCCCAATATGACGATAGAGGGTACGCTTACGATAACGCCGACGGGTGAGCTTGTCAATATGATGCGCTTCGGCAAAAGAGGCTACGCTCTGCGTT
>JAZRLQ010000112.1:0-6321 GCA_045646925.1 Eubacteriales bacterium
GAAAACGTCATGAATCCCACGACCGAGATCTACATGGAGGAAGGCTCCCGTATGGAGATGGAGACCACGCAGATCAAGGGCATCAGCTCCACGGTCCGTCACACCAAAGCAAAGCTTGCGGCAGGCGCAAACCTCGTCGTAAAGGAAAAGATCATGACTCACGGCACACAGCTTGCGGAAACGGATTTTGTCGTTGATCTCGACGGAGACGATTCCGGAACGAACCTCATTTCCCGTTCCGTTGCAAAGGATCACTCTCACCAGATCTTCCGCTCCAATATCCGCGGTAACGCAAAATGCCACGGCCACACCGAATGCGACGCCATCATCATGGACGAAGCAACGGTTGCCGCGATCCCCGAGATCACGGCGAACAGCATCGATGCCAGCCTCATTCACGAAGCGGCGATCGGTAAGATCGCGGGTGAGCAGATCATCAAGCTCATGACGCTCGGTCTCGATGAAAAAGAAGCGGAAGAACAGATCATCAGCGGCTTTTTGAAATGACAGGTCAGAAAAATCTTTCGCGCATTGCCTCTTTCGCGCTTTTCGCGGCGGCTCTGATATGGGGAACGTCCTTCGTGATCATGAAGGACGTTTCCGACCGCTTGCCGCCGAGCCTTCTGCTCGCGATCCGTTTCACGATCGCGTGTCTTTTGCTCGGCGCGCTCTCGTGGAAGCGCTTTCGTAAGATCAACAAAAGCTATATCATGCCGGGGCTTCTCATCGGCGCGCTTCTGTTCGCGGCGTATCTCGTGCAGACGTACGGTCTGATCGGGACGACGCCGGGGAAGAACGCCTTTCTGACGGCATCGTATTGCGTGATCACGCCGTTTTTGTTCCGGATCGTTTCCGGAAAGAAGACGGACCCCTTCCATCTCGCGTCGGCGTTCGTTTGTCTCGGCGGTATTCTTCTGATATCCGTGGATTTCACGAGTGAAAAGCTTTTTTCCGTGGCGCTTGGCGACGTGTTGACGCTCGTATGCGGCTTTTTCTACGCGGCGCATATCGTTGCGATCGCAACGACGGCGCAGGATAAGGACCCCATGCTCATCACCGTTTTGCAATTCGGCGTTGCGGCGGTGCTTTCCTGGATCACGTACGCCGTGCTGAACGCTTTCGATCTTGCTCCCGTTTCACTCGAAGGAGCGGATATCGGAAGCCTTGCGATCCAGCTTTTGTATCTCGCTTGCGCTTGTACGGGCGCGGCGCTCTTTCTTCAGAATTTCGGGCAGAAATACGCGCATCCGACGGGCGCCGCCGTCATTCTTACCTTTGAAGCGGTGTTTGGCGCGCTCTTCTCGCTGCTGTTGGGCAGAGAGGATGGGTTCGGAATTCTGCGTGCGATCGGATTCGGACTCGTGTTCCTTGCGGTCGTCATTTCGGAAACGAAACTTTCTTTTCTCAGAAAAAGAAAAAATAAAAACATTCATAAAGGAGATTTACCATGAAAGTAATTGTTTGTCAAGACTACGCGGAAATGTCTGTCAAAGCGGCAAGAATCATTGCGGGACAGATTATTTCGAAACCGGACGGCATTCTCGGTCTCGCTACGGGTTCCACTCCCGAAGGCACTTATCAGGAGCTGATCCGTCTTTATGAGAACGGTCTGATCGATTTTTCCGATATCAGAACCTACAATCTCGACGAATACTATCCGATCAAGCCCGATAACGATCAGAGCTACCGTTATTTCATGGATCACCACTTGTTCAACTACGTTAACGTCAAGAAAGAAAACGTACACATTCCCAGCGGCGAAATGAAGAATCCCGCCGTTGAATGCAAGGAATACGACGAAATGGTTGAACGCGACGGCGGTATCGACCTTCAGCTTCTCGGTATCGGTCAGAACGGCCACATCGGCTTCAACGAGCCCGGCGAATCTCTCTACTACGAAACGCACCTGACGGATCTTACCGAAAACACCATTCAGGCAAACTCCAGATTCTTCGCTTCCATCGACGAGGTTCCGAAGCAGGCGATCACCATGGGTCTCGGCACGATCATGAAGGCAAAGAAGATCCTCCTTCTCGCAAGCGGCAAGAATAAGCACGAAGCGATCGCTCATCTGCTCGGCGACCGCATCGATCCCAAGGTTCCCGCAACGCTTCTCAAGGTACATCCCGACGTTATCATCATCTGCGATAAAGCAGCTTACGAAGGCTAATAACTGAAAACGGATCGTTTTTAAATGGGAAGCTTTGCGGATCCGCAGAGCTTCCTCGTTTTAATTCAAAGAAAGGCTTGGTCGTTTATTATGGCACTGATCAATCTTAAATTTGCTTCCGAAACGCTCGGTATGCAGACGGAGATCAACGTGATCGTTCCGCAGAAAAGCACGAAGGGCCAGATCGGTATGAAGGGCGAAGCGAAGGGGGATAAATACAAAACCCTTCTTCTCCTCCACGGTCTCAGCGACGATAGCAGCACGTGGCTGCGCCGCTCCTCCATCGAGCGTTACGCGACGGAAAACGGCATTGCCGTTATCATGCCCGCGGCGGAAAGAAGCTTTTATACCGATATGAAATACGGTGAAAACTTCTATACCTATATCAGTGAAGAGGTTCCCCGTATCGCGAGAGAATTTCTGCCTCTCTCCGACCGCAGAGAAGACAACTTCATTGCGGGACTTTCCATGGGCGGCTACGGCGCGCTCAAGATCGCGCTGAAAAATCCCGAAAAATACGCGGCGGTCGCAGGACTTTCCTCCGTTGCCGACGTACAGGATTTCGTCAACGTTCACGCGCCGAAGGTCGGCTTCCTCGTGTTCGGTGACGATATGAAGGTTCCTGCATCTGAGGATCTCTTCTGCCTTGCGGAAGCGTGCAACTCCTCCGAGATCAAGCCCCGCGTTCTGATGATCGAGGGCTTGCAGGACTTTCTGCTCGACGGCAACGTCCGACTCAAAGAAAAATTCGAATCGCTTGATTACGATTACACCTATATCGACGGCCCCGGCGGTCACGGCTGGGCGTTCTGGGATAAGCACATCCAATACGTTTTGAAATGGATGCTCGGAAAAGTATGAAGATAAAAGAAATCAATTTTTCGGATTACACTTATAAGCGCGTTTGCGTGTATGATGAGAATCAGACGTTTTATCCCATTGGAAAAGAACAGCTGCTTCTTGAACGCCATGGGGAAAAGGAGCTTGATACCGATCCGGAAACGGACGAATTCGGTTGGCTGATCCTCACGGTGAAGATTTGAAATACAAAAGACCCTCTGCTTCGTCCAGCGCTTTGGGTCTTTTCTTTTTTTTGCGTTGAAATTTGTGAATGACCGTGTTATAATAAGAAAAAACGAGTCTTTTCAGGAGGACGGGATATGATTTTGGGGCTTGGAAAATGGATCTGGCATAGTGAAAAGGCGCAAGCGGACGAATATGCCGAATTTTATTCTTCTTTTTTGTATCGCGGAGGAAGCGCTTCGCTTTCGATCTCCGCGGATAGCAATTACGCGGTGTATATCAACGGCGTTTTGGCGGCGTTCGGTCAGTACGCGGATTTCCCTTACGATAAGGTATACGATACCGTGGACGTTTCGGCGTACTGCAGAGCGGGGGAGAATGATCTTGCCATCGTCGTCTGGTATTACGGTATCGACACGACCTCCGTCTATTATCCGGGAAACGCGGCGGTTCTTTTCGAGCTTGTCAGCGACGGAAAATGCGTCTGCGCAAGCTCGGAGCGCACGTTGTCGAGAATCAGTCCGTCCTACGCTCATCACCGGAAAAAGCTTCTGACGGGGCAGATGGGGCTCTCCTTCTTTTACGACGCAGCAAAGGAAGATTGCTGGGAAACAGGTAAGTTGAACGGATTTACGGAGAGCGCACTCGTCAAGCAGAAGTTGCCTCTGCGAAAACGTCCCTGCGAGAAGCTCGTTCTCGAGACGCCGATGGAGGCAACGCTTTGCAAAACGGTCTCGGAGACCGATCATATTTTCGATCTCGGTATCAATACCGTCGGCTTTCTGCAGATCGAAACGGAGTCGGATACGGAGCAGAAGCTTCTGATCTCATACGGCGAGCATTTGGCGGACGGCGTGGTGCGCAGAAAAATCGGCAACCGTGATTTCAGTGTGGAGGTCGGCGTTCGCAAGGGTGAAACTGTCTACATGAATCCGTTCCGCCGTCTCGGTTGCAAATTTATCGAGGTGCAGAGCGAAAAGCATCTGGAAGATCTGAAGATCTCCGTCGTTCCGACGACGTATCCCGTGACCGAAATGGAACGTCCGTTGCTCACAGAGGAGCAAAACGAGATCTACGAGGCTTGCGTGAGAACGCTACGCCTCTGTATGCACGAGCATTACGAGGATTGCCCATGGAGAGAGCAGGCGCTTTATGCGATGGATAGCCGCAATCAGATGCTTTGCGGTTATTACGCGTTCGAGGAGACCCGTTTTCCGCGCGCGAATCTGGAATTGATGTCGAAGGATAACAGAGAAGACGGATTGCTCTCCATCTGTTATCCGATCAAAATGGATCTCGTGATCCCGTCGTTTTCGCTTCATTGGTTTACTGCCTGCGCCGAATATCTGCGTTACTCCGGCGACGTTGCGTTTTTGCGCGAGATATACCCGAAGCTCGAAAGCGTGCTTGCCGTTTTTCTCTCGAAAATGAGCGCAGAGGGCGACGTGATCCTTCCTTTTGAAAAGGGTTGGAATTTTTACGAATGGAGAAACGGTCTGGACGGATACGGCGCCGTCGATCTTTCCGATCCCGATCTGATCCTGAACGGACTTTTGTCCATCGCCCTGCAGAAAATGGCGGAGATTTCCGACGGACTCGGCGTGGAGCATTCCTACGGCGCTGTGGCGGAAAAATTGAACGTCTCGATCCGACGCGTTTTCTACGATAAGGAAAGGAGCTTGTTCCGTGACCGCAACGAAAAGATCACGTACAGTGTTCTCGGAAACGCCATTGCGATCCTCTGCGGCGCGTGCAAAAAGGAAGACGCGGATTCTCTTTGCGAGAAATTGTGGACGGACGCTTCGTTGACACCCGTTTCGCTCAGCATGAAATGCTTCTTCTACGATGCCAGCCTGCTTGTCGACCGCGAAAAATACCGCGCGTTCATTTTTGACGATATCGAAAAATATTATCGCCCGATGATCGAATACGGCGTCGGCACCGTTTGGGAGACGGAGGTCGGAGAAAGCGATTTTCACAGAGCGGGAAGTCTCTGCCACGGTTGGAGCGCGCTTCCGATCTATTACTACCATATTTTGTGATAGAGGTCGAATGTTTTTCAGATTTTTGCGGTAACGGAGAAAAAGCTCTTGACAAACGGAGAAAAACATTGTATTATTATATAATAAATGAAATGCAATCGTATGGGACAAAGCCACTGCAAACTATCGGCACAGAGAAACGCGTCACCGGCTGAAAGCGCGTTCGGCACAAGCGCAGAGGATACCACCCGCACGGCTATGCGCAGGAAATGGCGCATCGGGTCCGCCCGTTAAAGCGGGAATGAGTGAAACTTTGAGTGGAACCGTGCTTTTGCACCTCAAGCCGTCTTTTTTCGGCTTGGGGTTTTTTATTTATATCGTAATTATTTTATCAGAAAGGAATTTTTGATTATGAAAATCATCGGACAGGACGGACTCATCGTTGAGTCCACATTCGAAGAAGAGCTTGGCAGAAACGCTCTTCGTCACACCGCGTCTCACATCTTGGCGCAGGCAGTAAAACGCCTTTATCCCGAAACCAAGCTTGCGATCGGTCCTTGGATCAAGGACGGCTTCTATTATGACTTCGACCGCGAAACTCCCTTCACGGAGGACGATCTCGCGAAGCTCGAAGCTGAAATGAAGAAGATCGTAAAAGAAAACCTTAAATTGCAGCGCTACACTCTCCCCAGAGAAGAAGCGATCAAATTCATGGAAGAGCAGGGTGAACCCTACAAGGTTGAGCTGATCCGCGATCTTCCCGAGGATGCAGAGCTCAGCTTCTTCAAGCAGGGCGAATTTACTGACCTCTGCGCAGGTCCTCACCTCTCTTACACCTCTGCTGTCAAGGCGTTCAAGCTGACCTCCGTCACCGGCGCTTACTGGAGAGGCGATGAAAAGAACAAGATGCTTTGCCGTATCTATGGTACCGCATTCGCAAAGAAGGAAGAACTCGAAAAGCACCTCGCCGCAATCGAGGAAGCGAGAAAGCGCGACCACAACAAGCTCGGCCGTGAGCTTGAATTCTTCACCACCGTTGACACCATCGGTCAGGGTCTCCCGATCCTTCTTCCCAAGGGTGCGCGCGTGATCCAGCTTCTCCAGAGATGGATCGAAGACGAAGAACAGAAGAAGTCGGAGGCCAAG
>JAZRLQ010000113.1:0-7855 GCA_045646925.1 Eubacteriales bacterium
GGATATTCTGGCGGGGAGCCCCCGCGGGCAATTGTCCATACACGGTGAAAACCGCAAGGAAATACGTACCTTTAGCTCAGCTGGTAGAGCAACTGACTCTTAATCAGTGGGTCCAGGGTTCGAATCCCTGAAGGTGCACCATTATAGTTGGTCTTCATAACGCACAGGGTCCACCCGTTCCCATTCCGAACACGGAAGTTAAGCTGTGCGGTGCCGAAAATACTCGACTGGAAGCGGTCCGGGAAGATAGGGCGAGGCCAACATCAAAACCAAGTCAATCGACTTGGTTTTTTTCTTTTTCTGTTGAAAATTTTCTTATGCTTTGTTATAATACTACTGGTAATACATTCTGAAAAGGAGAAGATATCATGATAAAAAACGTGATTTTTGACTGCGGACAGGTTCTGATCCGCTATAATGAGGTGGAGATCGCCGCTAACTTTACGGATGATGCCGCCGATGCCGAAATTTTGGGTAAGGTTGGTATGTCCAGAAAATATTGGGAATTCTTTGACCGGGGAACGCTTGAGGAAGCAGACTATCTTGCGCAGGTGAAAAAGGAGCTTCCCGAACATTTGCACACCGCTGTGGAAAAGTTGTCGGAAGAATGGGTCAAGTGTTGTCCTTCCTTGCCAGGAATGGAAGAGATCGTTTGCGACGTGAAGAAGGCGGGCAAAAAGCTCTATCTGCTTTCCAATTTTAATAAGCGCTTGCGCTACGAGCAGCATTATATTCCCGCGTTGAAATATTTCGATCATCTTGTGATTTCGGGTGAGATCAAGATGGCGAAGCCCGACAAGGAAATTTACGAGTATCTGCTTTCCACATACGATCTCGTTCCCGATGAATGCATTTTCATCGACGATAATCCCGCAAATATCGCAATGGCAAATTCTCTCGGTATTCACGGCTATTTGTTCGACTTCGACGTTCCCAAACTGCGCGAATATCTGAAAAAGGAAAATCTGATCTGAATTCATTGGAATAATAAGGAGCTTTTACTATGAAAATCATTACGATCAGCCGTGAATTCGGCTCCGGTGGGCGCGAGCTTGGAAAACGCCTTGCGGACGCGCTCGGCTTTGATTATTACGATAGCGAGATCATTTCCGCCGTTGCGAAAAACAGCGGATTGAGCGCGCGTTATGTGGAAACGCAATTGGACGATCACGGCTGGCAGAAATTCCCCGTGACCTTCCGCGGAACGATCGGCTCGTCCGCTTATATGCAGGCGAGTAAGGTTCAGCTTCTCGTCGAGCAAAAGAAGGTGATCGAAGAGATCGCCGCGCTCGGCAAGGACTGTGTGATCGTCGGCAGAAACGCGGACGTTCTTTTGCAGAAATACGATCCGTTCAAAATTTTCGTTTGCGCGGAAACGGAAGCAAAGCTTCTTCGTTGCAAGGAGCGCGCTCCCGAAGGCGAAGCGCTGACGGACAAGGAGCTTCTTCGTCAGATGAAAGCGATCGACAAGCTTCGCGCGCAGACGAGAGAGATCCTTTCCGGATCCGAATGGGGCGATCCCGCCTCTTACCATCTGACCGTCAACACGAGCGGTTGGGAGATCAAGTCTCTCGTTTCCGCGGTTGCCGATTTTGCGACGGCTTGGTTTTCGAAATAACGGAGGATTTCTATGGCAATTCAGCTTTCTGACCACTTTACTTATAAAAAGCTTTTGAAATTCACCTTGCCGTCGATCGCTATGATGATCTTTACGTCGATCTACGGCGTTGTGGACGGATTTTTCGTCTCCAATTTTGCGGGGGATATCCCCTTCAAAGCCGTCAATCTGATCATGCCTTTTCTGATGATCTTCGGTACGGTCGGCTTTATTTTCGGCACGGGCGGTACCGCCATCGTCGCCAATATTCTCGGCGAGGGCGATAAGGAAAAAGCGAACCGCTATTTCTCGCTTTTCGTCCGTGTGGCGTTTGTTCTCGGCGTTTTCTTTGCGGCTATCGGCATGATCTTCATTCGCCCCATGGCTATTTTTCTTGGCGCGACGGGGGAATTGCTCGAAAATTGCGTGGTTTACGGACGTATTGTTCTGATCGCGCTACCTTTTCTCGTTCTGCAATTTTTGTTCCAGAGCTTTTTCGTTGCCGCGGAGAAGCCGAAAATGGGGCTTTTCGTGATCGTTGCCGCAGGCGTGACGAATATGGTATTGGACGCCGTTTTGGTGACGACCTTGCCGCAGGAATACAGACTCATCGGCGCGGCGATCGCGACGGCAATGAGCCAATTCGTCGGCGGCTTCGTTCCATTCGTTTATTTCTCGCGCAAGAATACGAGCCTTTTCCGACTCGGAAAAACGAAATTCGACTTGAGAGCGATCGGAAAGGCTTGTGTGAACGGCTCATCCGAATTTATGAGCAACGTATCCATGAGTCTGATCGGTATGCTCTATAATATCCAGCTTCTGAAGTACGCGGGAGAGGACGGTATCGCGGCGTACGGCGTCATGATGTACGTCAGCTTCATTTTCGCCGCCGTGTTCATCGGCTATTCCATCGGTACCGCGCCCATCATCAGTTATCATAACGGCGCCGGCAACCACAAGGAGCTGAAGGGCATTCTGCGCAAAAGTCTGGTCATTCTCGGCGTGGGCGGCTTGTCCATGCTTGCCGTGGCGGAGCTGCTTGCGCGTCCGCTCGCGATGATCTTCGTCAGCTATAGCGAAAGCCTCATGACGATGACGGTAGACGGCTTCCGTATTTTTGCGTTCGCATTTATTTTCATGGGATTTGCGATCTTCGGCTCGGGCTTCTTTACCGCGCTCAACGATGGACTGATCTCGGCGCTCATCTCCTTTTTGCGCTCCCTCGTATTTCAGGTCGGCGCGGTGCTGATTCTGCCGACGTTCATGGAGCTTGACGGCGTTTGGATCTCAGTCGTCATCGCGGATTTTATGGCGATGAGCTTGTCTTTTCTGTTTATGGCGATCAAAAGAAAGAAATATCATTACTGAATCCATTGATGTGAGAGGATGTATATGGAAACGAAAACGTTTAACCGAAAATTCTTTTGCCGGGAGTGCTACGGCGGCATTGGTCTGATTTTATTGATCACTGTGGCGTTGGTCGTTTACACGATCTTGCGCGGATATTGGAACGTCGTGGGCATAGCTTTGACGGTCTTCGCGTTGGTGCTTGTGCTGATCATGGGCATATTCAACAGAGAAGATGATATTACCGTTGACTACGTCACAAGAGAAGTGCGGTCCAATATCAAATTGGATGAAAAAACGATCTGTGTTCCCTTCGATTCGATCGTGAACGTCTACGTATACGACGCCGATCAGTTGAAAAAAGAGGTCAAATTAAAGAAATATCCCCCGAAAACCTTGGTGATCGAGAAAGCGTATAACAAGGCGTACATTCCTCTCCGATTTTTTGATGAGGAAACGATCCGCGCTTTGATTCGGGAATTGCAGAAAGCGAGGGGGAGCGTATGAAACGATTGAACCGATCCATGCTGATCGGATGGGGCGTTGCGTTGTGCGCGTTTTCCTTCTTGTACGAATACGTGATCGCGGATAAAAATGTCATCTTCACGGTTGGCATTATGCTTTTTGATATCGTATGGCTTGGATTAAACCTTTTCTATTTGTTCTTTCTCGAAAATGAAAAGATGTTCAAATCCGCCGTTAATGCGATTTTGGGATGTCTTGTGTATTTTTCGGGGCTCTCCGGATTGGTGCTGATGTTTGCGGAAGAATACGCAAGCGCTCAGATTCTTTTAAAAAGTCTGGAAACCTTGGTTTATCTGGGGCCGATGATCATCATTCTGTTGCCGATTTTTCGTTTCGTTTTTCAGCTTTTGGATCAAATGTAAAATGAATGAGAAAACCTCCCTTTGCGAGCAGCTTGGCTTCGTGAAGGGAGGTTTTGACTTATTTCGAGAGCTTCTGGAACGTGATCGCGAGCTGCTGCTTTGTGAATCCGCAGATGCGGAAAAGATCGCCAAGATCGCCGTGTTCGATGAAATCGGGGATCGCGTGAACGGTCACGTTTTTGTTGCGCAGATGAGAAGCGATCTTTTGCGCGAAGCCGCCGTGAACGTAGTTTTCCTCGAGGATATAGACGTTCTTGGCGTTTTCGGTCAAGGATAGGATCTCTTTGATCGGGATGGGAAAGACTTTGCAAAGCTTGATCAGACCGATATTTTTGCCGGAAAGCGCAATGGCTTCGGCGGCGTTTTTCGCCAGTCTGCCCGCCGTGATGACGACGGTCTTTGTTTTCTTGATATTTTCGGAATAAGTAAGAATATTATGGAGCGGGATCATTTGCATGGGAGGTGCGTACGCCTCGTATTTTCCCTTTGGATAACGGATGACGGAGATCTTTTCGCTCGCGAGCGCGGAGGAAAAGGCTCGCTCCAGCTCGACGTCGGTCTCGGGCATATAAATTTCCGTGTTCGGAATGGATGAGAAGAGCGCGTAATCGAAAATTCCCTGATGCGTGATACCGTCTCCGGGAACGAGCCCCGCGCGGTCGATCATGAGAACGAGCGGGAGCTTCTGTATCGCGATATCGTGGGAGATCTGATCGTACACACGCTGAGCGAACGTGGAATACAGAAAGACCACGGGCGTAAGTCCGCTTGCGGAAAGCCCTCCCGCGAACGTGACGGCGTGCTCCTCTGCGATGCCAACGTCGAAGAAGCGGTCGGGGAATTTCTCCGAAAATTCTCTGAGCCCCGTACCGTCGCGCATGGCGGCGGTGATGGCGCAGATGCGCGGATCGTTTTCTGCCTGCCTGCAGAGGATCTTGCCTGCCTTCGCAGAATTGTCGTCTGCGTGGAGAGCGGGGATTCCTTTTTCGGGATCGAAGGCCCCCGTGGAGTGATATCGATCGGGCATATCCTCGGAGAAGGTGTAGCCGCGCCCCTTTTTCGTTACCATGTGAACGATGCAGCAGGCGTGCTTACTTTTCGCTTCCTCCAGAACGATATCCATTTTATTGAAATTATGTCCGTCCACGGGACCGAGATAGATGAGCCCCAGCTCCTCGAAAATATTGTTCATGGCGAAGAAGCGCTTCGCGGAGTCCTTCAGCTTTTTACTGCCCGTCAGCAAGGGGGGGCCGATCAGCGGGACCTTTTTCAGAAGCTTTTCCGTATCCTTTTTCAATTGATAATAACGTTTGCTGGTTCGGATGTGGGAAAGATAGTCGTGCAGACCGCCGATGTTGCGGGAGATGGACATATCATTGTCGTTGAGTATGATGATGAGATTGAGATTCTTTTCCGCGCAGTTATTGAGCGCCTCGTAGATCATGCCGTTCGTGAGCGATCCGTCTCCGACGACCGCGACGGCGTAATGATCGTTGCCCATGAGCTTGTTGGCTTGCGCTATGCCGAGCGCCGCCGAGATCGAGGAGCCGCTGTGTCCCTCGGTGAAGACGTCGTGCGGACTTTCTTCTCTGTTGGTGAAGCCGGAAACACCGCCTTGCTTGCGGAGCGTATGGAATCGGTCGTATCGTCCCGTCAGAAGCTTGTGCGCGTAGCATTGATGGCTGACGTCGAAAATGATCTTGTCCTCGGGAGAATGAAAATGTCGGTGGAGGGCGATCGTCGCCTCCGTCATTCCGAGATTTGAGGCGAGATGGCCGCCGTTTGCGGAAACGGTATCTATGATCTTGGTTCGTATTTCCGATGCAAGAATGTGTAATTCTTCCGCAGAATATCCGCGGATATCCTCGGGAGATTGAATATGTTCGAGCATAAGATCCATCCTTTCTGAAAATTTATTGCGAATCGTATGCAGCCCATCCGAAGCCGCTCGGACTCCGGATGAGCGATATAGGAACATTCTACCACAGAAATACGCGAAAGTCAACGGGTTTGTTTTCAGATATCTTCTCCGCCGTATCTGCGATACCGCGCGGTAGCGGGAACGTCGAGAAGCTCTTCGTACGCTTCGGCTTCTTCGGCGCAAAGCGGAACGACGGGCGTATATCCCGTGCAATCGTTGACCGAGGCGGGACGGGTGCGGTCGACCGCGTTTTTCAGATGGTCGAGCGACTGTGCTTTCTTCAGTCTGGCGCGCGTGTTTTTGTTTTCGTCTCTTTTCATACGCTGATCCTTTCTATCGGGTTCGGAGGGGCCCGAGCGTATTTTCTCCCGATTTCGAGAAAGAATACTCTTGACTTTTGGAAAAAAGGGTAAAATACATAAAAAAATTTTAGATTTTTGTGAAAAATTTTTCAAAACCCTCTTCCATTTTTCGATAAAAGGTGTTATAATATCAAAGTTAGTATACGTTTGATCAACTAAATTTATTATAAGAGAGGATTTCTATTGTGAAAAGAGAAGATTTAAGAAACGTTGCAATCATCGCTCACGTTGACCACGGTAAAACAACTCTTGTAGACGAAATGCTGAAACAGGGTGGCATTTACAGAGAAAATCAGTCCACCGAAGACCGCGTTATGGACTCCAACGCCATCGAAAAGGAACGCGGCATCACAATTCTTGCAAAAAATACTGCAGTACATTATAAAGGCGCAAAATTCAATATCATCGACACTCCCGGACACGCTGACTTCGGCGGAGAAGTAGAGCGTATTCTCAAAATGGTAAACGGCGTTATCCTTCTCGTTGATGCAGCGGAAGGTCCTATGCCCCAGACGAGATTCGTTCTGAAAAAGGCTCTCGAAATGGAACACCGCGTTATCGTTGTCGTTAACAAGATCGACAAGCCCGACGCTCGTCTTGACGAGGTAGGCGACGAAGTTCTCGAGCTTCTCATGGAACTCGACGCGACCGACGAACAGCTCGACTCTCCCATGCTTTGGTGCTCCGGCAGAGCAGGTACTGCTTCCTACTCTCCTTTCGAAGAAGGCAAGGACCTCATTCCCCTCTTCGAAACCATTCTCGATTACATTCCTGCTCCCGAAGGCGACGTTGACGCTCCTCTCCAGATGCTCGTTTCCTCCATCGACTACAACGACTACGTTGGTAGAATCGGTATCGGCCGCATCGAAAGAGGCGTACTCCGTCAGAATCAGGAAGCAGTGATCTGCAACTTCCACGACGCTTCCGAACGCAAGAGAACGAAGATCGTAAGCATTAGCCAGATCGACGGTCTGCGCCGCGTACCCGTTACCGAAGCAAAGATGGGTGATATTGTCTGCTTCTCCGGCGCGGAAACCATCTCTATCGGTGACACCGTTACCGCCGTTGATTGCGTGGAACCCCTTGAATTCGTTAAGGTCAGTGAGCCTACCATGGAAATGACCTTCTCCGTTAACGACTCCCCCTTCGCGGGCAGAGAAGGTAAGTTCGTTACCTCCAGACAGCTCCGCGACCGTCTCTACAAAGAGCTTCTGAAGGACGTATCTCTCCGCGTTGAAGACGGTGATACCACCGATAGCTTCAAGGTAGCGGGCAGAGGTGAAATGCACCTTTCCATTCTCGTTGAAAATATGAGACGTGAAGGCTACGAGCTGACCGTCAGCACGCCCCGCGTACTTTATAAGGAGATCGAAGGCGAGCTTTGCGAGCCCGTTGAACGCGTTGAGATCGACGTTCCCAACGATGCTTGCGGTCCCGTTATGGAAAAGCTCGGCGCGAGAAAGGGTGAGCTTCTTAATATGAACCCCACCGCAGGCGGCGTTCGTACCAAGCTCGAATACCTCATTCCTACCAGATGTCTCTTCGGTTACAGAAGTGAATTCATGACCGACACGCGCGGCGAAGGTATCATCAACTCCACCTTCGATTCCTACGAACCCTACAAGGGCGACATCGTACGCCGCTTCACCGGTTCTCTCGTTGCTTCCGAAGCAGGTGAATCCACCTCCTACGGCGTATTCAACGCACAGGACAGAGGTATCATGTTCATCAGCAACCAGTG
>JAZRLQ010000114.1:0-9425 GCA_045646925.1 Eubacteriales bacterium
TTTTTCGAGGGAGGTGCAGAATATGGCAAAATGTATGTGCTGCGGTAAAGGTGTTACTTTCGGAAACAATGTTTCTCACTCCAACCGTAAAACAAGCAGAACCTGGAAAGCAAACATCAGAAAGGTTAGCGCCGTTGTTGACGGAACACACAAGACCGTAACGGTTTGCTCTCGTTGTCTCCGCTCCGGCAAGATCGAAAGAGCTTAATGAATTGTTTAGCTTGTAACAAGTAAAACCCTTTCCATTTTCGGAAAGGGTTTTTGCGTTCTTGAAAAAGATAAGATGAAATATTTTTTGGTCAATGCAAATTTGCCGATGGAAATACATGAGGCGCTATCGGCATACGGGAACGTTGTTTCGCTGCCTTCGTGGAACGCGCTTGAAAATCCGGTGTGCACACACCCGGATATGTTGATAGCGAAAATAGGAAGATCGCTTCTGGTCCACGAGGAATATCGTGAGGGCAGATTACTTCTGGAGCGATTGGGCATTCCGTACGCTATTTCGTATGCAAAGGTCGGGACGAATTATCCCGAGGACATCCGATTGAATTGTCTTGCGACGGAAACGGCGTTTCTGTCCAATGAAAAACATATTTCCCGAGAAGCGCTCGCACTTGCCGACACGCAAAAATTCCAACGGATACACGTGCGCCAAGGCTATACGAAATGCTCCTGCGTTTGCGCGCAAAACGCGATTGCGACGATGGACCGCGGAATCGCTTCGGCTGCCGAAAAATGGGGGATAGACGTTTTGCTTCTGAAGCCGTCGGTGATCGGGATCGAGGTATACGACACGGGCTTCATCGGCGGAGCGTCCGTTCTTCTCGATGAGCATACGCTTGGATTTTTTGGAAAGATAGAGGATTTCGAGGGTTATTCCATGCTTTCGGATTTCTATGGGGCGAGAGGCGTTCGGCTCGTTTCCTTGGGAAACACGCCGCTTTTTGATTACGGCGGAGCCGTTGATATTGAAATTTGATTGCCGTTTGCGGCAGAAAGGTGAAAACATGAAGAAAATGATCTCTCCATCGATGATGTGCGCCGATATTTTTTCGCTTGGCGACACTTTGAGAGCGTTTGAAAAAAATGGAGTTTCCTATTTGCACATCGATATTATGGACGGTGAATTTGTTCCTAATTTTACGCTTGGAACGGATTATTGCCGCATTATGAAAAAGGCGACCTCCATTCCGTTGGATATTCACCTAATGATAAACGATCCCGAAAAGAAGCTTTCCTGGTTCGAATTCGGGGAGGGCGATATGGTCAGCGTTCATTTTGAAAGCACAAAGCATCCGTATCTCGCTTTGCAAATGATCCGCGAAAGAGGAGCGAAGGCGTTTCTAGCCATCAATCCCGGAACGGCGGCTTCTGTGATCCTTCCCATGCTTTCCGTTATGGACGGCGTGCTTGTGATGACGGTCAATCCCGGCTTCGCGGGTCAGAAGCTTGCGGAGTCCACGATCGAAAAGATCTCCGAGGTTCGCGCGCTTGCGGAAAAGGCAGGCAGGGAAGATCTTCTGATCGAAACGGATGGCAACGTCAGCTTTGAAAACGCCGTTCGCATGAGCCGCGCGGGCGCGGATATTTTCGTCGCAGGTACTTCCTCCGTTTTCCATAAGGACATGACGTTGGGAGAGGGCTTGCAAAAATTGTTGGAATGTGTGGAGGAAGCATGATGAAAACGGATCTTGAATGCTTGCGTTGCGGACACAAAATGAAATCGATCGGGACGGAAGATTTTCAGCTTGGAAAAACGGGCTTTTTTCTCGGCGATTTGCCGAATCTGTTTGCAGGGGCAATGAGGCTTTCCATTTACCGCTGTCCTTCTTGCGGAAAGGTGGAGTTTTTCTCCTTTGAACCCTTGGAGGAAGAGGAAGAAGATCGGATCGCGCAGGTGCGTTGTCCCATTTGTAAGCAAATGCACGATATGGATTATCCGAAATGCCCGTTCTGCGGACACGATTACAGATAAGGAAGTTTTGCATTCAAACGAATAACCTTGCCGTATTTTGCGATTTTGTTGTTTCTTGATAGAAAGTTCCTTATTTTTTAAAATAAGACTTGATTTTTTATACATAATATGTTAAACTGAACTCCATGGAAAATGAAGCGTTGTCAAAACCGACGAAATTCGGCATATATTTTCTGCGCGAAAGCATTTTCCTCATTCACGGAAAGGAATCGGAATTTTATGAGTATTGCAATTTTGGGTTACGGGGTCGTTGGCTCCGGTGCCTATGAAATTCTGACAAAAGCAGGATATAAGGTTTCTCGTGTGCTTGACGTACGCGATTATCCCGAGCTTGGGGATACCCTCACGCACGATATTGAGGATATTATCAATGATAAAGAAATTACCGTTGTTGCGGAAGCGATCGGCGGTAATACGTTTTCCTACGACTTTGTCTGCCGCGCGTTGAAGGCGGGCAAGCACGTAGTCAGCTCCAACAAACACCTGATTTGTTCTTATTACAAAGAGCTTCACGCTCTCGCAAGGGAAAACGGCGTAACGCTTCGCTTCACTGCAAGCGCCGGCGGCGGTATTCCTTGGCTTTACAATCTCAAGCGCGGTCTGCTTTGCGACCGTATTTACAAGGTTATGGGTATCATGAACGGTACCACAAACTTCATTCTTGACGCGATGATTCGCGACTCCCGCGAATTTTCCGAGGCATTGAAGGAAGCGCAGGCGCTCGGTTATGCAGAGGCAAATCCTTCCGCAGATATCGACGGACTTGACGTTGCCCGTAAAACGGCGATCTCCTCCTCCATTGCTTTCGATGCGGTCGTTTCCGAGGACGACGTTCTGACGTTCAGCCTTCGTAATATCAGAAAGAATGATATTGATTATATTGCCGAAACGTGCGGAAAGACCGTCCGCTATCTCGGTTACGGTATGCGCACGGAGAATGGCGTTGCGGCGTTTGTGGAACCCACGCTTCTTTCTTCCGACGCGTTGGAATCCAATGTGTTCACGAACAACAACATGATCTCTCTCTTCGGTGATTACGTAGGCAGACTCTCCTTCTACGGTCAGGGCGCGGGCAAGTATCCCACCGGTAATGCGCTCGGACAGGATATCATCAATATTCTTCAGGGTGACACCACGCTTCATTGCACACAAAGCGACGCTGTGATCCATAACGAAGAAGCAAGACGCGCATATTTTATCCGTACAAGTTCTGCGCTTGCCATCGACTCCGTTGTTTCCGAGGAAAAAATCGGAGACGCGAGATATATCTTTACCGATAAGATCAGCGTTGCCGCTATGCACGCGCTTGCAAAAAAGATTCTCGCAGAGGACGGCGAAAGCTTCTTTGCGGGCATCGACGAATAAACGTTAATCATCCTAACCTCCTAAAATAAAGCAAAAGACTCCCCCTCTGTGGGGAGTCTTTTGTTTTTGTGCGAAATGCGATAAATGCCGTGGGAATGATGTCAAAAAATGTTCATTGACGATTTTGCGCTTTCGTGCTATAATAGCATTGTGAAAAAACTGTCGGAAGAAGAATAAGCTGATTCCGATGCGGAAAGGAACCATTCGAATATGAAAAAGATACCCCTGTTGCAAAGAAGACGAAGCGGCATTCTCATGCCGATTTTTTCGCTGTCCTCCCCTTACGGAATCGGTACGATGGGTAAAGAGGCGTATGATTTCGTGGACTTTTTGAAGAAAGCGGGACAGAGCTACTGGCAGATCCTGCCGCTCGGCCCGACGACCTTTGGCGATTCTCCTTATCAATCGTACTCGACTTTTGCGGGCAATCCTTATTTTATCGATCTGGATACTCTCTGTGAGGAGGGATATCTGACGAAAGAGGAATGCGCGGCGCAGGATTTTGGCGATGATCCCGAGGACGTCGATTATCCGAAGTTGTATAAAGGCAGACTTTTACTTATGCGCAGCGCTTTGAAGGTCTTTTTGACGCGAATTCCCGAGGATTTCACGCCGTTCTGCAAAAAGAACGCTTTTTGGCTGGATGATTACGCGTTGTTCATGTCCTTGAAATATGAACATAATGGAGCTTCCTTCGATCTTTGGGAGGAAGACGTCCGTCTGCGTAAAAAGCCTGCTTTGAAAAAAGCGGCGGCTCGATTGAAAGAGGAAATTTTGCTTTGGAAAATGCAACAGTATTTCTTCTTCAAGCAGTGGACAGCGTTGAAAAAATACGCAAATGATAACGGTATTGCGATCATCGGAGATCTCCCGATCTACGTTGCTTGTGACAGCGCGGACGTCTGGGCGTTTGCGGATCAGTTTTTGCTTGATGAGAAGAGCAGACCGATCGAGGTGGCGGGTTGTCCTCCTGATGCGTTTACCGAGGACGGACAGCTTTGGGGCAACCCTTTGTATCGTTGGGACAAAATGTGCGAGGATGGATACTCTTGGTGGTGCCGTCGTATGAAAGCGGCTTCTACCATGTACGACGTGGTTCGTTTGGATCATTTTCGTGGTTTCGAGGCATATTATACCATCCCTGCGGGACGTAAGAATGCGAGACGAGGCAAATGGAAAAAGGGACCGGGTATGGAGTTGTTTGAAACGTTCCGAAAGAAGATCGGCGACATTCCGATCATTGCGGAGGATCTTGGTTTTCTGACGCCTGCGGTACATGAAATGCTGGCGGCATCCGGTTATCCCGGCATGAAGGTGGCGCAGTTTGCGTTCGGCGATCCCGCGTACGAAAGCGAATATCTGCCGCATACGTATCCGAAAAACTGCGTGGCTTACGCCGGTACGCATGATAACGAGACGATCATCGGTTGGTTGAAAGAAGCAGATGAAGTGACAAGAAAGCAGACAGCGGCGTATTTCCGCTTGAACAAAGAGGAAGGCGCGGCATGGGGCGTGATCCGTTCCATGATGGCTTCCGCCGCAAATACGGTCATCTTTCAGATGCAGGATTTCATGGGACTTGGCAACGAAGCGCGTATCAACGAGCCCTCTACGCTTGGAAATAACTGGCGTTGGCGTATCCGCGGAGAGTGTCTGAACGATTGGTTGGCGGAAATTATCCGCAAATCGACGGAAATTTATTATAGAATCCCAATAGAAAAAACAGAAAAAAATCAAAAAGATTGTTGATTATGTAAGAAAATTTTGATTGCTTTATGGAAAATGGTCGAAGAATCTTGACAAAAAGCACAAAAAAAGATATAATAATTAAAGAAGAAAAAGGATTTCCCGCAACTGACGGATAGTGGAGCACCACACGGAAACGGGGGATAATAAAGCCGACCGTCTGGGCATCCTAACTTTTGACAAAAAGGATAGGACTGCCCTTTTTCTTTACCGATAAATATTTCCGATGCAGGCGTTTTGGCTTTGAGAAATATACAACTGAAAGGATCACGCAATCATATGAAAAAAATCGCAATTATCATGGGAAGCGACAGCGACCTTCCCGTAGCAGAAAAAGCAATCAACGTGCTTGCAAGCTATGCAGTCCCTTATGAGGTTCACGTTTTCTCCGCGCACAGAACTCCCGTTGAAGCAAAGGAATTCACCGTGAACGCTCGTCAGAACGGATTCGGCGCGATCATCGCACTCGCAGGCATGGCAGCGCACCTCGCAGGCGCAATCGCCGCAAATACAACGCTTCCCGTTGTCGGCGTACCCGTTAAGAGCGCAAATCTTGACGGTCTTGACGCTCTTCTTTCCACCGTTCAGATGCCCTCCGGCATTCCTGTTGCGACCGTTGCCATTGACGGTGCCGCAAACGCGGCAACGCTTTGCGTGGAAATGCTCGCAATCGAAGACGCAGAGCTTGCTGAAAAGCTTGCTGCAGTCAGAGCGGATTCCACCGCTAAGGTTCTCGCAAGAAACAGAGCGATCGAACAGAAATATAACAGATAAGATAACGTAACCCCATATATACGGTTAAAATAAGACAGATCTTAAAAATATTGAAGGAGGATTCTCACAATGCAGAATTCCAAATCTGAAAGCTACGCAGCAGCCGGTGTTGATATTACCGCCGGTTACAAAGCTGTTGAACTCATGAAGGCTCATATCGCCCGTACCCGTAACGCAGGTTGTCTGGATGACGTAGGCGGTTTCGGCGGTTGCTTCGCTCTCCCCATGGGTATGGAAGAGCCCGTACTCGTTTCCGGTACCGACGGTTGCGGCACCAAGGTAAAGCTCGCAATTCTGATGGACAAGCACGATACGATCGGTATTGATGCCGTTGCTATGTGCGTAAACGATATTATTTGCTGTGGTGCAAAGCCCCTCTTCTTCCTTGACTATATCGCTTGTGGTAAAAATATTCCCGAAAAGATCGCCGCTATCGTTTCCGGCGTTGCCGAAGGCTGCGTACAGTCCGGCGCCGCTCTGATCGGTGGCGAAACCGCTGAACATCCCGGTCTTATGCCCGTAGAAGATTACGACCTCGCAGGCTTTGCGGTAGGTATCGTTGACAAAAAGAAGATCATCGATAACTCCAAGATGGCGGCAGGCGACGTGATCATCGCTCTCCCCTCCACCGGTATCCACTCCAACGGCTTCTCCCTTTGCCGCAAGGTATTCGATATCGATAACAACAACCCCGAGCTTTACGTTGCAAATGAAGCGCTCGGCGGCAAGACGATCGGTGAGACGCTCCTTACCCCCACCAGAATTTACGTAAAATCCATTCTCGCGCTTCTCAAGGAAGTTTCCGTTAAGGGTATTTCCCACATCACCGGTGGCGGCTTCTATGAAAACATTCCGAGAAGCATTCCCGACGGTCTCGGCGCAAAGATCAAAAAGGATGACGTTCGCGTTCTTCCCATCTTCGACCTCATCGCAAAGACCGGCAACATTCCTGAGAGAGATATGTACAATACCTTCAACATGGGTGTCGGTATGTGCGTGATCGTTGCAAAGGAAGACGTAGAAGCTACGCTCTCCATTCTCAAGGCGAACGGCGAAGACGCTTACGTTCTCGGTGACATCGTTAAGTCCGAGGACAAGGTTGAACTGTACTGATATTACTTTCAATAAAGAAAAGAGAATTATTATGAACTCTTCCGTAAAAATTGCCGTGCTCGTTTCGGGCGGCGGCACCAATCTGCAGGCACTCATCGACTCTGAAAAGAGAGGCGATCTCAAGAGCGGCACCATTGCTCTCGTAATTTCGAATAAGGAAGGCGCTTTCGCACTGGAACGCGCAAAAAATGCGGGTATTCCCGGCGTAACGGTAACGAAGGCGGCTTGCGGCTCGCAGGAAGCGTTTGAAGCAAAGATCAAGGAGATCCTCGCTGAAAACGGCATTGAGCTTATCATCCTCGCGGGATTTATGAGCATTCTTTCCGCGGATTTCACTTCCGCATACCCCGAACGTATTCTGAACGTACATCCGTCTCTGATCCCGTCCTTTTGCGGAAAGGGCTTTTACGGACTCCGCGTTCACGAAGCAGCGCTTGCTTATGGCGTAAAGGTAACGGGCGCTACCGTTCATTTCGTAAATGAAATTCCCGACGGCGGCAGAATCATTCTTCAGAGAGCCGTTGAGATCAAAGAGGGCGACACGCCCGAAATTCTGCAGAGACGCGTTATGGAAGAGGCTGAATGGCATCTCCTTCCCGCAGCTGCGGAAAAAGTAAGCGCACAGATCCTCTGTGAGCGTAAATAAGAGAAAAGGAATGATAACCATGGCACTTTTTGATTTGAAAACTCTTTTGGAGAACAATACTTATCCCGGCAGAGGCATTGTGATCGGCAAAAGCGCTGACGGCAAGAACGCAATGATCGCTTATTTCATCATGGGTCGCAGTGAAAACAGCCGTAACCGTATTTTTGAACGCTATGAAGGCGGTATGCGTACCAAGGCGTTCGACGAATCCAAGCTTTCCGACCCCAGCCTGATCATCTACAACCCCTTCCTTGAAACCGAAGGCATCGACGTTATCACCAACGGTGACCAGACCGATACCGTTATGGATTACATCAAGGAAAACGGTGAAGACGGCTACGCGTTCGAAAAATCTCTCCACACTCGCGAATTCGAGCCCGACCACCCCAACTATACCCCCCGTATTTCCGGTATTCTCCACTATGCAGACGGAGATTTTACTTATAAAATGTCCATTTTGAAGAGCACGAACGGCAATCCCGAGGCTTGTCAGAGATTTTTCTACAGCTACAAGCCCATGACCGGTCTCGGCCACTTCATTCACACCTATAAATGCGACGGCAATCCCATTCCCTCCTTCTACGGCGAACCCGAAGAGATCACTCTTCCCAACACTGCAGAAGAGCTTGCCGAGCTTGTATGGGCAAGCCTTAACGAAGATAACAAGGTTTCCCTCTTCGTTCGTCAGATCCCGCTTGACGGCGAAAAGCCCACCGAAATCATCATCAACAAGAATAAATAAGACGTTAGAAAGGAATTTGAACCCATGAACGAATTTCAGCTCAAATACGGTTGTAACCCCAATCAGAAGCCTTCCAGAATTTATATGGAGGATGGCGCAGAGCTTCCCATCGAGATTCTCTCCGGCAGACCGGGTTACATTAACTTCCTCGACGCTTTCAACTCCTGGCAGCTTGTAAAGGAAATCAAGGAAGCAACGGGTATGGTTGCGGCAACTTCCTTCAAGCACGTCAGCCCCACCTCTGCGGCAGTTGGCAAGAAGCTTTCTCCCGCGCTCAAGAAGGCTTGCTTCGTTGACGACGTGGAAGGTCTCGACGAATCTCCTCTCGCTTGCGCTTACGCAAGAGCAAGAGGTACGGACAGAATGTGCTCCTTCGGTGACTGGATCGCGCTTTCCGACGTTTGCGACAAGACCACCGCGCTTCTCATCAAGAGAGAGGTTTCTGACGGTATCATCGCTCCCGGTTACACCGATGAAGCGCTTGAGATCCTCAAGACCAAGAAAAAGGGCGCTTACAACATTGTAAAGATCGACCCCAACTACGTTCCCGCTCCCATTGAAACCAAGCAGGTTTACGGCATTACCTTCGAACAGGGAAGAAACAATTTCGAAATCAACGAAGCGCTTCTCGCTAACGTTGTAACCGACAACAAGGAAATTCCCGAAAGCGCAAAGATCGACCTCATCATTGCGCTCATCACTCTCAAATACACCCAGTCCAACTCCGTATGCTATGCCGTTGATGGTCAGGCAATCGGCGTTGGCGCAGGTCAGCAGTCCAGAATCCACTGCACAAGACTTGCAGGCACCAAAGCTGATACATGGCAGCTCCGCCAGCATGAAAAGGTTCTGAACCTTCCTTTCATTCCTACTCTCGGCAGAGCAGACCGCGATAATGTCATCGACGGCTACATCAATAAAAATGAAGAAGATGTTTGCGCTGACGGTATCTGGCAGAAATACTTTACCACCCGTCCCGAACCTCTGACCAAAGAAGAAGCAGATGCATATCTCGCTACCATTACAGGCGTGGCTCTCGGCTCCGATGCCTTCTTCCAAGT
>JAZRLQ010000115.1:0-7827 GCA_045646925.1 Eubacteriales bacterium
TGCGCCATGGAAAGACCGATGGTGCCGACGCCGCAGTAGAGGTCGAGCAAAGTATCACCGTCGGAAAGCTCTGCGAATTCCGCGGCGGTACGGTAAAGCACCTCCGCGCCGTCGTGATTGACCTGATAGAAGGAGAGCGGGGAAATATCGAAGGAAACGCCGCAGAGCGTGTCTCGGATGGAGGGCTTGCCCCAGAGGGTGACGCACTTGCCGCCGAGGATCTCGTTTCCGGGTTTTTTGTTGACGTTCAGCACTATGCTTGCGATCTTCGGATTGGTCTGCAAAAGCTTCTTGACGAGGACGTCCGTTTTGGGAAGCTTTTCACTGTTGCTGACGAGGCAGACCATGACCTCGCCGCTGACTCTGCCGTCACGGATGAAAAGGTGTCGGAGCGTTCCCTTGTGGGTTTCCTCGTTGTAGGGGCGGACGGCGCATTCGTTCATCCACGCCTCGACGGTCTTCGTGATATCGGTGTAAAAATCGGGCTGGAGATTGCAATTTTCGCAGGGAACGATGCGGTGGCTGTGAGGCGCGAAAAAGCCGAAGGAGGGCTTTCCGTCCTTGTCCTCGCCGCAGGGGATCTGCGCTTTGTTGCGGTAACCGTTTTCGGCGGGGGAGGCGATGATGGTGTCACAAGCGATGTCCAGCTTGCCGATACGGCGGAAATGCTCGTCCACCCAGCTCTTTTTGATGGCAAGCTCCGCGTCGTAGCGGATATGGCGGAACAGACATCCGCCGCATTTCGTAAATACGGGGCAATCGACCTCGCATCTGTCGGGCGAGGGCGTCAGGATCTCTTCGACCTTCGCGAAGCCGTGAGAGGAAAGCGCCTTGACAACGCGCGCGCGGATGACGTCTCCGACGGCGGTCTTCGGAATGAAAAGCACGTAGCCGTCGTGCTTGGCGACGCCCATGCCTTCGTTTGTGAGGTCGGTGACTGTGAGAGTGAGAATATCGTTTTTCTTTAACATGGTTGAACTCCGTTTCAACTTTTTTTTAGAGGAATGATCTTTGCCTTTTCCAGCACGATGAGAAGCGTCGGAATGAGCAGAAGCTGCAGGATCATGCCGGGCCATGCGGTGAGGACCGTGGCGGACACGATCGGCATGATCAGCGTCTCGATCGATTTTGCGCCGGAAAGGTTAATGCACATGAAAATGATCGCGTATGCGATTCTGCCGCCGATCATGGAAAGGACAAGCGAGATATACAGAGAGATCTTTCTCTTCGGCAGGATCATGTGGAAGAGACCGGAGAGCAGACCGTAAGCGGCAAGCTCCGCCGTCATATAAAGAACGTTTGGCATTTGCGGCATAGCGAAGAGGATGAAGCGCAGAGGCGCCGCGACGAGCCCGACGGCGAAGCCGAAGATCGGGCCGCAGAGCATTCCGCAAAGCAAAACGGGAATATGCATGGGGGAGAGCATTTTTCCGATGGATTGGATCTGTCCCGTCAGAAAGGGAAGGAGGAGTGCCAGCGCCAGCATCATAGCAGAGACGGTCAGTTTTTTCAATTGATAGCAGCGATCGGATTGCATAAAGTAAATTCCTCCCAAAAGAAATAATTATTTCTTTTATTCTATCATTTTTCGTGGAAAAAGTCAAGAAAAAAAGCCCATCCGCAAAAAAATCGCCCGACCTTCCGAGCGGAAGGTCGGGCGAAAAAGCCTTGCTTATTAGCCGTAATATTTATTCGGTTCGATCAGACCGTACGCACCGTCTTTTCTCTTGTATACGATGTGTACCTCTTCGGATTCCTGATCCTCGTAAACGAAGAAATTGTGTCCGAGCAGATTCATCTGCATGATCGCCTCTTCGGGTGTCATGGGCTTGATGGTGAAGGTCTTTCTTCTGATCGGGAACTCGGTCTCTTCTTCGACCGGTTCAACGGGAGCGAAGTCCATGAAAGCGCCTTCGCGGAGTCTCTTTTCGAGTCTGGTCTTGTTCTTGCGGATCTGTCTTTCAATGACGTTGACTGCCGTGTCGATCGCGTGGCAATAGGTCGGGCCTTCGACTTCACTGCGGAAGATCGAGCCGGAAGCGGCGATGGTGAGTTCCAAAATTTCGATCTCTCTTTTTTTGCTGAGCTTCACGGTTGCTTCAGCGTTGTCGAGAAAGAATTTGTCCAGCTTTTTGATCTTTTTTTCAATCAGGTTGCGGACGTCATCATCAATGGTTACTTGTCTCAGAAGAATCGTTGTTTTCATAGATTAAATCACCTTTCGCACGTATTTGTAAGGAGAGGGGTAAAAATAAAAATGTTCCCTTACGCCTATATTATAGCACATAAGGGAACGTTTGAAAAGACCCTTTTGTGAATTTCATAAAAAATTCATAAAAGTTTTTTCGGTATTTGGTTTAAATAGACAAGGTCTGGTGTGCACCGATATTTTCCATGGCGTTTTTCTCTCTGGAGTGGCAGGTGAAGAGAATGCTCTGATAATTTCTCTGGGAGTATTTGAAGATCAGCTTCAGCACCTTTTCCATACGGGTGTCGTCCATGCGGGCGAAGCTCTCGTCGAAGAGGAAGGGCGGAACGGATCTCTTGTACAGAAGCTCGATGAGCGCCATTCTCAGACAGATGTAAGCGAGGTCGCTCGTGCCCGCGCTCAGACAAGCCGCGTCGCGCATCGTGGTGCCGTCGGAGAAGGAGAGCGCGAACTCCGTGTCGAGTCCGATGGCCTCGTACTTGCCGTCCGTGATGGCGGAGAAAAGCTTTCCCGCGTTCTTTGCGAGCTTGGGTGAAATGCCCTCTCTGAGCTTACCGCTGGCGGTGTTGAGCGTTTCGATGGCGAGCATATAAGCGCTCCATTTTTTCGTCAGCGTGTCGATCTCGTGATCGAGAACGGCGATCTCCTCGGCGATGGCGGTGGGGTCGGTGCTGACCGCGCGGAGAGCGGAAAGCTCGACCTCGATCTGATGGAGGCGTTTGATGTAAGCCTCCTGCTTTTCGTGCAACGCGTTGAGCTCCTGCTTTTTCGCGGTGAGGTCGAATGCCTCCATCGCGGCCTCGTCGTATTCCGCGAGATACGCTTCCTTCAGATATTCCTTCGAATATTCGGAAAGCTCGTTTTCGATGGATTCGATATTACTGCGGTGCTCGATGACGCTGATCTCGAGCGTGTGGAGCTTCGTCTGCGCCTCGCGACATTTTTCGATCGCTTTCGCCAGAGAAACGGGCGCATTTTCGAAGATACGGAAGTTTGCGTCCTGCAAAACGGAGATGATATGGGTGCTGAGATCGTCCAGCTCGTTTGCCATGAGCTTCAGCTTGGCGTTCTTTTCGTCGCGGATCCCGCGCAGAAAGATCATATACGCCTCGTCCTCGGAGGATGCTTTGACAAGCTCCTTGAATTCCTCGTAGCCCGCGCAATTGAATTGATTGCAGATGTTTTCGATCTCGATGGCGTAATCGTGCTTTTTGATAAAGATGATGTAAGCCGCCGCGGTGGCAAAGAGCAGACAAGCGGTTACGGAAAGATATTTGATCAGCTCGGGAAGGTTGGGATTAAGACGAAGAATGAACGCGAGGATCATGGAAAATACGGAACATATGCCGAGAATCAAGGCGAAGAGATTACAGTGTCCCATTTTCGCCTGACTGCGTTCCATATTCTGTACGAGCATGTCTCTGTTGGCGGCATCCTTTGCGCCGAGACTTGCGAAAATAGAGAGCTTGTCGCTCATCTTTTTGATCTTGTTATCGGCTTCCTTGACTTCCTTTTTCGCGTCATTGTGACGGGATGCCGCGAGAACGAGCTCGTTTTGCTTTTGCTCGAGCATGGAAACGTACGCGGGATCGGCGATGTCGATGTTCTCATGCTCGATCGGATTTTTCGTTTTGAGAAACAGCTCTTCTGTTTGAGAGAGCTTTTCTTTTTCGCTCTTTCGGAGCAGATACGCCTTTTTCACGCAATAGCGCTCGTATTCGGACAGCTCGTCCTGCACTTTCTGCGAATGCTCCTTCGCGAGAGCGATCTTGTCGGTCAGCACGCGATGGGAGCCCTCGAGAGAGATGATGTCGGTCTCGCAGCTTTGCGCGTTTTTCAGGCGCGTGTCGATGAGATTGCGCTTTTCCTCGAGATCAAAGATCTTTCCGCCCTTTTTGTTCTTGTGGAGCAGAAAGACGCGCGCGCCGTCCAGCTTGGAGAGTGCCTGGCTGGTATTGAGGCGTTCGTTGCCGGAAAAGAGGATGTTTTCCGCTTCGTTGCCGAGCGTTTCGGTGTCGAGATCGTTGCTTGCGGTCTGACGGATATAGGCGGTGCTTTCGAAAACGGAGGAGGATACGCCGAAAAAGACCTCTCCGGGAGAGCGGGATTTGAAGCAGATCATATTGGTCTCTGCGTCGTAAATGCCGCATTTTTCACGGAAGACGTATTTGCCCTCTTCCGTGGTGGCGCATACGACCTCGCGCTCGATGCGGTAGCGGAGCCCCTTGTCCTTCACGACGATGGAGCCGGAAGCGAGCGAGGTATCCCAGCTGATATAGCGGAGCTTGTCGGCGGTCTTCGGGGGGAGTCCGTAAAACATGAACTGAATGAACGCGCAGATCGTGGATTTGCCGGATTCGTTTGCGCCTTCGATGATATTGACGCCTTCCGTGAAGGTGATCCTTTTTCCGTTTAACTTCCCAAAGCTTTTTATATATAACGATTCAAAGGTCATTGAAAAATTTCCTTTCTAGTATTGCTGTTATTGTTTCGGCTCGTGCTTTTTGCGGTACGCGCGGATGAAGGGCTTTTCGAGAACGCGCTTGCACTTGAAGAATAAGTTTTCGGGATAAGGGATCGGCTTGACGAGAATGGCAAGCGCGCCTGCGTTGCGCGCGCACCAAACGTCTGTGAATATCTGATCTCCTATCACGGCAGTTTCGCCCGGCTGTACGCCGAAATGCTCGCATGCTGCTTTGACTGCGCGTGCGGAGGGTTTTTTGCTTTCGCAGGTGGCGAAAACACCGAGCTTTTCGTTGAAAAGCTCGACGCGGGGAGCGTGGTTATTGGAGGCGATGGCGACGCCGAGACCGGCGCTTTTCAACGTATCGATCCATGCGATCACCTCGTCGGTCGGCTCAGCCACGCCGTATGTGACGAGCGTATTGTCAATATCAAGAACGACGGCGCGGATGCCCTTTTCGGTCAGAAGCTCGGGAGAGATGTCGAGCGCGTTTTCAAACATGATATCGGGAACGAAGGAATAGTTTTTCATGGCATTACCGTCCTTTTGATATAATTTTAGATTTAATAATATTATCTTAACATCTTTTTGCGGGGAACGCAATACTTTTCTCAAGATTTCGGTATAGAACTTTCGGGTCGTTTTTTGTTTAAAAGGGATCATTTCGGTCGCCGCGATGTTTATTTTCTTGACTTTTTCGCGGAGCGGGGCTATAATGTAAGAAAAACGAACGGAGGAGATTTTTATGTGGAACGGAAAAAAGAAAGCGATCACCTTCAGCTTTGATGACGGCGTTTCGCAGGACCGCAGACTCGCGGAGCTTCTGAACCGATACGGACTGAAGGCGACGTTCAATATCAATTCGGGGTTTTTCGGACGGCAGGGCGAGCTGATCCGCAACGGCGTTCCCGTCAGACACGACAAGCTTCCGATCGAGGAGGCGCTCTCCGTATACGCGGGCCACGAGATCGCGGCGCATACGGTCACGCATCCCTTCTTGCCGAAGCTTTCCGACGGTGAGGTCGTCGCCGAGGTCGAGGAGGACAGACTCGCGCTGACGAGGACTTTCGGCAGAGAGATCGTCGGCATGGCGTATCCCTGCGGCGGCGCCAATCACGATGCGCGCGTGGAAAAGCTCGTCAGAGAGCGTACGGGCTGTCTTTACGCGAGAACGATCGAATCGACGGGCGCCTTCGATCTGCCGCGCGATCCGTACGCGCTGAATCCCACGGTATATTACATCGACACAGACGAGATGTTCGCGCTCGGAAAAGAGTTCCTTTCTTTGAACACGGACGAGCCGAAGCTCTTCTATATCTGGGGACACGCATACGAGCTTGACGCGTGGGATTTCTGGGAGCGATTCGAGGAATTCTGCAGAATGATGAGCGGCAGAGACGATATTTTCTACGGCACGAACAGGGAGGTGCTTGGCGTATGACGGCTTGGAGCGAGCGCCCCTTCCCGCGCGTAATAGCAGAAAAAACGATGGATGCGCCGTTTGAAACGGACGCGGTCGGCAGATCCGATTCCGCCGTTTTGCTGTACGAGGACAAGGTGCTGAAGATCGAGAAGACCTCCGACGTGTCGGAATGTGAGCGCGCGATCCTGACGTGGCTCGACGGCAAGCTGCGCGCGCCGCGCGTGCTTGCGTTTGCAAGAGAAAACGGCTTCAACTATCTGTTGATGACGAGGCTCAGCGGAAAGATGGCGTTCGAGGCGGATATGGAGCCGGAGGAGATCTCCGCCATGCTCGCCGAGGGACTGAAGCTTTTGCGAGGGACCGATATCACCGATTGCCCGCGCGTGCGGAGCTTCCGCTCCGTTCTTGCTCACGCGAAGCGCCGCATGGACGAGGGGGAGCTGAACGGACTTTCTCCGCAGACGGATGAATTTGCGGATTTTGAGAGTCTGTACGAGTATCTTTGCGCCCATATTCCGAGCGAAACGCCCGTCTTTTCCCACGGAGACTATTGCTTGCCGAACGTATTTTTCGATGGGGACGAGATCGGATTTCTCGATCTCGGAAGCGCGGGCGTGATGGATAAGGACTACGACGTCTTCATGTGCCTTTGGTCGATGCGTTATAATTTCGTGACGCTCGGCGGCATGGACGAGGCGCGGTTTGAGCGGTGCAGAGAGCGCTTTTTCGAGGCGCTCGGAGAAACGGAAAACGAGGAGAAGCTTCGCTATCATCGTTTGTTGGACGAATTTTTTGTATAACGATCCCAATCCATCATATGCGCTATGCGCGCGATGTGCTTTCGGATCGTGAAATTGATTGGAGGAATGAGAATGGATCGCGGAGATCTGGCAAAGGGATATTTTCTGAAGGGCTATAATTGCTCGCAGTCGGTCGTGCTTGCTTTCGCGGACCGCATGGGGCTCGACGAGCATACGGCGGCGAAGCTTGCTTCGTCCTTCGGCGGCGGCATGGGGCGTATGCGTGAGGTGTGCGGTACATTCAGCGGTATGCTGATGGTGCTGGGTATGCTCCATGGCTATGACGCGTCATCTGAAACGGAGACGGCAAACAAGAAGCTCCATTACGAGCGCGTGCAGGCGCTTGCGGAGAGATTCCGTAATGAATTTGGTTCAATTATTTGCAGAGAGTTGCTTTCGGGCAAGGCGAAGGAGGAACTGAAAAAGGGAGAAAGCGCCGACGGTGAGCAGATCGCGGCAATGCTTTCCGACAGCGCGGAGCCCACGCCGAGAACGGAGACGTATTACAAAAAACGCCCCTGTCCCGAGATCGTGGAGACAGGAACGCGTATTCTGGAGCAATTTTTGGCTGAAATCGAAGCAAATTCGTAAGAAGTCTTTATGTTTGTTCGATATTCAGAAAAAATACACTGAACGGTGTTGCAAAAAAAGAAGAACCGAGTGCCGTTGGAAACGGAGCGCTCGGTTCTTTTTATTTTCGATCAATTATTCGCCGGCGAGGAACTGTGCGAACGGTCCCCAGAAGTAGTTGTTTTCATATACGGAGAGAGACGCCTTCGGAACGTAGAAGAGACTCTCTGCGGGCAGACCTTCTCTGGGATTTCCTATGCTGTCGACCTTGGTCATATCGGGATCGACGGCGAGAATGTGGATCTTCGTGAGAGAATCTGCGCCTCGGAACGCGCCGTTCGCGATCCAGGAGATGTTGTCC
>JAZRLQ010000116.1:0-6365 GCA_045646925.1 Eubacteriales bacterium
GTTCTGCCTTCCTTGCGAGCGGTTTCAGCCGCGTAAACGCAGAGGTGACCTTCGATGGAGTCGTCGATGGAGGTCAGGGAGAGGGAGGGGACGCCCGTGCGGAGATATTCAACGAGGTGCTTCATGATCTCGTTGTCGCCGCCGCCGTGCTTGCCGTTTTCAGCGCCTTCTCTGGTATCGACGGTTTCCGTATCGTAGAAGTAACGCTTGCCTTCTCTGGTGAAGACGCGGAGCGTGAATTCGTTGTGTTCGAAAACGCCTTCGATTTCGCCGTTCGTGCCGACGATGTGGAGGAAGCGTTCTGCCTTCGCGCAAGCGCCGACGAGGTTCAGCGTACCCATCGCGCCGTTTTCAAACGCAACGATAACGTTCTGGTTATCGACGATGTCGCCGCCGGAATTGTAAGCGCATTTACCGTAAGCGGAGCGCTTCATGTATTCGATCTTTTCTTCTCTGGTGATGGTGTCGATCGGCTTGCCGATGCCTGCCCAGGTCTGGAAGGGCATGGTGTCGCGGTCGAGATGGATCTTGACTGCGGAATAGTTGCAGGTCTTTTCGTGAGGACAATCGAAGCAAAGCTCGGTCGCGCCCTCGGGTGCCTTATCGAGTGTGAAGTTTTCGCGGAAGCCAAGGCTGGTAACGAATTTCGGACGGGTCTCGTTTGCGAGCCAGCACATGAGGTCCATATCGTGGCAGCATTTTGCGAGAAGCAGACCGGAGCCGCATTCTTCCTCGTTGTTCCATTTACCGCGAACGAAGGAGTCGATGAAGTGCGCCATGCCGACGTGCTCGGTCAGCATAAGGCTTCTGACTCTGCCGATTCTGCCTTCAGCGAGGATCTTCTTGACGGCGGAATAGAAGGGAGTATAGCGGAGAACGTGACAAACGATGACCTTGCATCCGTTGTCGTGTGCGGCTTTCTGGATATCGAGAAGCTCTTCCTTTGTGGGACAAACGGGCTTTTCAAGCAGGATGTTATATTTTGCGTTCAGAAGCGCCATTGCGGTGGGGTAATGCGCGCGGTCCATGGTTGCGTCGATGACGATATCGCAAACGATGCCTGCCGCGATAAAATCTTCCACACTGTCAAAAGCGAGATTTTCGGGGAGCGCGTAACGCTCGCGGGCGGTATCCTTTTTCAGCTTGTTGTTATCAACAACGGCTACGATCTCCATATCGTCGGGATTACGAAGAGAGTAGTCTGCGTAAATGCAACCTCTGTCTCCGCATCCGAGAAGAGCAACTTTGATTTTTTTCATGATCGGAATTCCTTTCTGTAAAAACGAAGGGTTTGCGTTTTTTATCATTTCAAAGCAAACTGTTATTATCATTATAGCATTGAAAATTCAAAAACGCAAGAGAAAAGCGCAAAAATTCAACTTTGCGGACGAAAAATGATCGAAAAACGGCACCGCCGGAGAAAGCGGTGCCGATATGGCTTATCTTCTGTTTTTCTCGATATCCTTGCGCGTGAAGTAATATTTCTTGTCGCAGAAGCGGCAGCAGACCTCGATCTTTTCCAGATTTTCGAAGGTCTCGTCGAGCTCCTTGTCGGAGAAGCAGGACAGCGCATCGAGGAGTCTTCCTCTGTCGCAGTCGCAGGTGTATTCCGCGAGAAAATCGTCGAAGAGATCGTATTCAATGCCCTGCATGATATGTGCCATGACGCCCTCGGGAGACATTCCCGCTTCGAACATGGCGGAAACGTTGGACATGAGGGGGAGATTCTTTTCGAGCGCGGCGATGGTCTCTTCATCCGCGAAGGGAAGAAGCTGGATCATGATACCGCCTGCGGCGCGGCAGGAAAGATCGGTATCCACGAGAACGCCGAGGGAGCATACGGTGGGCGTCTGTTCGCTGTAAGCGAAGTAGGTGCTGATATCCTCTGCGATCTCGCCCGTCGTGATCTCGGCGTAGCCGGACTGAGGATCGCCGATGCCGGTGTCGCGGATGACGCAAAGCTCACCCTTGCCGATGATGCCGCCGACGTCGAGCTTGCCGTTGGGCTTGAGAGGAAGGTGCGCGTTCGGGTTCTGGATATAGCCCTTTACGTTACCCTTGTAGTCGGAGACGGCAATCACGCTTCCGGCAATGCCGTCACCCTTGAATTTGAGCGTGAGCTTATCGTTTTTCTCCTTGAGCATGGTGCCCATGAGAGCCGCTGCGGTCATAACGCGTCCGAGCGCCGCGGAAGCGGTGGGGGCGGTGTTGTGATAACGGATGGCGGTGTTGACGATATCGGTGGAGTCCATGACGATGATACGGGCGGCGCCGTCTCTCGTCATGGCGCGAAGAACGTTGTTTTCTTTCATTTCGGTAATAACTTCCTTTTGGAATAGATTTTATGCATTTTGACCGATCGCTTTTTTGCAGATGAAGAACAAGCGGTCGGATTCGTTTGTGAGAGGTGAGAAGTCGATATCCGCAACCTTTTCGATCACGGAAAGACCTGCCTCGGCGAGCATTTTTTCGAGACGCTCGGGGGTGTATTTTCGCTGACTCTGCGTTTCGTCGAATCTCTGCCATGCGTTTTTCTCGTTTTTGACGAAGAACGTCAGATAAAAATCGCAGATGCCGCTTTTTTTATCGAAGTAGTTCTGCCACGAGAGGAAGAGATCGTCGTATTCGTAAACGAACGCGTTGTCTGCGAGGATATACTCGTATTTGTAGGGCGTACTGATATCAAAGATGAAAACGCCGTCGTCGGAGAGCGCGTCTCTGACGCAGGAAAAGCAGGATTGCACGTCTCTGGCGGAGGTCAGATAGTTGACGCCGTCGAAGCTGCAGATGACGGCATCGAAGCCCGCGCCCGCCTGAAACGCCGCGATATTCTGCTCGGAGAGACGGACTCTGACCTTTGCGGTGTCGCATTTCTCCTGCGCGAACGAGAGCATTTCCGCGGAGAGATCGAGTCCCGTCATGGCGTATCCTCTTTTTGCGAGCGGGACGGTAATGCTTCCCGTTCCGCACGCAAGGTCAAGGATCTTTTTCGGTGCGATTCCGTTTTTGGAAAAGCACGCTTCGTAGAAGTCACACCACGCCTCGTAGTTGATATCCTCCATGATCCGATCGTAATAGGATGCGAGGATCGCGTATTGTTCGGTCATTTGGAGGTGTTCCGTCCTTTCATGCAATGCTCTCTGTAGATGGGGAGATAGATCTCTTGGTCGCGGATCGGGCAACCCGTGTGCTGGCTGAGTCGTTTGATCTCCGCGCATTTGCTGCACGCGATGCAGACCTTGGAGGGATTGACCTTGCCCTCGATCATGTCCTGCGCGAAGGTGTCGTATGCGAACGCCATGCGGCCGAAGCCGATCATGGAGGATGCTTTTTCGTGGAGCGCGCCTGCCGCAACGTAGGGCGCGAATTCACGCAGATAGCTATAGCCCGTGCCGATGAGCGTGATCTCGGGGAAGGTCTTCTGGATCTCGCGGGAAGCGTCGATCAGACGCTCCAGACCGACGAGCGGATGCTCGGGCGGATCGTAGCTGCCCTTGTTGTAGGGACGGTTGATGTGAGGATTGAAGTAGGGCGAGCCCATGGTCATATTGATCAGACCGAGACCCTTCGCCTGCAGGATCTCAATGAGCTTTTTCGTTTCGGTGAGATCGGGCTGGGTGGGCTTGTTTTCGGAAACGGCGAAGCCGTAGGGATATTCGATCATATCCGAAAGAGAGAGACGGGAAGCGAGCACGGTATCGGGCTTCAGAACGGCGCGGACGGCGTCGAAGCAATCGATCATCAGACGCGCGCGGTTTTCGAAGGAGCCGCCGTATTTGCCTTCTCTCGTGTGCGCGGAGAGAAGCTCGTCGAGAAGATACTGGTGACAAGCCTTGACGTCGATGGCATCGAAGCCTGCGTCCTCGGCGATCTTTGCGGCTTTCGCGTATTTTTCGGGAAGACGGTCGAGATAATCGTCCGTTACGACGGGAACACCGATATCCTGCGGACGCTTTTCCTCGAAGGGAAGGCTCTTCGTTGCGAAGAGCGCATGGGGCGTGTCGCTGTTTTTCGCGAATCTGCCCGAATGGGTGAGCTGAGCGACGGCGAAAACGTCATTCTTCTTCATATCCTCGACGAGAGTTTTGAAGGAATCGGCGGTGTTTTCGTTGATCATCATCTGATGGTCGGAGGTACGCGCCTCGGGTACGACTGAGATGGCTTCCGCCCAGACGAGACCTGCGCCCGAGCCGGAGAAGCGCGCGTATCTGCGCTTGGTCAGCTCGGAGGGGGAACCGTCGATCTCTGCGTCACAGCCCTCCATCGGATGAGTCGCGAGCGCGTTTTTCACGGTTTTGTAGGAGCCGTCGGGGGCTTTGATCTTTACTTTTTCACCGAGAGGAGAAATATCCTTGGAAAACGGAATGTTGTATCCGTTGGATTCCATGTAGAATCGGAGCTGATCGGGGGAAGAGAAGGAAAAGGTATAACTGTCTTTTTTATTAAAAGCGTACATAGCGTTTCTCCTGTTTGTTATATTTTGTCTTGGAATGCGGATCGTTCTGCTTACGCCATGGTTTCGAGCATGGCGAGGGAAACTGCGTGACGGGGCGCGTTTCCGCTTGCGACCGCGCGGTATTCTTCGTACATGAAGTCTGCCATGCGGTGCGTTTCGTATCCGATGCTGCCTGCGATATGAGGCGTGAGGATGATATTGTCGACCTCGTAGATCGGATTATTTTCCTTGGGCGGCTCTTCGGGGTCGGTAACGTCGAGGATCGCCATGCGCTTCGGGTGCGCGCGCATTTCGTCGATGAGCGCCGCCATGTCCACCTGCGCGCCTCTGCCCGTGTTGATGAAGACTGCGTATTCACCCATGCGCGCGATGAGATCGCGGCGGATGATGCCGACGGTTTCGGGCTTGTTTGCGAGATGGTTGGAAATGATATGGCAGTTTTCGAAGATATCCTCGAGAGAAGCCTTCGTCACGCCCATCGCTTCGGCTCTCTCGTCGGAGAGGAAGGGATCGAAAACGTAAAGATCGAGATTGAAGGGACGGAGAAGCTCGATGACCTTCGCGCCGATCATTCCCGCGCCGAGAAGACCGACTTTCGTGCCGTAGTTGCCGGGAAAGCGGTATTCGGGATCCTGATTGGACCATTCGCTTCTGCTGCGGACGCGGCGGTGGAAGAAGCCCTTATTGGCAAGCAAAATTTCGGAAACGGTGACCTCCGCGACGGGAATGCCGTTCGCTCTCCACGCGGAGTGAACGGAAATGCCAAGCTCGAGGAAGGGGCGCGCGAAGGCTTGTACGGTTCCCGCGGCGTAAAATACCGATTTCAGATTCGGGAAGTATTCGAGGATCTGTTCTTTCGTCAGAGGAAGCATTCCCCACGTGGAGAATATGTAATCAACGGTTTGCAATTCTTCTTTGCGAGCCTCCAGCTCGTCGAAGGACTTGACGGGATCGAGGAAGTTCAGCTCGCTTTTTAATTTCTTCTGCAGCTCGCTGTCATAAACGGCGTCGATATTGAAAAATCTTCTTGTCATGAAAAGCGCGGTCATAGCAATACCTCTTTCTAAATTAAGAATTTCAGACGGAACGGATAAAGGGGGATCAGAACGAGAAATGCTTGGGCATACCGCCTTCGAAAACGAGAGCGGGCTCGCCGATGATCAGCGGCGCGATATAGGAGAGACATTCGTCGGTGACGTTGTTGCCTCTTTCGTTGATGTAAGCGCGGGGAACGCTGCGTACGGCGTTTGCGATGCCGGAAATATCGGCGGTGTCGACGGTGACCTTGTAGGGATCGTTCTGTACGCGGGTGAAGATCGCCATTTTGCCGCTTTCACCGAGTGTTGCCATGCGGACTGCGTGACTGCCGATCGCGACGGATTCGTCGAGGTCGGTCTTGGAGGAGAGGTGGGAAGCGCATCTCTGCGGCAGGTTCAATTCGATGGAGCGGACCTTGCAACCGAATTTTTCCTTTACGGCGATCTCGAGCGCCTTGCCCGTGCCGGAGAGATATTTGTGACCGAATGCGTCGGTAGCGCCGCTCTGCGTGCCCTCGCCGACGTAAACGCCTTCGGCGGTACGGATTCCTTCGGAAACGGCGATGACGACGTTCGGGTGCTTTTCGAACGCCTTTTCGACGTCCTCGTAGAATTTTTCGTAATCAAACGCGACCTCGGGGAGATATACGAGATCGGGCGCGACGTTGCAGTAGAGAGAGGGGAGCGCGGCGGCGGCGGTCAGCCAGCCTGCGTCTCTGCCCATGATCTCGACGATCGTGACGGCTTTGACGGTGTAAACGGCAGTGTCGCGGAGGATTTCCTGCATGGTGGTAGCGATGTACTTCGCTGCAGAACCGAAACCGGGTGTGTGGTCGGTACCCATCAGATCGTTGTCGATTGTCTTGGGAAGA
>JAZRLQ010000117.1:0-9037 GCA_045646925.1 Eubacteriales bacterium
CTTGGCCTCCGACTTCGACGTTTCCCGGCATTTCCCGTTCGGGCTCAACGATCTCGGGCGGAATGCTCTTCGGACTTTCCAGAAAAAACGCTGTGAAATTTTCGTTTCTGATGTCGATTCCCGCCATTCTCGGCGCGAATATCGTGAATATTCCCGAGATGGCTGTAACACCTGTTGACGAGCGGGTTCTCGGATATTATCTGATCGGCATGGCGGCGGCTTTCGCGTCCGGATTTGCCGCGATGAAGTTTCTGGCTTATATTTCCGCAAAGGAAAAATTCGGATTTTTTGCATATTACTGTATGGCGGTCGGTGTGGCGGCGCTCTTCTCTTGAAGGAGACCCGATCGACCAAATGAATAAGATGTACATGACATCGTAAGGTTTTCAGGAGGATGAAAAAGTGGCAGAAGAAAAAAAGAAAAACGGCGCTTCCGCAAAAGGAGCGTCCTCGGATAAAACGAGAAAACAAACGGGAAGCGCGCAGACGAAGTCTTCGAAAAACAACGCTTCCAAAAAGAATACGCAGGCTTGCAGATCCAACGCGGCTCCCTCTTTCGGACATCAGGTCGTGATGATCCTGCTTGCCGTTCTGTCGGTCTTTATTGCGATCTGCTTTATTTTTCCGAGCAAGGTCGGCCTTGTCGGTTACGGATTGGCAATGGGATTTTTCGGCTTGCTCGGACTTGCGGCGTTTCTTGTCCCCGTGCTGCTCATGCTTGTCGCGTATTTCTGGCGTAAAGACGTGATCACGGGCGCGGTCCGCTACCGTTATCTCTTTGCGATCGGTGTTCTCGTTATGATCGGGGCGTTGATACACGCATTCCGCGGACTTGCGCTTCACGAGGAATATACGTTCAAAACGGCGTTCACATGGGAACAGATCAAGACGTTGTTTATCGACGGCTGTGATTATCAGGGCGGCGGTCTGATCGGCGGTCTTGTCGCTTTGTTCATGATCTCCTCGTTCGGCTATCCCGGAACGTTGATCTTCGGATTTTTGTTCCTCATCGTATTGACGATGGCGTTGTTCGGTCTGACTCCCTCGGAGTGCGCGCAGAGATATATGCTCTATTGCAATCGCAGCCGAAACAAGCGTATGCTTCGCAAGGAAGCGAAGGCGGTCGTTCGCGCAAAGGAAAAGGATGGCGCGAAGACACGCGATGATGATGACGAAGACGACGATGATGATGAAGATGACGGCGACGCGGTCGTTGCCGCAGATACATACGAGGACGCAGAGGCTTCCAAGCCGAAGACCCGTCCCGAACTTTCCATCAGCATGAATCCGATCGACAGAGTTCCGCAGAAAACGGACAAAAAGGTGACTGTCGACGAATTTGGCGAGATACACGAAGAGCCTGTCGAGGACGAATTGGAGGGCGAGGCTTCCGATGGATCCGAAAAGACGACGGTTTTTTCAGATGAACTCGCAAAAAGATCGCTTCCTTGGGATCCGGATGAAAAAACGGAGACTTCGGAAAACGGTTTTGACGATATAGGCGAGACTGATCTTGACGAGGCTGCCGAAGATGCGGATGAACAGCTCGTTCCCGACGAGATCAAGATTCTTCCACCCGATCCGATGGTGGAAGCGCCCGCAACGGTTGACGACGAGGTTCCCGAGGATATCCCGTCTCCTCCGGAATACGAATTTCCTTCGATCGAACTGCTTCAGCCTCCGGAAGAGGTGAGCAGAGATGAAAACGTATCGCAGGAGCTCCGCGAAAATGCGGATAAGATCATAGAAACGCTGGAAAGCTTCCACGTGCGCGTCAATATTTCCCACGTTTCCAGAGGTCCTACAGTTACCCGTTACGAATTGGAGCCTGCCGCGGGAACCCGTGTGCGCTCCATTACCAATCTGCTTGACGACATTGCGCTCTCTCTGGCGACCAGCGGCGTGCGTAGTGACGGTATTATTACGGGCAAGAGCGCGATCGGTATCGAAGTGCCCAACAAAACGGTCAATACCGTTTATATCCGCGAGCTGATCGAGGATAATCGCTTCGTCGATGCGAAGAGCCGTCTGACGACCTGTCTCGGTATGGACGTTTCGGGCGCGCCCGTTTATCTGGACGTTGCGAAAATGCCCCATCTTCTGATCGCGGGCGCGACGGGTATGGGTAAGTCCGTTTGTATCAACAGCTTGCTGGTCAGCTTGCTCTATAAGGCGCGTCCCGATGAAGTGAAGCTGATCCTGATCGACCCCAAAAAGGTTGAACTTAATATTTATAACGGCATTCCGCACCTGCTCGTGCCCGTCGTATTCGATCCGAAGAAGGCGGCAGGCTCTCTGCATTGGGCGGTTACGGAAATGGAACGCCGTTTCGAGCTCATTGAATCGAAGAATACGAGAAATATCGCGCAGTATAACGCGGCGATCGCAGACGATCCGAAGCAGGAATTCCTGCCGCAGATCGTGATCATCATCGACGAGCTTGCCGACCTGATGATGAGCGCGCCCGACGACGTCGAGGCATCCATTTGCCGTCTCGCGCAGAAGGCGAGAGCTGCGGGTATGCATTTGATCATCGGTACGCAGCGTCCCTCCGTTGACGTTATCACCGGCTTGATCAAGGCGAATATTCCGTCGAGAATCGCGTTCACCGTAGCTTCTCAGATCGACTCCCGTACGATCATCGACGCGCAGGGCGCTGAAAAGCTGATCGGTCGAGGCGATATGCTGTACGCTCCCGTCGGTGCTTCGAAGCCTATCCGCGTACAGGGTGCCTTCGTCTCCGAAACGGAGATCGAGGAGATCGTGGATTCGATCCGCGCGCAATCCTTCGGAACGACCTATTCTGATGACGTAATGGCGCAGATCAACAAAGCGGCTGAATTCTGCGGACAGAAAAAGGGTAAGGGCGGCGCGGCTGCTCCCGTTGCCACTGACGGCGGTGCCGACGACAACGACCCCATGCTTGACAGCGCGATCGAGCTTGCCGTGGAGTGCGGAAAAATTTCGACCTCTCTGATCCAGAGAAGACTTCAGCTCGGTTACGGAAGAGCCGCAAAAATTATTGATATGATGGAACGCCGCGGAATCGTCAGCGCGCCCGAGGGACAGAAGCCCCGCGCGGTGCTGATCACGAGAGAGCAATATCTCGAGATGCAGATGAATAACGCCGACCGTGCCGAGCACGAGGAGTCGTTTGACGAAGCGCCGTTCTGATATTGAAGATTCGGGAAGGATTTGAAAAATGGGAAAATTAATCGTTATTGAAGGACTTGACGGCTCCGGAAAATCGACGCAGACACCGATTCTGGCGGAGGAATTACGCAGACAGGGAAGAGAGGTCATGGAGATCTCCTTTCCGGTTTATAAAAGCGAATCCTCGGCGCTGGTCAGAATGTATCTCGGCGGCGAATTCGGAAGCCGACCCGGCGACGTAAACGCGTACGCGGCATCCTCGTTCTACGCGGTGGACCGTTTCGCCTCCTATATGAAGGATTGGAAGGCTTTTTACGAAAAGCCCGACAGCGTGGTCATCGCGACGCGCTATACGTCCTCCAACGAGATCCATCAGCTCGCCAAGCTTGACCGCGACGATTGGGACGACTTCGTTTGCTGGGCGGAGGATTTCGAGTATAACAAGATGGGTATCCCCCGTCCGGATATGGTTTTGTATCTGGATATGAGATACGATATTGCGCTGTCCCTCGTCAGCGGCAGAAGCGAGGCGACCGGACAGAAAAAGGATATTCACGAATTGGATACGGCGTATATGGAGCGCTGTCATAAGGCGGCGGCTTACGCCTGCGCAAAGCTCGGATGGAAGAACATCGTTTGCTATCAGAACGACGAGCCGCTTTCCTTGCAGGAGATCTCCGCGAAGATCCTCGGGGAAACGCTCGGTCTTCTCGATATTTCTTGACGGAAAAGAGGATGATATCATGAAGAAAGTAATTTTGTTTTTTGCCGACGGCACGGAAGAGATCGAAGCGTTGACCGCTCTCGACCTGCTTCGCCGCGCGGGCGCTGACGTTGTTCTTGCGGGTGTCGGCGGAAAAGAATTGACGGGCTCTCACGGCATCCGCATTACCGCGGATATCGACTCTGCGGATATCGCGGTCTTCGATTTCGATATGGTCGTCGTTCCCGGCGGTATGCCCGGAACCTTGCACATGGATGGCAGTGCGATCGTGGACAAGGCTCTCCGCGAGACGTACGGAAACGGAGGCTTCATCACCGCGATCTGCGCGGCGCCTCTCGTTCTCGGCAAAAGAGGTTATCTGAAAAATAAAAAGGCGATCTGCTATCCCGGCTTCGAGTCTTATCTGGAGGGCGCTACGCTCTCGGAAACGCGCGTTTGCCGCGACGGTAACGTGATCACCGCGGCGGGAGCGGGTGTGGCAATGGAATTTGCCTTGACGCTGATTTCCGCGCTTTACGGTGAGGAAAAAGAAAAGCAGATCCGCGCATCCGTGCTTGCGGATTAAAATTGAAGTTTTGTAATATGCCGTTTTCGATGATCGGCATTCCGGAAGGGAGGGATACTCTTGTACGAAATCAGAAAACATAAAACAGAGATCAGAAAACAACATTTGGAAAAGCGCGCGGCGATTCCGCCGGAGGTGCGCAAAAAAAGAGACGAGAAGATATGCAGAAATATTCTTTCGAGCGCGGCTTTTCGCTACGCCGACGTTATTTTGATGTACTATCCCGTCAAGGGAGAGGTGGATATCCTTCCTTTGATGGAGGCCGCCATCGGCGCGGGAAAAAAGGTTGCGTTCCCTCGTTGTCACGCGGAGGATCATTCCATGCTCTTTCATTACGTTGACTCGGAAGAGAATTTTGAAAAGGGCGCTTACGGTTTGAGAGAGCCCTTTGCGACCTTGCCTTATTTTGATCCCGCGACGGACGGGGACAAGAACGTTCTCTGCATCGTGCCCGCCGTCGTTTACGACAGAAGAGGGTATCGGATCGGTTACGGAGGCGGTTATTACGATCGCTTCTTCGGTATTTTCAAACCCGCGTCCATCGGCGTTGCTTATGAAGAATTTATTGTGAAAAACGTACCGCACGGCAGATACGATATTTCCGTTGACGTCGTTGTGAGTGAAAGGGGGATCTATGCAAGAAAATAACGGCCGCCGCAATCCGTTCCTGCTGGCGCCTGCGATCGTGCTGGGGGTTCTGGTTCTTTTCGGCGTGATGAGCTTTATTCCCATCGGAAAAGGTACGGTCTCTTATATTATCGCGATCGTTTCCGTTCTTCTCGTTTTCGGGATCGCGATCGCCGCTTCCGTATATCTGCGCGGCGCAGGTTGGACGGCGCGTTGTCTCGTCCGCGGAAAAAAGGGAAGCTTTCTGCTTTGCCTTTCCGCTTCGGGCATGATGATGGTGCAGAGCGTTGGCATCCGATCGTTTCTCGTCGAGGATTTTTACGATTACCGTATTTTCTCGCTCTACGGTATGTCTTTTGAGAGCGCGACCGATTCGTTCGGCGCGTTTCTTTTGGTGTTCTTGGCGCTCGCGCTTCTTCCTGCGGTTCTCGAGGGACTCTTCTTCCGAGGCTTTCTTATGCATGAATACCGTTACGGAGGCGCATTTCTTTCCATTCTCGCATCGTCCTTTTTGTACGCGATGACGGGAATGTCGCTTGCGAATTTCCCGATACATTTTATCAACGGCGTTTTGCTATCGTCCGTTGTATTTCTGACGGGCGGACTTTCTTATTCCGTTCTTACCCACGTGATATACGCGCTGTTCGCATTGTCCTTTGAGAAGTACATTTTCTTCATTGCGGAGGAAACGCGCATATTGATCTTTCTCGTGTTGGTTGCGATGGGGCTTCTTTTCGCCATCGGCTTCTGCGGCTCTGCGGAGAGACTTCTTCGACAGAGGGGCGAGGACGATGAGCGCGCGCCCATTCGTTTGAAAAAGGGAAGATTTTTTGTCGTTCTGAAGGATATCTGCACGGCGCCCATGCTTTGGGCAGACGTTTTCTGTTTTCTTCTGATCTGCGTATTGCATATCGTTTTTGATGCATAAGGACCGTTTCTTTGGCGCAGAATAAAGTCGGACCAATCGGAGATCTTCTCCGGGAAAGGCTGATTTTATCATGAACGGTCGAAAAAAGTTTACTGCAAAAAAATTGATCCTTCTGTCTTTCTTTGCTTCCGTTTGTATTTGCGCGGTCGTTCTCCTCGTGGCAAACGACGCGTTCGCCCTCGTTTTCTCCGAAAAGACGGAAACGGTCGAGATTCCCGAGGAGGCGGACGCGGAAACGGTTGCGCGGATCCTCGCGGAAAAGGGCTTGATCCATTTTCCCGCCGCTTATCTGTTGTACGCGAAATTGCGCTCGTTCGGGGACGTTTATCTCACGGGAGAATTCGTTTTGAACGCATCCATGGGCTATGACGAGCTGCGGTACGCGCTCGCTCCGAAAAAGGGCGCGCGTCTGCAAAAGAAGGTCACGATTCCAGAGGGGCTCACCACCGACGAGATCATCGAGATCTTCGTGTCGGAAGGAATCGGCACGAAGGAGGGCTTTGTCAACGTGATCGAGAACGGCGGAGATTTCGGATACGATTTTCTCTCGGAGATTCCCGGAAATGAAGGCAGAACCTATCGCCTCGACGGATATTTGTTCCCCGATACCTATTTCGTATACGCGGATTCGACGGAAACGGAGATCATCACGAAGCTTCTCGGTACGTTTGACCGAAAGTTCGACAAGGCACTTCGCGCCGTTGCGGCTGAAAAGGGCTTCCGCGTAGACGAGGTGCTACAGATCGCTTCCATCGTGGAGCGAGAGGCTTATTATCGATCGGATATGCCCGCGATCGCCTCTGTGTTTCTCAACCGATTGAAGAGTAACCGCTTTTCTCATCTGGACAGTGACGCGACGGTCAAATATATTAAGCTGATCGAGGGCGATCGGAGCGCTCCGACGGCAGAGGATATCGACAAGCTGGAAAGCCCGTACAACACGTATAAGATAAAGGGGTTGCCTCCGGGCGCGATCTGCTCGCCGGGATACGATGCGATCTTTTCCGTTTTGTATCCTGCGGATACGGATTATTACTATTTCGTTTCCGCGAAGGACAAGTCGACCGTTTTCTCGAAAACGTACGCAGAGCATTTGCGCGCCGTGGCGGCTCTTCGCAAACATGAAATTTAGCTATACAACGGACAAGCCGCTTGCGGCTTGTCCGCAGATTTTACATATATATCGGCAAGCGAAACCGCGCCGATAAAGAAAGGATTCTATTATGATCGAGCTTTTATCACCTGCCGGCAATTTTGAAAAAATGAAAACGGCATTTCTGTACGGCGCGGACGCCGTATATCTCGCTTATAACCGATTCGGTATGCGCGCGGCGGCGGACAATTTCACTCTCGAGGAGCTGAACGAAGCCATTGGTTACGCGCACGCGCTGGGCAAAAAGATCTATCTTACGCTCAACACCATGCCTCGTGAATACGAATATCCCGCGCTCAGAGAATTTCTGCAGAAGCTTGCCGTTCTGGAAAACGGCGCGCCCGATGCGGCGATCGTTGCTGATATCGGCGTCATGGCTTTGGTAAAGGAGCTTTTGCCGCAGACGGAATTACATATTTCCACCCAGTCCGGCGTCGTCAGCTCTGCCGATGCGAGAGCGTGGCAGTCCTTCGGCGCGACGAGAGTCGTTCTCGCAAGAGAGCTTTCCTTCGACGAGATCCGCGCGATCAGACAAAACATTCCCGACGAATTGGAGATCGAAGCCTTCATCCACGGCTCCATGTGCGTGTCCTTCTCGGGCAGATGTCTGCTTTCCAACGCGCTCGTCGGAAGAGACGCGAACAGAGGCGCTTGCGCGCAGCCTTGCCGCTGGAATTATACCATCCGCGAGGAGAAGCGTCCCGATATGCCTTTCCCGATCGAAGAGCATCCGGACGGCACGTTCATTATGAGCTCGAAGGATATGTGCATGCTGGAGCACGTGCCGGAGCTTGTCGAAAGCGGTATCACCTCCTTCAAGATCGAGGGTAGAATGAAGAGCGCGTATTACGCGGCTGTCGTTACCAACGCTTACCGCGCGGCGATCGACGGTTATCTTGCGGATAAGGAAAACTATACTCTGGATGCGCGTTGGCTTCGCGAGCTGGATTCCGTCAGCCACAGAGAATATTGCACCGGCTATTATTACGATAAGCCGATGGAGAATGCGCAGACCTGCACGCAGCCCGGCTATCTCCGCGAAAAATCCTATCTTGCCGTTTGCGCCGATTACGACGCAGAGACGGGGATTGCGAAATTTATCCAGAGAAACAAGGCGAAGGTCGGTGATGACGTCGAGATCATCACGCCCGGAAAATTCGGACGCGCGCTCCGTCTGGAGTCTATGAAGAACGCCGCGGGAGAGAGCGTGGAATCCGCGCCGCATCCGTTCATGGAGTTTTATGTCCCCGTTCCTTTCGAGGTGCGCAAGGGTGATATCATGCGCGGTGCGAATTAAAGAGGCGTTTCCGCGTAAAAAAATGAATTTCCGAGGAAATTTATTTGCGAAAAATATTGCAAATATTTTGTAATCGTGATATACTAAAATTGTAATATTATTGTAAAGGACAGGTGTTAACCAATGAACTACAACAAAAAGACTATTGAAGACATCGAAGTTGCCGGCAAAAAGGTTCTCGTAAGATGTGACTTTAACGTTCCGCTCAAAGACGGCGTGATCACCAGTGACAAGAGAATCGTAGAAGCGCTTCCCACCATCAAATACCTTCTCGATCAGGGCGCAAAGGTTATTCTTTGCTCTCACATGGGCAAGCCCCACAATGTTCTTACCGAAGGCTTCGGCCTCACTAAGAAGGAAAAGAAGAAAGTGGAAGATCTCCCTGTTGAAGAACAGGCTGCTGAAACCGCTAAGCTTCTCGCAAAGGCTGCAGGCGACAAGAAGAAACTCACCTTGAAGCCCGTTGCTGACCGTCTCAACGAATACCTCGGCGGCAAGGTTACCTTCGCTGAAGATATCGTTGGCGAAGACGCAAAGGCAAAGATCGCTGCTATGAACGCAGGCGAAGCAGTTCTTCTCGAAAACGTTCG
>JAZRLQ010000118.1:0-20342 GCA_045646925.1 Eubacteriales bacterium
ATCCAGATAGCAAAGCGGCATTCTCATTTTTTCGTGCAGCGCACGGGAAAACGTGCTTTTTCCGCTCCCGGGACATCCGATGACGATAATTTTATTCATTGTTTTCACCTCTTGATCGAATAATAAGTACAGAGATGTACTTCACCGCGATAAGTAACCGAGGATTTCATCTTTGTTTTTTTCATACCGGCTTTTTCCATCACCTTGAGGCTTGCAAGATTGGTTTTGAATGCGCCTGCGTAGACCTCGGAAAAGCCTTTTTCAAAGAAATATCGAATCCCTGCTTGCAGAACCTCCGTTGCGTATCCGCAGTTCCAATGGTGCGGATGGATGGCGTATCCGACTTCCACGCGGTCACCGATGATTTCGACCTTGTGAAAAAGCCCGATCAGTTCTTCTCCGAGAAAAATCCCCGCCGTATGTCCGTTTTCCTCCGCTGATAACTTTTTCAGATGTGAAAAAGTTTTCGAAAACGTATTTTCGTTATCAAAATCGGGCAGGAGATACGTTTTTTTCACTTCTTCATTTGTAAAAAGATCATATAGCGATGAGAAATCATTTTCCGTAATTTCTTTCAGTAACAGACGATTGGTTTGAATCTGCATAATTAACTCCTTTATCAGTTATATTCATTTTCTCGCCTGAGAATTTTTGCGCGGATAAGGTTTCCATGGATACGGATATCCCGTAAGAAAAATTACAAGATAAAAAAACACCGCCGAAAAATGTATCAAGCCCCAAATCGCTTTACGATATTGCAATTCGTACGCATAATATTCCTCAAGGCTCTCATAAACGTAACCGTCCTCGTGGCTGACCGCGACCGGAAACATATCTCCATATTGATCCTTCGCCATCGTGAGAAGCAAGTTGCTCCCCTTCATGCTTTCGATCTCCTCATCGGAAAACTTACTGCGACTCCTCCATGTATGCTGATATCCGTCTTCGAAAAGAATCGTTGTTCCAGATTTTTTTGTTCTGCCGAGACCTTTGGACCATTTATATGCATCCACGCATTTTCCGACGTACGGAAAGGTATCCTCTTCTTTTACCAAGGGTTGGTTCATTCCGATGAAAGTGCCAACACAAATGAGAATAACGGCAACGGCGCCGCAAGCGGCTTTTTGAAAAAAGGAGAGCAATCGCGCGCGCCTTTTCTCCGTTCTTTTGCGTTTTTTACGTCCCTTACGTTCTTCCAAAAGCGCTTTCTTTGAAAAATTGTCCTGATCCATCGTCAAAGCTCCTTTATTTTTACATCATACAGAATCCCTCTATCATTGTATCATATTTTCCGATCTCTTTCAATAGCCCGATAATTTTTTTGAATTTACAATGAAATTTTCTTGACCTACCTTACGGAATATGGTACAATGAAATGTAAAAATTTATAGAAGAGGAGTTTTTGTATGCAACCGAAAAATCCTGCCCCTTTGTTGATTGTCATCGCCAGCTATGACGCCAACGGCAACGGCAAGAATGACTACGATCCCAATCATCCCGAGCTTTTGAACGATAAAACATCTCTGGTTTTCGGAGAACAATGGGCTCTCACGAAACCTGTAGATTGTTATGAAACGTTCTTTGGCGAAAATTCTTATTCTTTGATGAACTACTATAAAGAAATGACTCACGGGAAATTCTGGTTTTATCCTGTTCATATCGATAATAAGAAGAATCCGGACGATCTCGACGGCGTTCTTGAAATTACCGTTCCTATGCCTCATCCTGCCGCGCTTCGCAATCTGGAAGGCTATAATAACGTGATTGCTGCAGGAAAAGCCATCCACGATATCGTCAAGGCTTGTGACCCCTACGTCGATTTCGCAAAATACGATCTCAACGGAGACGGCGTCGTGACTCCCGACGAGCTTGCCATCATCATTCTCAATGCAGGATACGACAGTGCATCCACAAAACCCGATTTCGAATTTTCGACCGTGCGAGAAGAAAACTGCCCTGTGCCAAGCCATCGTTATATGGTTCACGGAACGAGCCAAGCGACCGACGTTACTATGACGGGCGGCGTCAGAATCGTTAAAGTTTCCAATGTCGGAGAAATGACTTCCTTCGGACCTATGCCGATTGGAACGCCTGCACACGAACTGGCTCATAACTTGGGAGCGCAGGATATGTACTGTCGCTTCACTCCGATGGAACAGCGCGTATTTGGCTGGCCTTTGCCGAACGTATTTTCCTTGATGTCCAGAGGCGGATCCCGTATGAAAAAAAGCACCCGCCCCGCTTATCTCGATCCGTATCAAAGAGTTTATCTCGGATTTGCGGATGAAGTGACTGCCAACGAGGATGGCGTATATACGCTTTACTCCACACTTTCGGGGAAATATCAGGTTTTGAAGATCACGACTCCGAATCCCGACGAGTATTTCCTTGCGGAAATTCGTCTGAAAGAAGGTTTCGAAGAAGCTTTGACGGAAGGCGATTCCAAAGGCGGCGTTATTTTCTGGCATATCGATGAAAGCGTTAATCAGAAATGGTTTTTGAAGGCTCAATGTGTTTCCTCCAATCTCCCTGACGGAAAACGCCATGATCTCGGAAACGCAGTGCTTCTGCGCAACATGTTCGAGGAGATCAGAGACGGAAACGGCAATTTTGTAAAATACGGCCCTTACTTCAAAATGGACAGAGGTATGTGTGACGATCCCTTTTTCTATAAATCCGATGATCCCGAAACCGCAATGTTTGATTCCTCTTTGTATTGCGGGGCGGCTTCAAATTCATACAGTCTGAATCACTTCCCAGAAGGTGTTTCGCCCGATTGGAAACTGACTGTGGAGGTTCTGGACGAACCCGGCGCTGAAATGCGCATAAAAATCAAACGAGGATAAGGTTATATCTGAAAGGAAATCTGATAGGAATGAAAAAAATTCTGGCTTTTGCATTTATTATGCTTCTTTGCGTTTTCTGCCTTTGCTCTTGTAATGGATCAGGCAACGAAACTTACGGTGAAAAATTTACTGCGGGGATCGGTATCGATACCACGGGACACAAGCTTCACCACGTTGAAATCACCGTTAAAAACTACGGTATCATCACTTTGACTCTGGACGAAACGATCGCGCCCATTACCGTAAAAAACTTCGTCAAACTCGCAAACGAAGGCTTCTACGACGGACTTACGTTTCATCGTATTATAGAAGGCTTCATGATTCAAGGCGGTGACCCGAATGCTGACGGCACGGGCGGTTCGCCCGAAACGATCAAAGGTGAATTTGCTATCAATGGAGTAAAAAATCCGATTCCTCACGTTCGCGGCGTTATTTCCATGGCTCGACTTTCCTATCCTTACGACAGCGCAAGCTCGCAGTTCTTTATTATGCACAAAGATTATTCCGGACTTAACGGAAGCTACGCCGCTTTTGGTTGGGTAACCTCCGGCATGGAATTTGTGGACGCTATCTGCGCGGATGTCGAGGTTGAAGACAACAACGGTACTGTTTTGAAGAAAAACCAGCCTGTGATTCTCAGCGTACGTGTCGTTGGCAGCGAAGGCGAAAACACAGAAACCAATCAACCCGAAAGAGTTCCCGGCAACGAGACCTACGGTGAAGCATTCGATGCAAATATTGGCATCGATACCACCGGACACATTCTTCACAACGTAGAGATCAAAATTGAAAAATACGGTATCATCACGTTGACTCTGGATGAAACGCTCGCACCTATTACCGTGCAGAATTTCATCAAGCTTGCAAGCGAAGGGCGTTACGACGGACTCAATTTTCATCGCATTATAGAAGGCTTCATGATGCAGGGTGGCGCCGGTGCCACCACCGAAACGATCAAGGGCGAATTTTCATCGAACGGCGTTGAAAATCCGCTCCTTCACGTTCGCGGCGTTATTTCCATGGCGCGTACCAGCATAAAGGATAGTGCGACCTCGCAATTCTTTATTATGCATGAGGATGCTCCTCATCTGGACGGCGATTATGCCGCATTCGGTTGGGTAACCTCCGGCATGGAATTCGTCGACGCTATCTGCAAAGAAACGGCCGTCACCGATAACAATGGAACGGTTCCCACCGCAAGCCGTCCCAAAATTCTCAGCATTCGTGTTGTGACTGAATGATTGCAAAAAAATCCGACCTATGAAACATAGGTCGGATTTTTTATGGCTTAATATCCGATAGCGAGTCCGAACAAGAGAATAGCGGATGTCAGAACCAAATTCATCGCCTGGAACTTCCAGCTCCATTTGAACCATTCACCGTAGCTGACACCGGAAACACCGAGGCTGATAAGCAAAGCGGGGTTTGTTGGATAGAAGACGTTGGAAAAACCGTCACCAAACGCAAATGCAACGATACAAAGCTGAGTGGAAATGCCGAATATCTGCGCCATGGGAACGATAAGCGGAATCAGCATAAATGCCTTTGCAGATCCGGAAGCAATGAAGAAATTCATCACGAGAACGATCAGATAAATGAAAAGAATGACGGTCCATTTCGGAATGATCTGCGCAAGATCTACCGCTCCGTGCAAAATCGTATCAAGAACGTTTGCTTCTTCAAGAGTATATTTGATGGAAGACGCCATGAGAATCATAATAACTGCAGGAAAAATACCTACAACACCATTCCAAAAGGATTTTCCGAGCGTCTTTCCCTTCATTCCTGTCAACGAAGCAGAGAGAACACCTGCGATCAGAAACATGACGGCAACGATGATCATCGTATAATCCTGAATCGCGGGAATAAAACCGGAGCAAAGAATGACTGCGATACCGAAACCGATAATGGAAACGAAGCACCAGAGCGCTCGATCCATTTTAGAATCGGAAACGAAGGTGGCAGAAGAACGAGCCCCCGCAACAGGTTTTTCGATCTTTTTCGCATACAAGCGAACGAAGCAGAACAAAGCGCAATAAATCAGAACGAATGCGAGCATACGCATCCATGCGCCCGAAAACATGGGAATTCCCGCGAGCTGCTGCGCAACGCCCACAGTAAAGGGATTGCACACGCCTGCCGCAAATCCACAACCGACGGCAAGCAAGCTCATGCCAAGTCCGGTAAGCGGATCCCATCCGAGATTGACGGCGAGCGCGATAACGAGCGGAACAAGCGGAATACATTCCTCAAAGGAGCCGATCAAAGATCCGAGCGCCATGAAAAAAAGCATGATGATCGCCATCAGACGATAACGAACGCCGCCGAAACGGTGCACCATCTTATCGAGCATATATTTCATGAGTCCGCAACGGTCAAGCGCGTTGAAAACGCCACCGATAACGAGAAGAAAGGCAATAACAGCAATCAACGCGGCGTTACCCGAAGCGCCAAGAACCAAAATGGGAGAAGCGATCCATTTCCAGAAGGAAATCCCTCCGTCAACATAAGAAAACTCCCCCTCGGTGTCGATCACAAGGTTGCCATCGCTGTTTTCAACGCGAGGATACGCGCCACTCGGAACAACCAATGTGAGAATATAGGTTAGACTCATCAAAATAAAAATCACGATAATCGCAGTCACAAAGGATCTCGTGCCTACGTTGGTGGTACTTTTTCTCTCGGTTGTCATATTAAACCTCCATGATAATGTGTTGATAGAATCTGACTGCGGGAGCGAGCGCTTTGATGTCGACGTTTTCGTTGATACCGTGAATACTATCCAACTGTTCCTGTGTAATGTGGAACGGCGTAAAACGGAAGCAATTTGAGCAAACGCGACTGAGATAACGGCTATCGCTTGCGGCGGTCATTACGTAAGGGGTCGTTTTGATATTACTGTCGAAGACGGTGGAAACCGCGTTTTCGATGAAATGGAATGCTTCGCTCTTGTGATCGGAAAGCACGGAATCAAATCCGGGATTCAGAATTACAGTTTCAATATCGTATTTCTTTGCCAACCGTATAATCGTTTTAAAGCTACGTTCTCTTCCCTGATGATGAGAATAACGCATATTTCCGACGACCCACGCTTCATGCGGAAGTACGTTCATACCTTCCGATCCGCCTGCCATCGTGAAGGCGATCGTCGTTTTCAGCATGGCGCCTGCCGTGTTAGAAACGTAAGGAATCGCTTTCTTGAGAAGAGGCGAAAACAAACGTGAGTGGCTAAGAAGATATTTCATCGGCCCGCTCATTGTCGACGCGAGCTTTTCAAACGTTGCTGCTACTGCGGGAGAAATTTCTGCCTTAAAGAGATTCTGATCCTCCGTCGCCTGCATAAATTTGCCGAGGCGGACGAGGGGAGTATTTCTGCCGGGGGTGGAAGCATGTCCGCCGGAGGATCTTGCTATAAATTTCAGATCCGCGCAACCCTTTTCACCAATGCCGACGATTGCGAACGTTCCTTTTGCGCCATCCATTGGCTCATCCAAGATCATGCCACCTTCATCCAACACAAGATAAAAGTGTATGCCGCGATTTTTTAACGCTCTGGAGATCGTGTCCGCGCCCGAGCCGTCGCATTCCTCGTTGCAGGTGGATATGAAGTAAACGTCTCTTTTCGGCACATAACCGTTTTCCGCCAATTCATCAGCCGCCTGAAGCATAGCCCAAAGTCCGCCCTTGGTATCCAAAGCGCCTCTGCCCCATACCTTTCCGTCGGCGATTTCGCCGGAAAACGGTTCGTAAATCCAATTTCCAGAAGCTTCTACGACGTCGTGATGATTCATCAACAGAATCGGATCGCCTTTGCCTTCACCCTTCCATCGCATAAGAAAACTGCCGTCAAAATCCTCCGTTTCGCAAGCGGAGAAAATATGCGGGAAGAGTTCTTTGAGCAACTCGCGGAATTGGTAAAATTTCGTTTTTTCCTTTTGCTTCTCTGTGGAAACGGTTTCTATCTGGATCATTCGGGAAAGATTTTGTGCATAAATTCCTGCTCGATTTTCGGACATATGTCTTTTCCTCATTTCTGTCATTTGTTCTGTGTAATAAATTACGAATCGGAAAAATCGAAAACGACCTTCCCATTCTCTTCTAATTTCAAGTACGCGTCAAATGGCTTTCCATTCTTGCTGATAAATCCTTTGATTTTGGAGGTTCGCTTCGTCGCAAGAAGCATTTCCATATTGACCTTTGAGATAACGCGACGGCAAATGAATCCGTAAACGGAAAATTCACAACCTTCTTTATAGCCACTGCAAGAGTACCCCGTCTTATATCGAACGACGTCCCTTCCGCAAAGCGGGCATTTTCCGACGATATCTCCGAAAAAGCCCGTGTCTTTGTCTGTTTCGGGCGGAGCTTTCGGTCGGTTGAATATCTCGTCAATTTCCTTTTTGGCAAGCGCAACGCTATCGGAAATCGTTATTTTTCCGTTGTATACCTTTTTGAGCGCTCTGCCCATCTCGCTAGTTTTATATTTATCCATGGAAATTTTCAATCGGATCAAGGATTTGATCAAATATTCTCCATCGGGCAGAATACTGTAGGCATCCTTTTTCAACTCAATGTAACCGCTGTTTTTCGCATTATCGATAATACCCGTTCTCGTAGCTTCTGTACCAAGCTCCAAGCCCTCGAAGATCGCACGGTAATCCTCTTCGTCGTTTTCAGCTTCCTTTTCCGTTTTTTCAGATTCTGCCGCCGCGCTTTGTTCTTCTCGGAAGGGGTTTTTCAGATAATTGTTCAGCGTTTCGATCGTATAGCGTTTCGGGGGAGAGGTCTCCTTTTCTTTCGGAGCAAATGCAATGTTGACCTCGTCACCCTTTTTCAAATTCGGAAGGATCTTATCCTGCTTGGAGAAATCATCGTATTTCGTCCAACCGGGCGTAACGATGACGGTTCCCTTCAAAACGAAGGTTTCGAAGCCTCCGACGTCGATTTTGATCTCCGTTTTGTCAACGATACAGTCTTCCGCGCAGAAAACAGCAACAAACCGTTTGAATATCGCGGAATAGACGAGATTTTCCTTCTCGGAAAGCTTGTCCTTTGACGGAATCTTATAGGTCGGCGTCAATGCGGAGTGAGATTCGATCTTGCTATCGTCGAAGATCGTCTTTTTGTCCTTGAACTTGACGGGATAGCCCAGTTTTTCCACGTTTCCGAGAATCTTTTTGATCTTGTCCTTTTCTGCAGTTGCAAGATATTCGGAGTTTGTACGGGGATACGTAACGTAGCCGTTTTCGTAAAGCTTCTGTATGATCTCCAGACTTTCCGTCATGGACATCTTATGCTTTTTTCCGAGCATATTCTGAAGCTTTGAGAGAGAATATAGCTTGCCCGGAGAGAGTGTATCTTTCTTTCTTTTCTTTTCGATAACGATGGCTTTCGAAGCGTTATATTGGTCGCAGAGCGCCTTTGCCTTGTCCAATTCGTTCTTTTCGAATTTCTTCTTGCTGACAAGCTCAATGATCTCGCCTGCCGTTTCTTCTTTGCTGACGATACCGTAATAAATATCGGGAACGAAATTGCGGATTGCCATTTCACGATCGTAGATTGCCTTGACGATGGGGATGATGACACGGCCGATTCTCAGAAGCTTTCCTGTTTTGAGTGTTGCATAGCGAGTCAAATTTACGCCGTACAGCCAATCGATATATGTGCGCGCAAATCCTTCGTCCGCAAGTTTCTGATATTCGGTTTCCTCTTTCATTTCCTTGAGAGCCGCGGAAACGGTTTCCGGTGTTTGATCGGGGAGCCACAGACGAAGGAATTTTTTGTTTACGTTTCCATTCATGGCGTGATTGACACAGAGACGGACGATGATCTCGCCCTCTCTGTCGGCGTCCCCTGCGTTGACGATGGTATCCACGTCGGCCCGTAGACAAAGCCTTTTTATGACCTCAAACTGCTTTTGTGCGCCGGCATCGATATGCTTGGAGGCGTCCTTTTTAATACGGAACTTGAATTCGCTTGGAAAGCAAGGAAGATTGTCAATCGTCCATTTTGCGTTTTCGGGAGGATTTTCCTGATAATCCTCAATATCACAAAGGGAAAATAAATGACCAAATGCCCAAGTAACGATATAATCTCCGCCTTCGTAATAGCCGTTTGCTTTTTTCATCGTAGTGTCGATGCCTGCGACGATATTACGCGCAAGGCTGGGTTTTTCTGCAATGATCAGTTTCAAAGGAACACCTCCCCTTTTTATTATTTTTGATCAGATTTCAGTTATGGGTTGTAAAATATTCTTCTCCGAAGAGATCAATGAGCGCCGAAGCCAACAATTCTCCCGCCTTTTCGGCACCCTCTACGCTCGGGTGAAGAGAATCCGTGCAAGGAATATTCCATCCATCCGTATCCACGACGTAAGCATTTTCCATGCTTTCGGTGACCTCGGTAATGTCATCGGCGTGCGCGCCGCAGAACGGGATCAGATAAACGATGGGCGCTTCGGGATATTTTTCACGGAGACGAGCCAGCGTCTCCGCAAGAGCGGTTTTGAATTCTTCGGACGTATATTTGCCGTCGTTGGTGCCGTGGTTGACGACGATGATATCGGGGACAACCGTGTCGTCAACAAGACGTCCCTCGCTAAGATAATCAATAGCATTTTTCATGGTATGAAAAGAGCCTTTTGAAATAATACCCGTTGCGCCGTACCCGATGAGATACGGTGTCACGCCAAGCGCTTCCGCGCATTGCCAAGAATACGAATTGGTGGCGCTGTTTCCCTTGGAGGAGGCGCTCATGTTCAACGCGCGAATACCCTCCGTAATGCTATCGCCATAGAAAAAGATCGTTTTTTCGGTGGGACGGATGCCGAATATCTTACCGTCCGCAGAGGGCGTAACGCTATGGAGGGCAAATCCTTTTTCTTTATCCCATTTTCCTTCTCCCTCGGTCATTCCGTCTGCAATGATGCGAACGGTATGTCTGCCCGTATCCGGAAGAGAAACAGTACTATCCGTGATATGCTGACGGATCGGTTTTCCTCCGTCGATGGAGTAAGCGAAATAAGGCGCTTCACCTGTGGTGATCACAGTGAAATTCACATCGAAGGAGCTTGCTCCCTCGATAAGAAAGCAAAGATATGCGCCATCGGTCAATGTAACCTTATGCACAACGCCGTCGATCTCCTTGTCAAACCAGCGACCGATATAATGCGGCGCTTCTTCGCCCGTCAAGACGAAATTTCGGTAAGTAACTGTAGAGAGATACTCCTCGAGAGATAGCGGTTTAGATTGAGAGCCTTCAGATTCGGGCTTTTTTAAATTGCCCGAAGTTGTTTCAGAAAACGAAAGATTTGCACATCCGGCTGAGATCAGCACAAAAACGATCGAATAGATCGCGGCAAAGATTCTTTTTTTCATACGTTAACCTCTTTGCTTCAGACAGCCGCTTCCAACGGCTGATTGGAAGGAGCGTCCGTTTTCGGCATTTTCTTTTGAATAACGTAATAGCAGATATACTGGACCACGCTCGTCAAAATCCAAGAAGCAGGATAGGAGAGGAAAAGTACGCTCCAATCATGATTGATCGCAAACACCGTGTAGATCCAGAAAGCGCGGAATCCGCAGATACCGATTACGGAAATGAACATCGGAACGAGTGATTTCCCGAGACCACGAAGCTGTCCGACGAGAACCTCCATAATGCCGCAGAAGAAATACGTGGGACAAAGAACGAGTAATCTTTGATAACCGTAAGCAATTGCAAGCTCGTCACCGGGAACGTAAATGGCAAGCAGAGGCTTTCCGAAAATAAGAACGACCGTACCGAATACGATGCCCGTTCCCAAAGAGGCAAAAATACAAGTATAAAGCACTTTTCTGACACGGTTATATTTACCTGCCGCATAGTTCTGTCCCGTGAAATTCATGGAAGCATGGTAAAAAGAGTTGAGCGACGTATAGAGAAAGCTATCGATCGCGCTTGCCGCCGAGGAACCGCTCGTATACGGCGCAATTCCCTGTTCTGCAAAAGGAATATCAAAGGAGTTTACGGAGGATTGGATCATCATGGAAGAGATCGAAAAAAGCGTGTTCTGAATGCTTGCGGGGAAACCGATCTGAATGATTCTGATCAACGCGTCTTTATGTATGCGAAGCTTTCTGACGTAAAGACGGCACATACCGTTCTGTCTTCTCAAGCTCATGACGATCAGAACGGAGGAAAGCAATTGCGAAATAATGGTTGCAAGCGCAACGCCTGCCACATCCATATGGAAGAAATAAACGAAAATGAAGTTCAGAAAAACATTGACAAGTCCCGAAAGAGAAAGGAAATAGAGAGGTCTCTTGGCGTCGCCCGTTGCGCGAAGTATCGCCGCACCGAAGTTATAGATCAAATTGAAGGGCGCGCCGAGAAAATATATTTTAAGATACAAAGCAGATTGATCGATAATAGCGGGAGAGGTATTCATCCAATCCAGTATCGATTTTGAGAAAACAAGACCGACCGCAAGCACGATGAAACCGGAAATCAACGCCAAAGACATAGCCGTATGTACAGCCTTTTCGGTAGCTTCACGGTCACTGGTGCCGTAACCCTTTGCAATGAGAACGCTGACACCAACGGACAGACCGATGAAAAGATTCAATATCAGATTGACGATCGTGCCCGTTGCACCGACCGCGGCAACAGCGGTATCGCTTCCCGAAAACTGACCGATGATCATAAGGTCGGCCGCATTATATAAAAGTTGGAGAACGTTCGTCAACATAATGGAGAATGCAAAGACCATGATTTTGCCAAACAAAGGTCCGTTCAGCATATCTACTTCACGTCTTCTGCGTTTTCTTGCGAGTATCATAGAAAAGCCTCCTGTGATTTCAAAAATACATAATATTATAACACATTTTTTTGTCAAAATCAAGGAATTTAGAAAGATATTTGAAAACGGAAGGAAAATATTTGCAAAACAACATATTCGGAATCTAAAATAGCAGAAACTCCCGCATGGTTATCGGGAGTTTCTTATCGAGTTTATGTTTATAATGCTTTTTGAAGCAGGTATTTTTGGTTGCCTTTCGGGATATCGGGCAAAATTCCGACGACCTCATAGCCGTGTTTCTGATAGAACGCGGGCGCTTGCCAGCTCATCGTATCAAGATGAACGTGGTGACAACCTCGGCGGATCGCTTCCTTTTCAGCTTCCGAAAGCAAGCGAGTGCCGATTCCCTTTTTACGATGGTCTTCGTGTACCCACAAAATATCGACGTACATCCAGCCCCAATACGTACCGCCGATCAGACCGCCGATCATATTTCTATCTGCGTCGTATTCAACGAGACAAAGAGGCGTATGACCGTCCTTTCCGACGTGCTCGTCGTTAAATTTCGCAAGCGCTTCGCGGACAGCTTCGATTTCATTATCTGAAGGATTGTGATTCATGCATTTTCTCCCGTTGGTCATTTCAATTCTTTTTCGATCGTTGCGCGAATATGATCATAGGTCTTCGGAGAATTTTCAAGCTCTCCGCTCTCCATCATGGACGTCATGCCGTAAAGAATCGCTTTGATCGCCCAAACAGTTCTTTCCGTTTCGTCGGGACCGTCACCGTTTCCGGCGCAGTATTTTCTGACCATATCCGCGACAGAAACGGATTTTTCGGCGCGTTCAGGTTCTTTTTCCGACATAGCAAGTATGGAGCGGTAATTCGGATTGGCGACCCAAAAGCGAACGTAAGCAACGCAGACCTCTGTCAATCGACGGAGCGGATCGTTGTCAAAAAGAGAAAGGATCTGTTCGCAGAGAAGCTCCCATTGGCGATTGATGTATCGGATGATTTCCAGAATAAAATCCTCTTTGTTCTTGAAATGCTTATACGGCGCCGCGCAGGAAACGTTACACGCCGATGCAACTCTGCGCAAAGAAAAATTGGTCATGCCATATTGGCTGATTTCGTCAGCGCCGGCAACGATCAATCTGTCTCTCACCGTATCTGAAAAAAATTCGTCTTCCATATATATCTCCGTTCTGCCGCTATAAACGACTGTAAAAAACTCAGAATGATATGATTTGTAATGAGAATATATCTTATTATGACACAAAAGCAGAACAAAAGCAATCTTTTTCAAAAAAATTCAACTATTTTCCCAAATCTCTTGACAATTATTCTCAAATGTTGTATAATTCAGCCGCGGGTTAACAGTGTTAACCCGCATGAAATTACACTCTGTCGAAACATCGGCAGATCATATATAAAATAAAAATTAACAGAATGAAAGAGGATAAATTTATGGTATCTGAAAAAATGAAAGCGCTCGGCGTAAAAAAATCGGTTATTCGCGAAATTTTTGAATATGCAAAGGTTCGCAAAGCCGAGGTGGGCGCAGAAAACGTATTTGACTATAGCATTGGTAACCCCAGCGTTCCCGCTCCCGAAACGGTAAAAGAAACTCTCGTTTCTCTTCTGACACAGACCGATCCCGCAAAGCTCCACGGCTACACCTCCGCGCAGGGTGATCCCGAGGTGAGAAAAGCCATCGCGGATTATCTGAATAACACCTACGGTGCAAAAGCTTCCCCCGACCTCATTTATATCACCGTCGGTGCGGCAGCAGCGCTCACGATCTCTCTGAATGCCGTTCTCGCTGACGGCGCAAACGAAGAGGTCATCGTATTCGCTCCTTTCTTCCCCGAATACCGCGTATTCGTTGAAAAAGCAGGCGGCAATTTGGTCACCGTTCCTTGCCGCGAAAATGACTTCCAGATCGATCTCGAAGCCTTCGAAAAAGCGATCACTCCCAAGACAAAAGCCGTCATCGTTAACTCCCCCAACAATCCCACGGGTGTCGTTCTCTCCGAAGAAACGGTAAAGGCTCTCGCAAGCATCCTGAGAAAAGCGGAAGAAACTTACGGTCATCCGATCTTCCTCATCGGAGACGAGCCTTACAGAGAGCTTGTTTACAACGGCGTTGACGTTCCCTATCTTACCTGCTACTACGAAAATACGATCGTTTGCTATTCCTTCAGCAAATCTCTTTCTCTCCCCGGCGAACGTATCGGTTATATTCTCGTTTCCTCCGAAAGCCCCGAAGCGAAAAACGTATACGCAGCCGTTCTCGGCGCAGGACGCGCGCTCGGATTCGTATGCGCACCGAGCCTTTTCCAGTATATGATCCCCTCCTGCCTCGGCAAAACCTCTGATATTTCCGTTTACGATACGAACAGAAAGCTTCTTTACGATTCTCTCACCGAATACGGTTACACCTGCGCAAATCCCGACGGCGCTTTCTATCTCTTCGTCAAAGCGCTCGAATCCGACGCCCGCACTTTCTGCGAAAGAGCAAAGAAGTACGAGCTTCTCCTCGTACCGAGCGATGACTTCGGCTTCCCCGGATACGTCAGAATCGCATATTGCGTAAGCACCGAACAGATCCAGCGCTCTCTCCCCGCATTTGAAGCGCTCGCAAAGGACTACAAAGCAAATTGAAAGGATAATCCTTTATGGAAAAATTGATACACGCAAGAGAGACCATCAGCGCAATTGACAAAGAAATTGCGGCTCTCTTTGAAAAAAGAATGAACGCCGTCAGACTCGTTTCCGAATACAAGATTGAGCACGGTCTTCCGATTTATGACGCCGCGCGCGAGGACGCATTGATTCAAAAAAATACCTCGCTCATCGAGGATGAAGAGATTCGTCCCTACTACGTGGACTTTCTCCGAAACACCATGCGCGTTTCCCGCAATTTTCAGGCAAATCTTTCCGAGGGTATGCGCGTTGCATTCTCCGGCGTTGAAGGCGCGTTTGCCTCGATCGCCGCAGGCAAGATCTTCAATCGTTGCGTTCGCGTGCCGTATGCAGATTTCAGAAGCGCATACAACGCGGTCGTCGAAGGTGATTGCGATTGCGCCGTTCTTCCCATCGAAAACAGTACGGCGGGCGAGGTCGGACAGGTCATGGACATGATGTTCTCCGGTCCTCTCTGTGTCAGTGGTATCTATGATCTTTCCATCATCCACAATCTCATGGCAGTTCCCGGAACGAAGCTTTCCGATATCACAGAGGTCATCAGTCATCCGCAGGCGCTCTCTCAATGCGCCGCGTATATCCGTGAGCATGGCTTTTCTTCCAAGGAATTTGAAAATACCGCTCGCGCCGCAAAGTTTGTCGCCGAGCAAAATTCTCCTCATCTTGCGGCGATCGCAAGTGACGAGACTGCAAAATTTTACGGTTTGGAGATCCTCGAAAAAGGCATCAACGAAAGAAACGTCAACACGACGCGTTTTGCTGTGCTGACCAGATCCGTCTTCACCGATAATTCCAAAGACGGCAAGCACTCCATTCTCATGTTCACCGTTCGAAACGAAGCCGGCGCATTGGCGCAAGCCATCAGCATCATCGGTAGCTACGGCTACAATATGCGATGTCTGAGAAGCCGTCCAATGAAGGAACTTTTGTGGCAATATTATTTCTACGCAGAAGCGGAAGGCGATCTGAACAGTCCCGAGGGACGTCAGATGATGAAGGAGATCGAGCCTTACTGCGACAGACTGCGTATGCTCGGAAGCTTCCGTTATCCTGCGGAGCTGAAATAATTTCACTCCCGATCACTTTATAAAAAACTGTTAAAATAACAAACAGAAAGGCAATCTTAACATGACCTTATCCATGAATCTCGGGGCAAACAGTTACGATATCATCATTGAACACGGCGCACTCCAAAAGGCATCGGAATATCTGAATCTGAACCGCAAGGTATTGATCGTTACGGACGACGGCGTCCCCTCCGCATATGCGGACGCCGTTGCTTCGCAGTGCAAAGCGCCGACAAAGATCGTCGTGAAGCAGGGCGAAGACAGCAAGGGCTTCCCCACGTTCGAAATGCTTTGTAGCGCTATGCTGAAAAACGGCTTTACGCGCACAGATGCAGTCGTTGCCGTCGGCGGCGGTGTTGTCGGAGATCTTTCCGGATTTGCGGCGGCATCCTATATGAGAGGCATTGATTTTTACAATATCCCGACTACGCTTCTCTCCGAGGTGGACTCCTCCATCGGAGGAAAGACCGCCATCAATCTTGGCGGTGTAAAAAACATCATCGGCGCCTTTCATCAGCCGAAGCGCGTACTGATCGATCCCGAGGTTCTGAAAACGCTCCCCAAAAGACAGATCGCCAACGGACTTGCCGAGGTCATCAAAATGGCTGCGACCTTCGACGCAGATCTTTTCTCTCTTCTTGAAACTGAAGATATTGAAGCAAATCTCGATACCGTGATTGCAAGATCTCTTATGATCAAAAAGGCCGTCGTTGAATGCGATGAAAAGGAAACGGGACTTCGCCGCGTGCTGAATTTCGGCCACACCATCGGTCACGGCATTGAAAGCTACGAGGAGCTTCACGGACTTTATCACGGCGAATGCGTTGCGCTCGGCATGATCCCCATGTGCAAGGGGGAGGTTCGCGAAAGAATCCTTTCCGTACTGAAAAAAGCAGGGCTTCCAACCGATCTGCATTTCGACGCAGACCGCGTTTTCGAAGCCGTTACACACGATAAAAAAGCCGACGGTGACAAGATCCACGTAATCTATGCGCCAACAATCGGCTCTTACGAAATGAAAAAGGTAAGTCTGACGGAATTCCGCCAGACGATCAAGGAGGCGTTCGCTCAATGAAAAATACGTTTGGAGAAAGCGTTGCGGTCACGCTTTTCGGTGAAAGTCACGGAAGCTCCATCGGCGCGATCCTCGACGGACTTGCGCCGGGAATTGCCGTGGACGAAGCCTTCATCGCAAAGCAGATGGAGCTGCGCCGTTCCGTATCCTCCCTTTCCACCGCGAGAAAAGAAGCTGACGAAGTGCAGATCTTAAGCGGCGTTATAAACGGCTTCACGACGGGAACGCCGATCGCTCTGATGATCAAAAACGGCGATACGCACAGCAAGGATTACGATAGTCTGAAAACCGTTGCCCGTCCCGGTCACGCAGACTATACGGCTTACTGCAAATATCACGGCTTCAACGACACGCGTGGCGGCGGACATTTCTCCGGCAGAATCACCGCGGGTCTCGTAGCCGCAGGCTCGATCGCCATCTCCGCACTCTCTTCGCTCGGCATTCATATCGGCACGCATATTGCCAAATGCGCCGGTATCAGCGACAGAGAATTCGAAAATTATGAAAACGACGTTTTCGCTCTTTCCGACATGCCGTTTGCCGTTTTGGATCCGGAAAAAGCAGAAATCATGAAAAAAGAAATCGGAAAAGCGAAATCTGCAGGCGACAGTGTTGGAGGCGTTCTCGAAACGGCAATCATCGGACTCCCCGCAGGCGTTGGCGAGCCTTGGTTTGATACGCTCGAAAGCGTTCTCGCGCACGGCATTTTCGCCATCCCCGCCGTCAAGGGTTTGGAATTTGGAAAGGGCTTTGCTCTCTCCGATATGAGAGGCAGCGAGGCAAACGATCCCTTCATCGCCGACGGCGACGTCATCACAACAAAAACCAACAATAACGGCGGTATTCTCGGCGGCATTTCCAGCGGTATGCCGATCGTTTTCCGTACGGCAATCAAGCCCACACCCTCAATCTATCAGGCGCAGAATACCGTTGACTTCGTCAAGAAAGAAAACACAGAGCTTCTCATTCACGGCAGACACGACCCCGCCATCGTCCATCGCGCACGCGTGGTTGTCGACAGTATGACGGCGCTCATCCTCTGTGATATGTTAGCACTCCGCTTCGGAACGGACTTTTTAAGAAACGGAGGACAAGCCAAATGAAATACGGCCTCATCGGCGAGCATTTGCCTCATAGCTTTTCCAAGGAAATTCACGCAAAGATCGCAGATTATATTTACGAGCTTCACGAGATCGAAAAAACAGAGCTTGACTCCTTCATGACGGAAAAGGATTTTATCGCCATCAACGTCACCATCCCCTATAAAAAAGACGTCATTCCTTATCTCTTCGAGATCGACGAAAACGCCAAAAGAATCGGAGCGGTCAACACGATCGTCAACCGTGATGGCAAACTGTTCGGATATAACACAGACTTTTTCGGCATGTGCGCCTTGATCAGAAAGATCGGTCTTGATTTCAAAGGCAAAAAGATCGCTGTTCTCGGAACGGGAGGCACCTCCAACACCGCCGTTGCCGTTTGCGAAGCGCTCGGCGCAAAGCAGACGATCGTGGTCGGCAGAAGCGCAAAAAACGGAGCGATCTCTTACGAAGATCTTTACCGCGAGCATGCAGACGTTGATTTTCTGATCAACACGACGCCTTGCGGTATGTACCCCTATCCCGACGGAAACGAAAAAATCTCCGCGACGGCAGTTGACCTTTCCAAATTTCCCAACGTGAAGGGTGTTGTGGATGCAGTCTACAATCCGCTCCGTCCCAATTTCGTTATGGATGCAATGGAAAGAGGTCTCCCTGCGGAGGGCGGACTCTATATGCTTGTCGCACAAGCGGTCATCGCTGCCGAAAAATTCATGGGTAAACCGTTGGATCCCTCCATCACAGATCGTATCTTCCGTGAGATCCGCGCTTCCAAGGAAAACATCGTTCTCTCCGGTATGCCCGGAAGTGGAAAATCCACTGTCGGCAAATATCTCACAAAAGCTTTGAACCGAAAGTTTATCGATACCGACGAGGAGATCGTAAAACAGACGGGCAAAGAGATCACAGATATCTTCGCAGAGATCGGAAACGACGGGTTCCGTCAGATCGAAGCAGAGGTGATCGCTCGCGTTTCCTCTGAAAATCAAGGAGCGGTCATCGCGACGGGCGGCGGCGCGATCCTGCGCGACGACAACGTACGCGCGCTGAAACGAAACGGCAAGATCTATTTTCTGAATAGACCGATCGAAAACATCGTTCCGACTGCGGACAGACCGCTCGCGCTCGACAGAGCCGCGTTGGAAGCGCGTTTCCGTGAACGCTATTCGAGATATCTTTCCACCTGTGACATGGAGATCAAAACCGTCGAATCCCCTGTGCAAACGGCAAAAATGATAAGTGAGGACTTTTTTAAATGAAGATCATGATCATCAACGGTCCGAATCTGAATATGCTCGGCATTCGTGAGCCCAATCATTACGGAAAAGAAACTTATTCGGATCTTTTGAACAAAATACAGAAATATGCAGACGAAAAGGGCGTTTCCGTTGAATTTCGTCAATCCAATCACGAGGGTGATCTCGTAGACTATATCCAATCGACTTACGGAAAATTCGACGGCATCGTCATCAATCCCGGCGCGTATACCCATACGAGCATTGCGATCCTCGACGCCGTCAAGGCTGTGGGCGTTCCGACCTGTGAGGTACATATTTCCGACGTCAACGCCAGAGAGGAATTCCGCCGTATCAGCTATATCCGCGCGGCTTGCGTTCTGACGGTTTCGGGTCACGGAACGAACGGATATCTCGAAGCGATGGATCATCTTATCAAACTTAAAGGAAATCAGAATATATGAAAGTAATTTTTACCCCCTCGCGTTTGCAGGGCACGGTTTTGGCACCTCCCTCCAAAAGCATGGCGCATCGTATGCTGATCTGCGGCGGTCTCTCCGACGGTAAGAGCACGATTCGGGGAATCTCGGAATCCGATGACGTTTCGGCAACGCTCCGATCGTTGACGGCGCTCGGCGTTACCTACAAAAAAGAAGGCGCGGTCGTGACTGTGCAAGGAACGGACGTCAGAGCAAGCGTGCCAAAAAGCGAGCTTTACTGTCACGAAAGCGGAAGCACGCTTCGTTTCCTTCTCCCTCTCTGTCTTTTGAGCGGGAACGAAGCGACTCTTTCCGGAACGGAAAAGCTCCTTTCCCGACCGCTCAGCGTATATGAAACGATCTGCAAGGAGCAGAACATCCAATATCTGCAGAAAAAAACGAGCGTTTCCGTCAAGGGTAAGCTTCGTGCCGGAGAATATAAGATCCCCGGAAATATCAGTAGTCAGTTCATCACGGGACTTCTTTTCACACTTCCCCTCTGCGACGGAGACAGCATTCTTCACATTCTCCCACCCATTGAAAGTCGTTCCTACCTCGATCTCACCATTGAAGCGCTCCGCGCGTTCGGCATAGAGATCGTATGGCAGGACGATAGAAATATCTTTATCAAAGGCAATCAGACCTATCACGCGACTGATGTTTCGGTCGAAGGCGACTATTCTAACGCGGCATTCTTCGCGGCGCTCTCTTTGTTTGGATATGACGTTTCCGTTACGGGACTTTCTGAGCAGAGTCATCAGGGAGATAAGGCTTATATCAAATTCTTCGAAATGCTTGCAAAGGGCACGCCAACCGTTCATATCGGAGACTGCCCCGACCTCGGTCCCATTCTCATGGCGGTAGCCGCGGCGAAACACGGCGCTGTCTTCACGGGAACAAAGCGACTCAAGATCAAGGAAAGCGACAGAGGTGCGGCAATGGCGGCGGAGCTTGCCAAATTCGGCGTTTCCGTTACCGTTCACGAGGACTCCATCGTCGTTTATCCCATCAGCTTCCATGCACCCAAGGAAGTTTTGTAAAGTCGGATCGTAGCC
>JAZRLQ010000119.1:0-2671 GCA_045646925.1 Eubacteriales bacterium
TTACCTTTGTAGCTGTTCTGGTAAGTTACTTCAATACCCTTTGCCTTCTTGAATTTCTTAGGCGATACTTGTGCGTACATGTCCTTACACTACCTGTATCCTATCTTACTACACTATACATCACGAATCGCCCGCAAGAACATACGAAACGATAACGGGCGATTCGTGAATCGCCCCTACAAACAAATTTCGGCAGAGAACTTGTTTTTCCTGCCGATTTGTGTTATAATAGTATTACTCGTAGGGCGGGGGCTTGCTCCCGCCGTGATGCCCCATCATATCGAAAAGGCGGCGGGAGTAAACCCCCGCCCTACAATAGAGGGGTATGGGCTTTGCCCGATGCCAAGCGTTGCTTGCAACGCTGTAATACAAAGGCGCAACTGGCGATAAAGCTGAATGATTAAAGAGAATTTGATGGAGGAATTTCAAATATGAAAGAAAAAAGCACTGTTTTTAGTAAGATACTTTTCGGGTTGGAATTCGCATTGGTTTTAGTTATACCCTTTGTTATTTGGTATTCTAATACTCCTACCAATGTTTTAAATTCTAATTCACTGTATAAGCTTCTGGAGATAGCGGGGATTTGTGGATGCTGCTTGTTGCCTGCAGGAATACCTATTGGTATTGTTGGAATTATTGTGTCAAAAAGAATGGCACAATTACGAAAGTCTACTCTCGTTTTGTCAATTATCAATTTATCCGTCGGAAGCATCGAGGTTCTCCTGGGATTGGTAATTTTGGGCGCTGTTATATTCGGAGGAGCATCCGTATAATACCAGTTTACAATATTATAATTTATCGAGCAACAAACAGTAAACCCCGACAGACAAAAATCTGTCGGGGTTATCTCTTTGTTTTCTGCGGATCAATTTTTACTTTTACGAGTCTCCGGGGACGTCGACCCCTACAAATTTTGTAAACTTCCTTATGAGAACCTGCCTTTTCTCTTGTGTTTTTTTCCGTATTATGATATAATAAAAGCGAAAACGAGAGAAGCTTTTCTCTGCAAAAGAAAGGATAAGACTATGACGGTATCTGATTTTGAAAAATACAGATTGCTTGATGGCGATTGGGAGCTTTTTTATACGGAAAACGGAAATCTTCCGATCGGAGCTTCGTATGGCACGCTTGGCGCGTTGAAGCTCAGTACGTTTGCGCGCGTGGCGGCAAAGGTTCCGGGAAATTTTGAAATCGACCTTATGAGAGCAGGTGTGATCGAGGATATTTTCTACGGAGAAAATCCATTGCTTGCGCAAAAACGAGAGAATCTGCATCTTTGGTACGCGCGTACCTTTGAAGTGACGGATACGGAAAATCAGAAATTGATTTTCGAGGGCTTGGATACCTATGCGGACGTTTATCTCAACGGCGTTTTGATCGGAAGCGCGGACAATATGTTGATCGCTCACGAATTTTCCGCAGATCATCTGATTTGCGGCCTCAATGAGATCGTCGTTCATATCAAGCCCGTATTTCTGGAGTCGCGGAGGCATCCGATCGGAGCGGGTTGCTTCGTTCATTTGCGCTATAACGCTGAGAGTCTCGCCGTCAGAAAAGCGGCTCATATGTTCGGTTGGGACATTATGCCGCGTGTGTTGTCGGGCGGTATCTGGCGCTCGGTCAAGCTTGCGCAGATCAGAGAAGAATATCTTGAAGAGGTTTATTTGCGCACGTCGGTGATCAGAAAAACGAAAGCGGTCATGCGCCTCTACTATCAGGCGGCGTTGAAGGGAGATTTTGCTCACGAATATTCTCTGAAGGTGGAAGGCTTCTGTAAGGACAGCCGTTTTGAAAAGGAGATCCGTCTGTGGAATGCTTCCGGCACGGACCATATCGAGATCGAATCGCCTTATCTCTGGTGGACGAAGGATATGGGCGAACAGAATCTCTACGAGGTGACGGTGACGCTTTCTCACGGCGACGAGGTGATCGACCGTGTGAAATTCCGTACGGGCGTACGCATATTCGAGCTGAAGAGAACGAGTCTCGCGGACGAAAACGGTGAATTTTGCTTCTATATCAACAGAGAGCCTCTCTTCGTCAGAGGCACGAACTGGGTTCCGATGGATGCTTTGCATTCTCGTGACAAAGAGCGTATTCCGCGCGCGTTGGAGCTTCTCGGGGATTCCGGATGTAATATGATTCGTTTCTGGGGCGGTAACGTCTACGAGGACGAATCCGTTTACGAGTATTGTGATGAAAACGGCATTGCAGTATGGCAGGATTTTGCAATGGGTTGCGCGACTTATCCGCTGAACGATCATATGTGCGAGGCTTTGGAGCGTGAGGTGACCTCTGTTGTAAAGAAATACAGACAATATACCTGCATTGCGCTTTGGGCAGGGGATAACGAATGCGACGAGGCGGCAGTTTTTTGGAGACCGCGCGGTGTCGATCCGAACCGCAACGTTCTCACGAGAAAGGTTATTCCGTCCGTTCTTGCGCAGCATGACCCTGAACGCGCATATCTTCCCAGCTCTCCGTATATCGATAGCCGCGCTTATGAAAGCGGTATGGCGGGTAATACGCCCGAAAAGCACCTTTGGGGTCCGCGCGATTATTTCAAGAGTGAATTCTATACGACCGCGACTGCAAGCTTTGCGAGCGAGACGGGTTACCACGGTTGTCCTGCGCCCGCTTCGATGGAAAAATTCCTCACGCCTGCGCGTAT
>JAZRLQ010000120.1:0-8330 GCA_045646925.1 Eubacteriales bacterium
CTGAGAAGGTCTGCCGATACCTGCATCTACGATGATGGGAAGGTCGATCTCGTCAATGAGTATCTGAATAAAATCCTTGGTTGCAAGTCCTTTGTTCGAGCCGATGGGAGAAGCCAAGGGCATCACGCTTGCCGCACCTGCATTTACAAGGTCACGGGCGGTGTTCAGATCGGGATACATATACGGCATTACCACAAATCCTTCTTTTGCAAGGATCTCGGTTGCCTTGATGGTTTCCACGTTATCGGGAAGGAGATATTTGGAATCACGCATGATCTCGATCTTTACGAAATTACCGCATCCAAGCTCACGGGCAAGGCGAGCGATGCGAACGGCTTCCTCAGCGTCTCTCGCCCCAGAGGTGTTGGGAAGAAGCGTGATTCCTTCGGGTATGTAGTCGAGAATGTTTTCGTGTTCCTTGGTGTTGGCACGGCGTACTGCCAAGGTGATGATCTCAGCCCCGGCGTCCTTAACTGCCGCCTCGATGAGCTTCATCGAATATTTGCCCGATCCGAGAATGAAGCGTGAATTAAATTCGTGACCGCCGATAATAAGTTTGTCGTTATTCATTGTTTTTACCTCTTTATTCTTCAAAATTATTTGCTAAAATTCTGAGTACCGTATGCGCCTCGTGTGCGGCGCAAATCATAACACGGGACGATACAAGCCCGAGTCCTTCTGCGACGTCACTTTCACCGTCGCCACACAAATAAAAATTACTCGTGACCTTTCTTGTCTTGATGCGGTTGGCATCGTGAAGACCTGCCATACCCGAAGCTGCTACGAGGTGTTTCTCTCTCATTTCGGTAAGTACGATCCCCGTAAGCATTGCCTTGGCTTCTGCGCTGTCAAAGGCTTCGCAAACGATATCCGCAACAGACAGAAGGTCTTTTGCATTTCCTTCCGTAATCCTCTCGGTGTGTAGCTCGAGGGAAATGTACGGCGCTATTTCCTTTAGATTCTCTGCAAGGGCTTCGGTTTTATAGAGTCCTATCTGCGAAGCCTTATACTGCTGACGGTGAAGATTGGTAATATCCACACGGTCAAAATCAATCAGTATCAGCTTGCCTACGCCTGCACGCGCAAGCGCTATGGCGATATTTGAACCGAGACCGCCAAGACCGCAAACTGCAACCGTCGCCGACAAAAACGCCTTGTGCAATTCTTTGCCGTGGCGTTCCTCCAAGGCACTATTCCATTCTTCTTTTGTCGGAAACACTTAGCCACCTCCCACAAAGCTGACGATCTCAATGCTATCGCCGTCCTTCAAAACGGTTTCCGCGTACAACGCCTTGGGAACGATGTCGCCGTTCAGCTCTGTTGCGATACGCTTCATATCGTAATTTGTCGTTGCAAGATATTCGGCAATGGTCTTGCCTGCAATATCCCTTTGTTCTCCGTTTACCTTTACCATTGTCACACCTCCACAAAAAATGCAATAAAAAAAGGAAGCCATCTTCAGATAGCTTCCGTAAATTCTATGTTCCTCCCAATACACGTATATCAGGCATCCCTACGTTGGCATTATCCAAATCAGGTTCTCGGTCGAAGGTCACACCTTCCTCTCAGCCTGTATACAAGCTCCCGTTTGTTCAATTGTAAGTGTATTATACACCTTGTTCAATGAAAATGCAATACCATTTGAAAAAAATGTTCTTAAAGATTTAATCCGCCACATAAGGACGAACGCGAAGGATTGCGCCGACAGATTCACATATTTTTCTGCAAAGCTCCTGCTCCTCGGCTGACGTCACAACGTCAACCACTGTCATAACCACAGACGGAACGTACTTCGTACAATCCTTCGTAAATTTGAGCATTGCATCATAGGAATCAATTCCGAACTTCGGACGGACAACCTGAAGGTACTCCTCCTTGTTGGTTGCATTCAAGCTGATCGACACGGCGTCAATGAGTCCTGCAAGCTTATGGGCGGTCGATTCCTGCCAAATGAGATCGGCAAGTCCGTTTGTGTTGATTCGAGTCTTGATATTGCCTTTTGTTCGAATATACCTCGCAACCTCAAGCAGATCGTCGAGTCTTTCTGTTGGTTCCCCGTATCCGCAGAAAACGATTTCCTTATACTTCGTCAAATCCCAACCATCAATACTGTCGCATACCTCTTGCACGCTTGGCTCTCTTTCGAGCCACAGAGAATCCGAGTCAAAAACGTGATCTTTATTATGGCGTAAACAGAAGGTGCAAGCACACGGACATCGATTTGTCATATTAACGTAGATCGCCAAACCGGCGGCATATGTAATGGTCATCATAATGAAAGTCCTCCAACAAACTTTGATTTGTAATTCAATCTATCTACGGTAAGTCCTATAGCGGCGAACAAAGCAGAGCTCGTTACCGATTGCGTAATCGACGCGGGGATACCTATGATCGGTGCAACAAAATTTCCATATAAAAGCGATTCGTATAAATAGTAACCGCCGGCGCATATGATAGCGGCAGGTATCAGCGCCAACCAGTTTCGCAGACTCATCATCTTTTTCCCCTTGTTCGTAAATAACAAAGCGGTCACTGCTTTTATTACAACGGAACCCGGAGCCCAGATCGCAAATCCGGTAAGACAATCCGCAAGCAATGCTCCGCCCGCACCGACTGCCATAGCATATGGCCAAGGCAAAAGACAAGCTGCAAGATAAATTATGCCGTCTCCAACGTGGATATACCCATTATTCGTTGGTATGTGCAAATATGCGGTTACAACGAAAACCAACGCTGTAAATACCCCCGCAATGCACATTGATCGTGTGCGTTTGTTTTGCATTATGATATCTCCTTATATTTCACGCAAAAATTCCTCAAAACAAATGCCATCGGCCGTGGGAAGATTCAATTCAATCGTTCGCTTCAAAACCTTGGCAATAAATGACGATGCATGCCGTATTGATTCAGAAAAAGCAACTCCGTTTACAGCGTCTGCCGCAATGATCGATGAGAACACGTCGCCGGTTCCGGCTCTGCTCGGTCCCGCCTTGTACTCGCTTACCTTTTGTGGCTCTTTTCCATATTCATAAACGAAATTATCAAAAAAAGCTCCTCTGTCAATGCCCGAAATAACGATCTTCTTTGGACCGTTTTCAGAAAGCTTCTCGCATATTTGTATAAGCTCTTTTTCACTCATATCCGATCGATATTCCGTATCTGTAAGAAAACAAGCTTCCGTCAGATTTGGAGTAAGTATATCCGCAAAAGGAACGAGTTTTTTCATTTGCTCCGCAAGTTTAGCCGAATATGTTGGATAAAGTTTTCCGTTATCCCCCATCACGGGATCAACTACGATTATAGTATTATCCTTTTTAAAATCCTGTAAAAAGCGTTTTACAATTCCAATCTGTTCGGCAGAGCCGAGAAAGCCGGTAAGTATTCCCTCAAAACGAAGGTCAAGCTTTTTCCACTCATCTATGTATGGACTCATGTACTCGGTATAATCCGTATAGTAAAAGCTATCGTAACCGGTATGATTTGAAAAAATCGAGGTTGGCAATGGGCAACATTGAATCTTCATTGCCGAGATAATCGGTAACGACACGGCTATCGAACAACGTCCGAAGCCACAGAAATCATTGAGTACAGCAATCTTTGTTTGATGATTATGAGACATTTGATCGTTACTCCTTGACATTTTGATTCTACTATTATATAATATCGCTGATAACATCGAAATAGTCAGAACAGGAGAATTTTATATAACCAGATGAAATATAAAATTGATAAAAATATAAGACCCATTTACTTACAAATCTATAATCAGATCAAAAACGATATTATAAACGGCATCTATCCGTACAATGCAAAGCTTCCGTCCAAGCGATTGCTGGCAGACGAAACCGGGACAAGCACCGTCACCATCGAGCACGCTTATGCACTGCTTTGCGACGAAGGGTACGTCGAGTCCAGAGAACGAAGCGGATATTTCGTGATCTTCCGTAATTCAGACGGATTTGCTTTGCCATCTGCAGAAGAAAATTTCGATAACGAAATCCCGTACGATCGTCACGAAAACCCCGATTTCCCGTTTTCCGTTCTTGCGAAAACGATGAGAAATATCATCAGCGAATTCGGGGGATCAATCTTAAAGAAATCTCAGAACAAGGGTTGTCCCGAGCTTCGCCTCGCGATCAAGCACTACCTTTCAAAGAACAGAGGCATTTTCGTTGATACGGAGCAGATCGTCATCGGTTCGGGTGCAGAATATCTTTACGGACTCATCATCAATCTGCTCGGTCGAAACAGAACTTACGGCATTGAATATCCTTCCTATAAGAAGATCGAGCAGGTTTACAGAGCCTCCGAAGTTGCCTACGAAACGCTCCGATTGTCCAACGATGGCATCGAAAGCGCCGCCCTCGTTCATACGGCGGCAAACGTTCTTCACACAACGCCGTACCGAAGCTACCCCACGGGCGTTACGGCTTCCGCGAACAAAAGACACGAATACATCCGCTGGGCAAATACGGGCGAAAGATATATCATCGAGGATGATTTTGAATCGGAATTTTCGGTCTCCACCAAACCGGAGGACACCTTATTTGCTCTCTCCGACAAGGATAACGTGATCTATCTGAACACCTTTTCGAAGACCATCTCTCCTTCTTTGCGAATCGGATATATGGTTTTGCCGAAAAAGCTCGTGGGAGATTTTGACGAACGGCTCGGATTTTACTCTTGTACCGTGCCCACGTTTGAACAATACGTGATTGCAAAATTGCTTCAAAACGGGGATTTCGAACGTCACATCAACAAAGTCAGACGAAACAAGAGAAAAGAAAGCAAATCATAAATGAAACGGCAAGAACTTTCGTTCTTGCCGTTTTCGTTTATCGGATATATCAAATCTTCGTCTCCCGGATAAAAAGATCGATTTGCTTTGTGATGGTTGAAAGGCTCTTACGCCAAAAATCAGGTTGAGTAAGGTCAATTCCCGCGATCTCCGCGACGTGCTCGACCATATCCACCGTGGTTGCCTTCAAAAGCGCACGATATTTCGGAACGAAGGCTTCGCCTTCCTCGAGATATTTTGCGTAAAGACCGCGTGAGAAAAGTCCGCCGAACGCGTACGGGAAATTGTAATAGCTGAGTCCAGAACGATAATAATGGCTCTTGCAGCACCACATATACGGGTGCAGAAGATCGTGGTCGAGTCCGTCTCCGAATGCCTCCTTCTGCGCGTTCAGCATAATATCCTTCAGCTCGTCTGCGAAAAGGAACGTATTCTTTCTGCGGCGTATCACCTCATCTTCGAAGAGGAATCGGGAATAAATGTCCACGAGGATCTGTGTCATATCCTGAATCTGCGTTTCAATCAAGCGGAGCTTTTCTTCTCCCTCGCTATGCTCGATCGCATGATTGACGACGATCAGCTCATTGAAATTCGACGCCGTTTCCGCAACGGGCATTGTGTACGCCGTGTTCAACGGACGGTGCGATTCGATCTGTTTTCCGTGATACGCGTGTCCCAGCTCATGAGCAAGCGTGGTAATCGAGCCGAAGGTACCCGAGAAATTGGTCAGAATACGGCTCTGCTTCATAAATGGCAAATTGGAGCAAAAGGCGCCGCCGACCTTTCCCTTCTTCGGATAAAAGTCGATCCATTCTTCACGAAAAGCAATATCGACCATTTCCGCGAGGTCCTCGGAAAAACCAGAAAAACGCTCGACCAGATATTTATGCGCTTCTTGCGCAGTATAAGTCGCGCTCTGCGTTTTTCCCATCGGAGCCAGAATTTCATACCACGGAAGCCCCTTCTCATAGCCGAGAAGCCTTGCCTTATGGCGAAGATATTCGTGGAACTTCGGGAGCGCTTCGCGAATGGCGCTCAACATAGCATTCAGCGTTTCCGCTTGTATACGCGATTGAGAAAGCGTCATATCGAGCGGGTTTTCATAGCCGCGAAGCTCTGCCTCCAGATTGACCTGCGCTTTGATGCTGTTCAATGCAAACGCAATGGAATCCTTGATCTGTTCGTAGCAAGCAAGCTCTGCCTCGTACGCATCCTTTCGGACCGAAGCCTCGTCGCTCTCCGCAAGTCCGCGAACCTCGGAAAGCGAGATCTTTTCACCTCTGTAATCAACGTTGACATTCGCCGTCAAATGCGCGAAAAGATCGCCCCACGCCTTACCTCCGGAAATATTCATGCGCGCAAACACGTTTTCTGCCTCATCGGACATTTTATGCGCCGCGATATTTTTGATCTGCTTCAATCGGAATTTATATTCCGTCAACAATTCGTCTCCGTCGATCAAACCGTCAATATCTTCGATATCCGCAATAAATTTTTGAAGCATGACCGTTTCCTTGGTTTTGCCGGCGGCAAGATTCTGGACCACCGTCGAATATTTCGCACCCTCTGCGTCAGAACTGTTTACTGAGCGGCGCAAATGAAAATATCCGCCAAGCTTACGAATGAGAACGGACATTTCCTCTTCAATGACAATGGCGTGGCGCAAGCTCTCGCGAGGCGCTTCCTTGTCCAAAGAAGCAACCGCATTTTTAAATTCCCGTATGACCTCTTCCAAACGGGAGATGTCTTTTCCCAATACGGGATCATGGATCCCGTTATAAAAATCATTCAAAGACCATTCATTATACATATCAAATCCATCCTTGCCTATTATATCAAATCGTGAAAGCGATTTCCGTTTATACCGTCTTTTCGTCGAAGGAGATCAGGATCGCACGGCACGGCGCGCCGTCCGAGCCCGCAAGTGAAAGAGGCGCGGCGCACAGAAAATACGAGCCTTCTGCAACCTCGTTCAATCTCAATCCTTCCAGCAAAACGACTTCTTTTTTCAAAAGCGCAAGATGTACTGCCATCGGCGCGTTTTCTGGCCCGACGGATTGAGATTCTACTCCGAGAAGAAAGATCTCCTCTTTTGAGAAAATTTCCGCCGCTGATAACGTAACCGTAGCAGAACCCTTTATCAGAATTCGTTTTGCCGCTTCGGAGCCAAAGCGCTTTGCCTTCTGTAGAATGTTTTTTGCGTCGTCGGCAGAAAGCTCTCCCTCGTGTTCTGCCACAAATGCGCCTCCCACCATCCGATCAAGAGAGATCGACTCCACCGTTTTCCCATCATTCAAAAAATGGAACGGCGCATCGATATGCGTTCCGTTGTGCGCACACATTGAAAACGAGGTCAGATTATATAAATCGCCCCGAGAGATTGAGCAGAGCGTTTCTTTTTTCGGCGCGGGATCCCCCGAATAGACCTCGCAACCGAACACCTCCTGAGAAATATCGTAAATTCTCATAAACGATCCTCCTTTTGTTTGGGAAATGATCCGACGTCAATCGACCGCAAAATATTTTTTCTGCATTTCGGGGATCTGTCCCTTCATCAGCTTCAGAATTTCCGATGCGCGAGGATCTCCCGCAACGAGACGATTCATATAATAGCCTTCCGCTTCACAAGCGAGATCATGGAGCGGGAAATAATTTTCAAGAAGGAAGCTTCCGTATTTCACAAAACGAAAATCGCCGACGAGTCTGTATTCGGCGCTGATGGTATCGACCGCAACCGAATATTTGTTTTTGACCGCCCCAATCAGCGAGGTTCTCTCGTTTTCGTTTGCGAAAACGATCGTGGAGCAAATGAGCGCGTTTCTGTTATTCTCCGTCGAACCATGGCTATCCGTGCTTCCGACGATCGGTCTGTCAATACCCTTTGCCTTCATTTCATAGTAAAGAGCCGTCTGGTAGCCGTTGTGATGATAGTAATTTTCACCGCCGAGTACCTCAAAGGCGTCAAAAGGCGCTTTTTCATAAATAAATCTCGTGTATTCCTCGGGAAGCTGATCCATCTGGCAAAGCCAATACGGATGCGGGAAAATACCGAGTCCGCCGTTTTTTTGCATATGGCTATAAATCCATTCCATGACGGAGAAGCTTTGTCTTTCCGACTCATACTCTCTCGGAATGTCCTTCGACTTTTCTTTGATCATTTCAATAAAGTCTTCCTTCGTCATCGGATCGGGCGCTTTGCCATCAAGAGAACGATATCGGAGAGCTTTTCCCGCCTTCTCGTCATTGGCGGAATCCGTGATCAGCGCGTTTATGCTATACGTGCCACCGAAGTTCACGTAATGCACGTCGTTCAGCGGAAGGTGGATCTCTTCGCCCGGAACAATGGTGAAATCCGTAATATCACGGTAAAATTCCATCGCTTCAATGGAAGGATAATATCTTCTGTGGTCCGAAATCGTGAAGAAATCGTAGCCGTGCGCGCGATAATTTGCGCATACGGTCGTAGGTCCTTCGCTACCGTCCGAACGGCAGGTATGGATATGCAGATCCCCGCGAAGCGTAATTCTGCCCT
>JAZRLQ010000121.1:0-2303 GCA_045646925.1 Eubacteriales bacterium
AGCATAACCTTTTTGCCCGACTTGGCCAAAGAGACGCATGATCTCTTTTTTGTGCATCAAAAGCTTGCGGGTACGGTAGGGATCGCGGTTAAGATGTTGCCTTGCTCATAAGGGCTGATATGCATGCCGAAGACCAATAGCTCGCCGTCGTCTATTCTGCAAAAGGAATCCTTGAGGTTGATTGCACCCTTTCGGAGAGATTTTACTTCCGTACCGGTCAACTCAAGACCGGCTTCGAACTTTTCGTCTACAAAATATTCGTGATATGCTTTTTTGTTTTGTGAAACGATCTTGATCATCTCAGCCATATCTTCCGCCTCCTTTCCGTGGGTTGACGTTCGCCAGACAGTATACACTATTTTTTATGAAAAATCAAGTGTAAATATTGCTTGGAAGCATCGATTTTCCTTTGTCTTGTTCCAAGCAGTTGCTATAAAGCCGTCTGCGACGGTCTGATAACGCAATTCGATCTCGTCGTGCAAGAGCGCTTCTCTCTCGAAAATGATACACATCGCCTTTAAGGGCGCTTGACACACATCCATCGGCGCGTGATCCAATAAATAATCCGAATAGCAGCAGTTATTGAGATGCTGGTTTTCGTCCGTTTCTGTCAATAACACTTTTCGACTTACGGTGTGAGCGATTTCGGTTTGCGCGATCCTGCGGGGCATTTCGTTGGGCTGAACGGAGGGCTGATTTTGAGGGATTTGGTATGGTAGCTCCGTCGGGCGCAGAATCGTTCGGGTGTTATAGTTAATCAGCACCCATCTGCTGTCTGCGTTGCATACAAGTGTCTCCCCTTTCCACAGCTCAAAAGCGCGGAAAAACGTGACTCCCTCTACTTTATACGGAAAGGTTTTCAGCGTGAGGACATCGCTTGCCAAAATGTCTTTGTAAAAATCAATTCGCAATTTCGTCAATACAAAGACCATGGAATTTCTTCTCATGTTTTGATAAGACCCGCCGTGATCCGATATATCCTCTAAGGCGATTTCTTGAAAATATTTCTGCAAAGCGGAGGGCTTTATCTTGCCGTTGGGCAATACGTCGTAACTGCAAATTTTAATTTGGGTTTCTTTCATCGTTTCTTTCCTGTTAGATAGGTAATTCATCTGCCAGCGGATTGGCTTGCATTGCTTCTTCCAGCTTTCGATCCGAGACGTGTGTATAGATCTGCGTGGTTGTCAATTGCTCGTGCCCGAGGATATCCTTCAAAACGCGAATGTCTACATCACCGTTGTTGTACATCAAGGTTGCCGCGGTATGTCGAAGCTTATGGGTGGAATATCCCTTCCCTTCCAGGCCGGCTAACTTTAATTGCTTTTTTACCAGCCATTGAACGGTTTTGCCTGAGATCCTGTTTCCGCGTGTGCTCAGAAAAAGTGCGTTTTTATCCTTGATAACAGAGGAATGGGTTCTTCCGAGATGCTCTCGAATGGGAAGGTATGCTTGTAACGCATTCTGGCACGCTCTGTTCAAATATATCGTTCTTTGCTTATTACCTTTACCGGTGACAACCATTTTTCGCATATCGCTGCTGACGTGGCTTAAATCGATTCCCACCAGCTCCGACAATCGCATACCGCAATTCAAGAAGAAGGTAAGGATGCAGTAATCTCTTTTTGCCGTATCGGAATCGGGATCCACGCTTTCGAGCAGCTCTTTGCTTTCGTCCAACGAGAGGTATTTCGGCAACGCTTGTTTGACGGTCGGGCTGTCGATATCTCTCGTGGGATCGTTTTCCAATTGGCGGGATTTGGTTGTATGATATTTAAAAAAGGCTCGCAGAGCAGACAGCTTTCTTGCTCTGGCGGTAGTGCCGTTTTTCTTATCCCGGGAAAGCCATAACAGATATGCGTAGATTTCATCACTCGTTATACTTGCAACAAAATCGCGATCAATGGATTGGATCGACAAAGCGGAAAACGCATCCGCATCGTTTTTGGATATTAAGACTTCGCCGCGCGATACCAGAAGAAAGCGAAAGAATGTGCGGAGATCTAAATAGTATTCTTTGACGGTAAGCGGTGAGCGCCCCTGGATCGTTTCTTTGTACGAAAGAAACGTTTGAATAATAAGCGGAATTTGTTCCATTGTAGCGTCGCCTCCTTGTAGGATATCCTATTATATATCATTTCAACGCATTTTACAAGTTTTTTTTGCGAATTGGTTGACACCAATCAAAAAAAATAGTATTATGTGAATATAACAATTCTGCGGAGGAACTTTTTCATGAGCGCAAATTCTGTGTACAATATTCTTGTCAAAGATTCTGTTGATTTTTCAGATGCCCCCAAGGCGGA
>JAZRLQ010000122.1:0-6389 GCA_045646925.1 Eubacteriales bacterium
GTTTTACCATAACCGACGGGACCGAATTCATTCATACGCATATGACCGACTTCGCCAGCCATACCGTTCGTGCCGCTATATAATTTACCGTTCAGAATGAGCCCTGCGCCCATACCCGTACCAAAGGTCAGAAAGATCATATTTTCCGTCCCTTTGCCCGCGCCGTATTTCCATTCCGCAAGCGCGCAGGCGTCCGCATCGTTGCAGAGATACGCGGGAACGCCGAATGCGTCCTGAAGGATCTGCACGATCGGAACGTTATCCCATCCGATCAGATTCGGAGGAGACATGATCAATCCCTTTTTCGCGTCGAGAGGACCGCCGCAGCTGATCCCGATCGATTCTCCCGAGCCCAGCTCTCTGATAGCGTCAACGATGTTTTTTATGGTCTCGTCCTTTGACGTCGTATCGAAACGAATCTTGCGCACAACGCCGTTCTGGTCTCCGCAAACGACGGCGCACTTCGTTCCGCCGATATCCACGCCGATCTTCATATTCGTAATCATACCTTTCTTTCAAAATTTCCGATTTGAAAATCCGTCGTTTTCAAACCGTCAACGTTTTCTCTTTTCTTTTGCGATCTTGTACATTTCTTCTGCCGCAAGACGCGTCTTCGCCACGAAATCGCCCTCGCACTTCGGGAAGCAGTAATAGAGCATTTTGGAATCCCCGATACAGATCACGTCGCCGATCTCGTACCAATAGAAATCGGAATAGAGACTGTACGAAGAGATCGGACTCTGCGTATAATCCAGTTTTCCGTCACAGCCGACGAGATGGAAGCCGTCCTTCGTATGTGTCAGCTCACCTTCGCCGACACGGTAAACGTGCTTCGTATCCATCAGCATACAAATATCAACGGGAACCTTGAGGTTATATTTATCCTCCAATATCTCGCGGCGCACACATTCTCTTTCCCATGCGTACCAATCGGGAACGTGATGGAATGCGCTTTCGCCCTCCTTTGCCTCGAGCGTTCCGTCCTCGGTCAGCTCGTAAGCCTTTCCGCAAGCTTCGCAAACGACAGAGATACCCTCCGCGCGCATAGCACCCTCGGCATTGCAGTGCGGACATTTGTAGAGAACGCGGTTCAAGCCTTCCGCACGGAAGTCCTCCGTGATCTTGATACCGTTGTCTCTCTGCCAACTCCAATAGTCAAACGTGAAGTTTTTTTGCAGGATCTCGTTCAGCTCCTGCGGTGTCTTTTCCTTGATATCCTCGGGGGAAAGTATGTATTCCATTTCCGCAGAAACCTTGACCTTTCTGCGTCTGAGATTGTTGTAAAGAGGATTGCGCGAGAACGAACCGAACGTGCGGATCATAACGACGGGAACGCCGAGAAGCTTCAGACAACCGCCGAGCGTTTCCGGCAGCGGCGTCGAGGTTCCGTCGAAGCTGTAGCTTGCTTCGGGATACATCAAAACGGAGTTGCCGAGCTTTTTGACGGCGTGCGTCATGTCGCGGAGCAGATGCAGATCGGACGTGAATTTATTGGTTGGGATACAACCGATGGTATGCATAAGCCAATCCTTGCCCACGAAACCGTCGGAAGTACAAATGATATTGAAGGGTCTTGGATAAAGGATCGTCGCCGCGATCTCCAGATCAATGAAACTGCAATGGTTCATCAAATAAAGACAAGGCTCGTTTTTTCCAAGCTTCTCCATACCGATCTTTTCGCAAGTGAAATCCGTCGCCGCCAGATCGGGTATCGATACCACGCGCAACAGTGTACGGAAAAACATATTCGGGCGAATCGGCTTGCGATGCTTGGGTCTCGGCATTGCCACGACCTCGTCATAGTTTTTCGCAATCGTTTTTAATTTCATAATAATCTCCATTCCGTTGTTCTTTGGACAGCTGCACAAGCAGTGCACGAATTTACTGTAGTTTTCACCGCAAAAGATGTTTCACCTTTTCAGTAAATTCAAGGTGCAAAGCAACCATAGCTTTCACGCCTGCCTCCAAATGTCATTCTCTCAAAATCAATATCGGAATCTGTTAACGTTGATGTCGTAAGCGTCCAGCAAAGCGTTGACGGCGTTGATCGACATAATACCGATCTTTTTCGCAACCTCTTCCGCAGGAACCTGTTGTCCGTCGCTAAACCACTTGCGATATACGGCAAACATTCCGGAGATCACGTATTCCATGATCATGACGATGAAATCTTCTCCGACGTCCAGGTATTTCGAGAAATATTCGATCGCTTCGACCTTCAGTCGATTCTCGATCTTGATCATGATGTCGGACGTTTTTCTGATCTTCAATAAGTAACGGTAGGTCTCTCTGTTTTCCTGCACGGATCTCGTGACACAAGTGAAGATCTTGTGGAAGTCAAAATTGTTTCCGTCGTACCAATCGGTCCAATCGGAAGCGTTGACGGCGTTGACGAACTCTTCAGCCAATTCATTTTCCAGATCATCCAAGACCTGATGGGGATTCTGATAATAGTTATAGAAGGTCTTTCGGTTGATCTGCGCGATCTGCGCCAATTCCGTAATGGAGATCTCGTCGATCGTTTTTTCACTCAAAAGCTGCAAAACACCCTCACGTATTGCCTTTTTCGTCTTAATGACACGAATATCCATTTTGCGATTTGCTTCAAGCATAAAGATATTACCTCCGAATCGTACAATTTTATAAAAAGAAACGCAAAAATCCACAATCGTGTATTCTTACACACTATTATTATATACCACAAATGAGTAATAGTCAACATCTTTTCGGGGTATAAAGAGAAAACTTCTCATTTTTTGTCAATATATGCAAAAAACTCTCTGCCAACGTGACGATCACGCCGGCAGAGAGCACATTTTATACGATATTTCTGACGACACCGAAGATCAGCAGAACAACAAGCTCCGCGATCCAGATCGGTTGATAACGGGCCGAGGAGCTCTTCCCCGTTCTGATATAATCGATATCGGAGCGGATCACGCAGAACAGAACGATCGGCAACGTCAAAAAAACGACGGAATTATAGTGAAAGGCCGCCGCGAGATCCAGACGGACGAGCGACACGAGCATGCGCGAAATGCCGCATCCGGGACATTGAAAGCCCGTGAGCAGACGCACGGGACACGGGATCCCGATATTCGTAAGAGAAACGAATACGTAATACGCAAGTCCCACGAGAAGCAGGACACCGTATCGTCTGACCACTCGGATCAATCTTTTTTTCACGCAAACGTCAACGGTTTTCAATCGTCTTGTTGATGCAGTCCTGAATCAAAGCCAAATCGACGATCTCGAGACCGAATACCATGAGAAGAATATAGATAATACCGGTGTATCCGTTGCTGTTACCGGTCAATTTATCGACCTTCTGACCCATTTTGTACGCCCAGAAATAGCCGTAAATGCCGCAGGTGATCAACGTGAGAACGAAGGAAAGTCCGCCGGACATATCGTTTTCTTCTTTCGTGAGACGGTTAAGTTCATCCGTCATAACAATAAACCAATAGATCGAGTAAATGCCGCAGGTAAGGATCGTGAAAATAATAGCCGTCACGATATTTCTGGGCTGAATGCTTCTGACAGCTTCGTCAGAAACGATCGTTCCCGTCACAGACTCTCCGTAAGTCTGTTCTCTTTTCAAGGATGCGCCGCAATTTCCGCAGAAAGAGGAACCGTCGGAGATCTTGCTTCCGCAGTTTCCGCAATACTGATTGCCATTTCCCGCGCAAACACCGCAATTCGGACAAAATCCGCCGTTGTCATTCAACGGTTCACCGCAATTTTTGCAATACATAATATACCTCCAAAATGAATTGATCAAAATATGATATTCCTTATTATACCATATTTCCGCAAAAAAGTCAACCAACGGCAAAATGTTTTTCGTAATTTTTCATAAAACTCCGCATCGTTTTTTGGACAAAATGCGTACAAAAAATCGGCACAATGCCCCGTGAGCATTGCGCCAAAATTTTATCAGCTCCAACGAGAATCCGCAGGATCATTCTGCGTATTCTGCTATGTAAGGAAGGTTTCTGTAATACTCGTCGCAGTCGAGACCGTAACCGATCACGAAAAGATCGGGAATCGTGAAGAGAACCTTGTCCGCCTTGAAATCAACGACTCTGCGGTCGGGCTTATCGAGAAGCGTGACGACGCGGAGAGAGAGAGGATTTCTCTGCTTCAGAATCGCAACGACCTCCTTGAGCGTTCTGCCGGTATCGATAATATCTTCAACGATGATAACGTGGTAATTGCTGATGTCCTGATTGAGGTCCATGGTGATCTTGACGTTTCCGGTAGACGTCGTTCCGGAATAGCTTTTTGCGCACATGAAGGCGATCTCACAAGGAACGGTGATCGCGCGGCAAAGATCCGCCATAAAGACGAACGCACCGTTCAGAATGCTGACGAGAAGGATCGGTCTGCCGTCATAAGAACGGTCGATCTCTTCACCTGCCTGCTTGATAGCAGCAGCGATCTGCTCCTTTGTGATCAAAACGTTTTTGATCTTGCTGTTGAATGCTTCGACGGACTGAAATTCTTTCATGATGATTTCTCCTTGATGAATAAAATGATTTATTTTTATTAATCGATAATGGTATAGCTCAACCATTCATAGCGCAAACGCGTTCCCACGTCTACACCAAGGGGCAAAAGAAACAGAGCGATGAAAATCTCCTCACCGTCGGTGTTTTCTTCGCGAAGATAGGCATATTCGCCTTCAATTTTCGTGATAACGTAATTTTTCGGTTCCATAAGCCGTCCCTTTCAAAATGGAAATTTCAATCCCTTCTGCCGAAGAGAGTGAGAACGTAAAACAGAAAACGCAGGAAATAAACGAGCGAGACAAGCAGAGACGCAAGATAGGTAAGCGCCGCCGCAGAAAGAACCTCTTTCGCCGCAGGCAGCTCGCTTTCCGTCAGAATATGCTCACTGATCAACATCTGTTTTGCGCGTCGGCTGGCATCCAATTCCACGGGCAACGTCGCGAGAGCGAACAACAAGGAAGCGCCGTAAAAAGCAACGCCGATCATCGCAACGTAAAATCCGATGTTATCCGTTGTCGTTGCCATAAAATATTCAAGCAAAAGTCCGATCAAAACGAGCGGCATTGCGAGAAAAGAACCGAAATTCGCAACGGGAACGAGAGCGGTGCGGATATTATAAAGCCAATAGCCGTCCTTTTTCTGCATAACGTGGCCGATCTCATGCGCGGCAACCGCAACGGCGGCAACGGAAGCGTTTCCGTATGTGCTGTCCGAAAGATTCACGATCTTGTTTGTCGGATGGTAATGGTCGGTCAACTCTCCATGCGTACGCCCGATCGCAATATCGTTCACCGCATTCGCGCGCATAAGTCGCGCCGCGGTATCGTAGCCCGTAAGACCGGAGCGAGTGCGTGTTTTATTGTGCTTGGCAAAGGATCCCTTCACCTTCATGCTTGCGAGTCCCGAAAAGATCATGCACGCAAGAATCGCGAACAAAAACCAAATATAATCATTCAAATACATTTTCTTCTCCTCTTTTGAATTTTATATTTCGTGTGAATACCTTGCTGTCGTATACTTGCTTATATTATACCACGCTTCTATCGAATATGCAATATATTTTTCATATTCGACACCGTCTCTTCATGAAAAATATGTAAATATTTTATGCCGATTTTGTAAAAGGCAGACAAAAAACGTTTTTGCTGACACCAAAAACAAAAAACTGCGGAACGCTTCCATTCCGCAGTTCTTATAAAATACTTGTTCAGTATTAGCCACCGAGCTTAGCAGCGTTAACCTTAACGCCGGGGCCCATGGTGGAAGCAATTACGCAGCTCTTAACGTACTGACCTTTAGCAGCTGCAGGTCTTGCTTTGATAACAGCGCCCATGAGGGTGTTGAAGTTTTCTTCGAGTTTTTCAACGCCGAAGGAAGCCTTACCGATGGGGCAGTGAATGATGTTGGTCTTGTCGAGACGGGATTCGATCTTACCTGCTTTAGCTTCTTTAACAGCCTTAGCAACGTCGGGAGTAACTGTACCAGCCTTGGGGTTAGGCATAAGGCCCTTAGGACCGAGCACCTTACCGAGACGACCGATCATACCCATCATATCGGGGGTAGCGATGATAACGTCGAACTCGAACCAGTTTTCCTTCTGGATCTTTTCGATGTACTCGGTGGAACCAGCGTAGTCTGCACCTGCGTCAAGAGCTGCCTGAACCTTGTCTTCCTTACAGAAAACGAGGGTACGAACAGTCTTACCTGTACCGTTGGGGAGAACTACCGCGCCTCTAACCTGCTGGTCTGCGTGACGGGAGTCAACGCCGAGCTTTGCGTGGAATTCGATTGTTTCGTCGAACTTAGCGCTGGCGGTCTTAACAACAAGGGCAAGAGCTTCGGCAGGATCATACTGCTTGCCGGCTTCAATAAGCTGTG
>JAZRLQ010000123.1:0-6612 GCA_045646925.1 Eubacteriales bacterium
CTGATGTGGATTTCGATGGTTTCATCGAATTTAGCTTTGGATGTCTGGCAAACGAGGCCGATTGCTTCGTTTGTATCGTAAAGTTTGGTTCTATCGATAAGCTTAGCGCTTTCCTGATACTTTTTACCTTTAAACATTTCAGTTACTCCTCCTCAAAAATTACTCTGTAACGGTAATACCCATGCTGCGAGCGGTACCTGCAACCATGCTCATAGCAGCTTCAACGGAAGCAGCGTTGAGGTCAGGCATCTTGGTTTCAGCGATTTTCTGAACCTGCTCTTTGGTGATGGAAGCAACCTTGTTCTTGTTAGGCTTGTCGGATGCGGTTTCGATACCTGCAGCCTTCTTGATAAGAACAGCAGCAGGGGGAGTCTTCGTAATGAAAGAGAAAGAACGGTCTGCGAAGATAGTGATAACTACGGGAATGATAAGACCCATATCGTTCTTGGTACGTTCGTTGAATTCCTTAGTGAAAGCAGCGATGTTAACACCGTGCTGACCGAGAGCAGGACCTACAGGGGGCTGGGGGGTAGCTTTACCTGCGGGGAGCTGCAATTTTACGTATGCTACAATTTTCTTTGCCATGATTTACACCTCCGAAGTGGTTTTCATCGGGAGAATTCAAAAAATTTTTCTCCCTCCCACAATACGTGTTCCGTCGCATATACGAAACACAGACAAAAATAAACTTTAATTAATATTTTCCGCCGCGATGCTCGAGATATCAAGCTCAACGGGGGTAGAATGTCCGAATACGGACGTCATAACGGTAACCGTTTTAAGGTCAGACGAAATTTCCGAAATGGTTCCGAGAAATCCTTTCATGGGACCGCTCTTGATGCTGACGCTGTCGCCAACCTTGAACTCAACCGTTTTGGAAACGGACTCGATACCGAGCTTTTCGATTTCCTTTGCAGTCAACGGAACCGGACGGCCCTCGGGACCGACGAATCCGGCAGAACCCGTGATGTTGCGCACGATATGCCATGTGGCATCGGACATGATCATCTTAACGAAAACGTAGCTGGGGAATACCTTCGCTTCGCTTTCCTTGGTAACGCCCTCATTGTTCGTTTCCTGTACAAGCTCCGTGGGAACCTTTACTTCCTGGATCAAGTGCGCGATACCGCGGTTCTCGACGATCTTCTCGAGGTTGGTTTTTACTTTGTTTTCGTAGCCGGAATAAGTATGAACTACATACCATTCAGCAGATTTTGCATTTTCGCTCATTTGCATTCCCATCCTTTGTCATTAAACGGGTTTGATGTAGTCGATCAAATCCTTGAGTGCGTAGAGACCCTTGCTCAAGCTGAAGTCAACGAGAGAAAGGCATGCACCGACAACGATCATGGAAACAAGTACGACCGAGGAGTTTTTCGCAAGCTGTTTCTTGGTGGGCCAGATAAGCTTCGAGAATTCACTCTTGCAGTCTTTGAAGAACTTACCCATTCTGGAAAAAATGTTCGGCTTTTTGTTAGTTTTATCTGCCATGTTTTCCTCCTAAGATTCTTTCAAAAATTACTTGGTTTCTTTGTGAAGCGTGTGTTTGCGGCAGAACTTGCAATATTTCTGCATTTCAAGTCTGTCGGGATCGTTCTTTTTGTTCTTAGTTGTGTCATAGTTTCTTTGCTTGCATTCCGTGCAGGCGAGAGTGATTTTAACGCGCATATCGGCACCTCCTGTTAAGATTTGAAGCCAAAAAATCAGCTTCTGTTATAAATAAAAAACAGAAGCGAAAGAAAAACGCAAAAATACAGACGCTTGTACATGAGAAGAAAACAACCGCCTGCCTATTCGATTTTCGTTTCGGTCCGTTTTTTGTACCTCCCTCGTATCGGGTTCATACCGAAAATCACTTCGTAGACCCGCAGAGGTATAAACAGTTTATCACAAACACCTCGATTTGTCAAGGTAGTTTGCAGAAAATTTCGTGAAAACCGCCGATTTTTTCAAAAAATCTTCGACAAAATTCATAATTCGCTCGCAAATCCGCCGTTTTCCCTCCCCGTTTTATGAAGTAAAACGGAAAAAACGGAGAAAAAGCTTCCGTCCGATTGCATTCGGACGGAAGCCCTGCGTCTCATTTGGAGGTGTTCGTAAGATAGATGGTCACGTCCTCGTTCGCAACGAGATTGACGTGAGAGGAGCTGAGAACCTCGGTCAGCTCGCGGTTCTTGTATACCTTATTATAGTCGCCTTCCCAGTAGAAGTAAACGGTATCGCCCTTGGGAACGGTGAAGGATTCGCTTTTTTCGTTTTCCGTATTGGGATCAAAAACGATGGTAGCGGTACGAGTCTCTTCGGGAGAGGTTGCGTGATCGTAGATCGTCGTTGCTTTTTCGGGGCGATCCACGTTGACGGACAAAGAGTAATTGAGTGTGGATTTCGTTCTGGAGGACTTGTCCACGAAGGTCTCCTCGATCGCAGTGATGATCTTGCTTTCCTTATCCATCGTGTAAACGGTTTCGTAATAGCAACCCTTATAAACCTCTGCCTGCCAGTAACCAAGCTCGACCATCGTTTCCTCATACAAACGAGTCTTGAAAACGATCTTGCCGTCGACCTCCTTGGAGCTGATGACGGTCTCCTTCAAGAAAAGCTCGGGATTGAGCATAAGATCTTCCGTCCATGCCGTATCGATCTCACCGCCGCCATATACGATGCTATAGAAACCATCGTCGCTCATGCCACAGTAAAAATTGTCCGAAACAATCTCGTTATACGCCTTGTAGGAAGCAGAAGAGGTCTGATATGCGCCGGACCATTCGAAAACGAAGTCCTTTTCCGCATAATAACCGACGGTACGTTCGCCATCCTCCGCCTTGACCATGAAGCTATCGTAGTGCTTGAGGATCTCTGCCGTTTTATTCGCAGCTGCGATCTCGTTCAGGTCGATCTCTACTCTGATCTTGTTGCATCCGGTGAAAAACAGGCACGCAGAGACCAGCATAACTGCAGCCATCAGCAGACATTTCAATTTGTTATTCATTTGATTTCTCCTTCGTTGTGAAATTCGTTTTTTCATTATACCATTGCCTACAGGAAAAAGCAAGTCCGTTTTCGTAATATTTCATGAAAAAGCACGTTGAATTTGTAAACTTTCTTTGAAACCAATGCTGATATTTGCGTGTGAGCGCCGTCAGTTTCCCGTATTGCCGTTTTGGAGCTGTTCGACGATCTCATCGTAGGATACTGCGCCGTCATGGAGGCTGATGGCGTTCGAGAAATCAAAAACGGCGTTGACTCTGTTTTGATAATAGGCTTCGCTCACGGGATAACCGTTGATGAAATATTCGCAATAAACGTCATACTCGCCGTTTCCGATATGCTCAACACGCTCAATATAAGACGCGTTCAGGGTTTCGGTGAAACCGTCTGCGTCAAGCTTGTACGCATGGTCGTAATAATATCCCATATGTCCGTTGCGGTTGATGATATATCCGCTTTTCTCCACGTATTTTCCGCCGCCGGTCCGACTCAGCTGTTGCTCGATCACAACGCCGTTCCGGATAGAACAGATCAAATCGCCCTCGGCTTCGGATATGCCGCTCAGATACAACTCGGGAATCTCGTCGCCGTCAATGAAGACGAGCGCAAAGGCGCGATGGGAATCCTTTTTGTCCTTCAGAAAGTTCAGATACGCTTCTTTATAATCAATATCGTAATCAATAAACTGCTGTTCGGAAGAAACCAATGCGGCCGCCATCATGGAAATCGCCTCATCCTCGTTTTTGGCATCGATGGAATCCCAATGTACGATCTGTATCTGCGTTTCCGCGATTTCCCTATATTCGTTCCGGAAGCGTTCTTTGTAGTACTTTTCAAAGGCTATTTGATCGACCTCATCACCGGCGTAATAATAGCGGCGGCTATCGTCCGACTCGGTCACCTCTTCAAAAAGAACGTCAAATTTGAATTCTCCATTCTTTTCATTCAATACGGAGGTCAGATGATACCTTTCAAGTCCGTTGCGCAGAGAGCCTTCGTTTACGATCAGGTAGTCCCCCTTATCATTTCCGTATACACAAAGATAAATATCATCCCAATGGCGATAATGAGGAGTATCTCCGAGAAAACAGATCGTCTCACCACTTTCAAGATCGTATGCCTTGATATTTACGTTCCCCATCGTACCGCCCTCAGAAGCAACGATCACTTCGGGCGTATGATCAAAATTCAGATCCATCAACGCTACGCCAATATCACCGTATTTTTCGTACTCATAGCAATGATTGTCGGAGAGGATGCGTTCGATCTTGTCCTTCCATGACAAGCGCTCCTGCCTCGAAACAAACGTAAGCGCAGGGCTTTCCGATGACTGATTATCTTCCTTCTCAGTGAAAAGGTATCCCGGCCAACTCCCCTCCATGATGGTTTCTTCCACCTTCACGTAGATATAATCGTCTCCGAAATCGATTTTACCGGACATACGGCCCCATTCATCCTCGAACGTGAATTTCCCATCCTTTGCCGTTATCACGAAATAAAAGGTTGTGAGTCTGTAAACGCCCCACCCACATTGAATCTCGCCGTTACCCTTTTGGATCACGGTGAAGAAATCGAGCGGCGGATTGATACTGTCACGCCACGTTCCGATATAGTTTTCAAAAGAGACGGGCTCCGATTTCGTCGTTCCGTCCTCCGCCAATGACAAACGTCTGAATTCAAAATGAAAGTTATCCGTCGTGTTGCCCGCGACAACGTATCCGACGGAGTCCCCGTAAAGAATCTTGTGCCAGGTGTACCCGTCGGCTTTCGCGCAATTTTTTTCAAGTATTTCCACCGTTTCGCCCTTCTGCAGTACGCCGAGCCTTGTGAAAGCGCTTCCTGCTCCGGAACGCACGTTCAAGGCATCGACGTCAACGAGCGTTCCGTACTCAACGTATCTGCAAATGAGCTCCGTCGTTTCGTCGCTCGGCGTTTGTTGCGTTTCCGAGGATTGCGTAGCGCTTTCCGAAGAATCCGAGGAGGACTCTGCAGTATCGACACCAACCTCTTCGGATTCGGTGCTCTGCGCGTCGGTTTCGGTATTTCGTACGTCCGAATCGGAATTATGCCCGCAGGAAACGAGCGACACCGCCACCAGGCAGATCAGTAAGATCAGCATTATTTTTTTCATCTATATCCTTCTCCTTTTCTTATATATCCAATCTTTTCATTTCGCGTGAACGAGATCACCGCACGCCTTTGGCTTTTCGGATGATCACTCTGTCCCCGACTTGAATCTCGTATGTTTCGCAAACGTTCTCGAGATAACCGCAAACAAGAATAGCTCCATCTGCTCCGACAAGAAGCTGTAATTTTCCTTTCTCGGAAATCGGCTCTTCCGTCAGTGGCATTTCCGCCTCAAAGGAACCGATCTTCACAAGCGCCGTATCACCGACAGACACTTCTTCAAACACTTTTTGCGGCATGATATCCAATTCCGCACAGCCGTCCGCGGTCACTCGCACGACCGTCCCTCTCACCGAGCCCGCAAAGCACGAAATCGGCAAAACGACCGCCGCAAAAGCGAAAACAGTCAATATCAAAAACAACAGTATCCTTTTCACGCGCTTATTTCTGCGTCTTTCGCGGTCAAGACTTCGGGAATAGAGGAGGAATTCTTCCGTTGCGGACAATTCTTCCTCGTACCTTTGACCGATGCCGTCAAAAATCGCTTGTTTCAATAAATTTCTGTTATTTTGTTTACTCATGATCATCTCCACCAATCGTTTTCATTAAAATCAATTTTCCGCGCGAAAGCCTTGAATAAACGGTGTTTTCGGATAGCTCCAGCATTTCCGCAATTTCCTTGACGCTCATATCGTAACAAAAATAATACATCAGCACCGCGCTGTATTTTTCATCCATCCGTTTGATGATCTCAACAGCGTTCCGATAAGATTCCTTTATATTCATTTTCTCAATGACGTCCTCGTCTGCCAACAGATCCGCGTATTCCTCGATATCGTCGCAATGGCGTTCGTCGGAAACAATATCCCTGACCTCGTTGGCAACGATGGAGAGACAGTACGATCTGACCGCCTTCTCAGGCGCCTTCATATTGATTTTATCTATATATTTCGTTATTTTGACGAATGCATTCTGAACGGCGTCCTCCGCGTCGATCGCGTAATTTTGTATACCGCTCTGTTTTAATCTGCTTTGTGCAAAACAAAGCATAGCGTCATAATAAGTATGATACAAGCGCTCCACTCTCACAAGAACGCCTTCGTCCGATATCGATAATAAAAAATTAAGCAATGTGGTCCCCTTTCCTATTTTCCAATGTCAATTATATCATAAACTATCTGAAATTTCAAACAAGATCCGAAATTTTCGTTCGATTTTTATTTTTCGACCCACCCGATCTTTGCCCTTCATATACTAATACCCGAATATTCGGAAAAATCGTGCAATAATCAAAAATTTTTTTCGATTTGAGGACTCCTCGTCCCCTTCATCCCAATACAAAAAGACTTTTCAAATAAACGCCTTAAATTTTTTTATTTTTTTCAAAAAAGGTATTGACAAAGAGTTTTCAATATGCTATACTATCAAACGTCCCGAGCAGAAAGATACTCTCGAGGGCAATACGTATAATGCGGCATCGCCAAGCGGTAAGGCAAC
>JAZRLQ010000124.1:0-4487 GCA_045646925.1 Eubacteriales bacterium
ATCGACTCCCCCGTTGCCATCACCGTTATGGGCGGCGGTGGCTTTAAAGGCAGAAATCCCCTGACGACGGGCATGATCGGCATGCACGGCTCTCAGGCTTCCAATATGGCGTGCGACGCGTGTGATCTTTTGATCGCCGTCGGCTGCCGTTTCTCTGACCGCGTTGCGCTCGATCCCAAATCCTTCGCAAAGCAGGCAAAGATCGTGCAGATCGATATCGACCGTTCCGAGATCAACAAGAACGTCGAGGTCGATCATCACATCATCGGTGACGCAAAGCGCGTCCTCGAGCTTCTCAACGAACGACTTGAACAACAAAATCACTCCACCTGGAAGGACTACGTTTTCTCCTTCAAGACGGAGACCGAATACGACGAGGGCGGCAGCACCCTCACCCCCAAGCAGATCTCCGATGCGATCGCGCGCATTTGTCCGCAGGACACCATGGTTGCCACGGACGTCGGTCAGCATCAGATGTGGGTTATCCAGCACTTCCATTACGACTATCCCGGTCAGCTTCTGACCTCGGGCGGCTTCGGAACGATGGGCTTCGGACTCGGCGCGGCGATCGGCGCGAAAGCGGGCAATCCCGACAAAACGGTCATTCACATCACGGGTGACGGTTGTTTCCGCATGAACTGCCACGAGCTCGCCACGGAACAGTTCTACAATCTCCCGATCATCACGATCATCTATAACAACCAATCGCTCGGTATGGTTCGCCAGTGGCAGACCTTGATCTATAACGGTCATTATTCTCAAACTACACTTGACCGCGGTCCCGATTTCGTTAAGCTTTCCGAGGCTTACGGACTGAGCGGCAAACGCGTAACCTGCGTTGCCGAGCTGGAAGCCGCTTTGCAGGAAGCGCTCACCTGCGGTCACGGCTACGTGATCGACTGCGCGATCGAAATGGACGAGATGGTACGCCCGATGGTTCCCGTCGGCGGACGCATCACGCAGTTCCTCGTGAATTCTTGATGGAGGTGGCAGATATGGAACAGGTAAAAAGACAATCCCTCTCCGTGCTGGTAGACAATGAAGCGGGCGTGCTTTCCCAAGTCTCCCGTATGTTCTCCAGAAAGGGCTACAATATCGAATCCCTCGCCGTAGGCACGACGGAGGATCCGACTATTTCTCGTATCACCATCGAAGTCATGGCGGACGAAAGACAGACGAATCTTCTTTCCAACCAGCTTCGCAAGCTCTTCCCCGTTCATTCCGTGAAAATTCTGGATCTTGAAAAATCCATCCGCCGCGAGCTGATCCTTCTGAAGGTGAACGCAAGCAGCTACGATGCGTGTAACCGCATCATTCAGATCGCGAATATTTTCCGCGCATCCATCATCGACGTTTCCACGACCACGCTGACCATCGCCATGATTGGCGACGCAAGCAAAGCGGAAGCGATCATCGACCTTGTCAAAGAATTCGGCGTTCTCGAGCTGGTACGCACCGGTATGGTCGCACTCGAACGCGGCGCTGATACGATTTATGAAGCAACAAAAGAAAAAGGAGAATTTGATTATGGCAAAAATGTATTATGAGAAGGACTGTGACATCTCTAAACTCGACGGCAAAAAGATCGCGATCGTCGGTTACGGTTCTCAGGGTCACGCACATGCGCTTAACCTCCGCGACTCCGGTTGCGACGTCATCATCGGTCTTCGCAAGGGCGGTAAATCCTGGCCCGTAGCGGAAAGAGACGGCTTCACCGTTATGACCGTTCCGGAAGCAACGCAGGCGGCCGACATCATCATGATCCTCATCAACGATGAAAATCAGGCTGATATGTACAAGAAGGACATCGCGCCCTACCTCACCGAAGGCAAGGCGATCGCTTTCGCGCACGGCTTCAACATCCGTTACAAACAGATCGTTCCCCCCGCAAACGTAGACGTATTCATGGCAGCTCCCAAGGGACCCGGTCATACCGTTCGTTCCCAGTACGTTGCAGGAAAGGGCGTTCCCTGCCTCATCGCCGTTGAACAGAACGCTTCCGGCAAAGCATACGACATCGCCCTCGCTTACATCGCGGGTATTGGCGGCGCAAGAGCAGGTATCATGGAAACCACCATGCACGACGAAACCGAAACCGACCTCTTCGGCGAACAGGCTGTTCTTTGCGGCGGTGTGGTTGACCTCATGCGTTGCGGCTTCGAGGTTCTCGTTGAAGCAGGCTACGAGCCCGAAAACGCATACTTCGAATGCATCCACGAAATGAAGCTCATCATCGACCTTATCAACAAGGGCGGCGTTGCGGCTATGAACTACTCCATTTCCGACACCGCGGAATACGGCGAATACGTTTCCGGTCCTCGTATCATTCCCCATGAACAGACCAAGGCGAACATGAGAGCCGTTCTCAGCGACATTCAGGACGGTACCTTCGCAGGCAAGTGGATCGCAGAAAACAAGAACGGTCGTTGCTTCTTCAACTCCAAGAGAGAAAATCTCGCAAAGCACCAGATGGAGATCGTCGGTCAGCGTTTGCGCGAACAGATGCTCTGGAAAAACGACAACGACCTCGACAGCGCATCCAACTAAATATGAAAAAGACTTTATCCCGAGGGCTTCCCTCGGGATAAAGTGAAATTTTTGAGAAAACCATTGAAATCCAACAATTGTTAATCAATCTTGATTGACGATCGTTGATTTTCAATCAGAAATACTTTTTTGGAGGACCCTATGCATTCCGATCAAATCAAAAAAGGCGTGAACCGCGCGCCCAACAGAAGCCTTCTGTTCGCCCTCGGACTTACGGAAGAAGAAATGAGCCGACCTCTCGTTGGCATCGTCAGCTCCCACAACGAGATCGTTCCCGGCCACATGAACATTGATAAAATCGTCGACGCCGTCAAGGCAGGCGTTCGCGCCGCAGGCGGTACGCCCATCATGTTCCCCGCCATCGCCGTTTGCGACGGCATTGCGATGGGACACGTCGGCATGAAATATTCCCTCGTCACCAGAGACCTGATCGCAGATTCGACCGAAGCCATGGTCATGGCTCATCAATTCGACGGTCTCGTCATGGTTCCCAACTGCGACAAAAACGTCCCCGGTCTTCTCATGGCGGCGGCAAGACTCAATATCCCAACCATCTTCTGCTCGGGCGGTCCTATGCTCGCAGGTCATCTGACCGACGGCAGACGCACTTGTCTCAGCCATATGTTCGAAGCGGTCGGCGCTTATCACGCAGGCACGCTCGACGAAAAGGGCGTTCTTGACTACGAGGAAAACGCTTGTCCCACCTGTGGCTCCTGCTCGGGTATGTATACGGCAAACTCCATGAACTGCCTCACGGAAGCCATTGGCATGGCGCTCCCCGGTAACGGCACCATTCCCGCCGTCTATTCCGCGCGCATCCGCCTCGCAAAGCACGCAGGCATGAAGATCATGGAGCTGATCGAAAAGAACATCCGTCCCCGCGATATCATGACCGCGGCGGCGCTTCATAATGCGGAAACCGTCGATATGGCGCTCGGTTGCTCCACCAACACCATGCTCCACCTCCCTGCCATCGCGCACGAAGCAGGCGTGGATATTGATCTCGACGAATCCAATAACATCAGCAAGAAAACACCCAATCTATGTCACCTCGCTCCCGCGGGAGACACCTATATGGAAGACCTCGACCGCGCAGGCGGCGTTTACGCCGTCATGAAAGAGCTGACGAAGAAGAACCTCCTCGATCTCTCCGTCATGACCTGCACGGGTAAAACCATGGGAGAAAACCTCGAAAACATCGTCAACCGCGATGAAAACATCATCCGCCCCATCGAAAATCCCTACTCCGCAACGGGTGGCATTGCCGTTTTGAAGGGCAATCTCGCAAAAGACGGCTGCGTCGTCAAGCAATCCGCCGTTGCGCCCGAAATGATGAAGCACGAGGGCCCCGCTCGCGTATTCGATTCCGAGGACGAAGCCATCGCCGCCATCTACGCGCAAAAGATCAAAGCGGGCGACGTCGTCGTCATCCGCTACGAAGGACCGAAGGGCGGCCCGGGTATGCGTGAGATGCTCAATCCCACATCCGCTATTATGGGTATGGGACTTGGAGAGAGCGTTGCACTTATCACTGACGGCCGATTCAGCGGAGCAACCCGTGGTGCGTGTGTCGGCCACATCACTCCCGAGGCGGCGTCAGGTGGTATGATCGGTGTTGTTGAAGAGGGCGATATTATTAGAATCGACATCCCCGCTAACAAGATCGAACTTGTAGTTGATGAGGCTATCCTTGCGGAAAGAATGAAGAACTTTAAGCCGAAGACGAAGGAACTTTCCGGTTACCTCAAGAGATATGCATCCCTCGTGTCAGGCGGTGCTACAGGAGCGATACTGGGCTGATGAAAGATCTTAAATTAAAGCTTGAAACACTCTCGGTGCTTCGAGGACTGCTCACTGATCCCGTGATTTCTGCGCTGTCGGTATTTTTTGACGAGCCGACAGCCTCGAATTACGCTGAGTTCGTGTCCCGTCTTTATGCG
>JAZRLQ010000125.1:0-3899 GCA_045646925.1 Eubacteriales bacterium
ATGCTGGAGGCTCACAAGGCGACTGTGGAGGATAAAGAACATCTGGAGAAAGAGCTTCACGAGCTGAAAGCATTCCTCAAGAGCTCTGCGGAAGCAAATCTCGAATTCTCCAACGAACTTGCCGAGCTTCTGAATCTTGCGAATATTCCGAATTTCAAGAAGGAAGAGATTGGCGCACGTCATCTTGCTGCCGTTCATTCCATCAAAGACGCCGAAGAAGAGGCTCTGACTCACATCGAGGAGGTGATTCCTCATGGAGAAGAAGCGTAAGCTCAAGTATGCGATCTTAAAGATACTCAGCGTTCTCATCTCCTGTGGACTTCCGATCTACGCCGTTTACGAGCATTTCCCGCTCTGGACGATATCCTACGGCACGTCCCATTCCATCGGGGCAGGCGGGATCATCTGCCTTATCATCATCGTTGTCGTGTTCCGTAAGGCGGTATTTGCGTATTTTCGGGACAAGCTTAACCTGCGACACGCGCCTCCGCTTGCGGTATGGCTCATTATGCTCATCGTTTCCTACGTTCTGCTCTACATCAATCAGTTTATCCGCGATCTTACCACGGTATTCTGGTTTGGGCTCGTCGGATGTGCCATCGGTACATTCATGACCTACATTGCGGAGAACCGCTACGGAAAGAAGGAGGACGGCAATGGCTGATCTTGAAAGAATCGAAGAGAGTCTGGACAGAACGACGGACTTTCAAAAGCGATATAATATCACTTCAAAGGGATTTGCGACCATCATCGGCAAGAACCTCACGCTCTTCGTCTGTATGCTCGTTCCGTTCCTTCTCATCGGATTCGTATGGACGGACTTCGGTCCCGTCGTTATCGGTCCGAAGATCATTTCCGACGGTATCCTGACGGTCTCCCTTTTCGTTGTCGGCGAGGTCATGATGACGAGGCTCGGCGCGGACGGCGGCAAGCTCGACGCGGACTATATCAAGTCAAAGAGCGAATGTGAGGCGCTCGTGGTTAAGGTCGGGGATATCGGAGCGCTTTTGCTCGGTATCTTCTGCGACTGGCAGATCGATCTCGAATTGGAGCAGGCAATCCACTCCCGACTCCGCATTCTGCGTATTCCTCCGAAGGTGTGGGTCGAGATCAAGGACCTGCCGCGCGAGGAGCTTGAGAGGATGTACGGCAAGGCAAAGGCAAAGAAGATCATCGAGATACGCGATCTGAAGCCGATCGAGCTCAACGAGGCTATTCTTCTATACGACGGCGACCGTTCCGGTCGAGGCGGCGTTCCGATATCGGCGGAAGAATATCTGCGCAACAAAAAGCATTTCGTGAAGACCTTGATCGCTTGTATCTTCACTGGGCTTCTGACCGTTACCGTGGTCGTGACATTGACACAGGACATCACCTTTGCCCGCGTCCTTTATACAGTATTCAAACTCGTTATGCTTCTTTTCCGCATGGCGAAGGGATACGACAGGGGCGCGAGAGCTTATAATACCATCGAGGTAAGGCAGTATAAGGCGAGATCCAATTATCTCCGCGCTTACGTTAAGTTTGTGACGGATAAGATCTATCTGAAGGTCGGAGACCGCTACGGCGACGTGAGCAGCTTTATCGGCGAAGATATCACCTATAATTGAACGTGAAAAGGACACCCGCGGAGGGTGTCCTTTTTGACTACGATTATATGTATCATTTGTGAGCAGACTCTTCCGTTCCGACGTCCGTTAAAATTCCGATGATATCGCCGTACGGCATGGTATATCTTTGGTTCAGATAGCGCATTGCCGCGCCCAGCTCACCGTCGGGACCACCAAGCTGACTTACGATGATCTTCGCGTAGGCGGGGTTCGGATTTTTGATCTTCACGGGGTATTGCAGTTTCTTTTCGTATGCCCACATTATGCGTTCGCCTCTCTTTCCCACGGCCAAGGTCTGTCGATCCAGTGCCAATCCTCCGCGTCCTTGTTTTCGTAGATCGTCAAGGGGCCGTATTTGCTTTCATATTCCGCGCGCAAGTCTTTTGCGAGCCTTCTGTGCTCGTCGTAAAAGGCGAGCGCTTTTTTATTGCGCGGATGGCCGTCGAGGTACAGGACGGTTTCGTATACGGTGAAGTCCTCCTCCTGAATGCGACGGAGCAAGCGTTCTCTTTCGTTCATGTGCCGCTCCTTTTCTGTCCGCGGAAGGGCATATACAGCGCGCGGAAGAGCGTGCCGCATTCCAACGCCTTCGCGGGCTCGTTCAGCTCCTCGAATCGCTGATAAGGAACGTACGCCATCGCGAGCGGAAAGCCGTTCATCGGGTTCGAGGAGACCGTGCTCTCCGGCATGGGCGCAGGTTCTGCCGCCATGGCGGGCGCGCACGGCATGGTCTGCACGGGTCTGCGGACCGTGTGTTTATAGTATTGCATGATTCGTAAAGTCCTTTCGTCTTCGTTCGGAGGGAAGCCCTCCATTGCCATCTTATGCGAAAGCTCGAAGATGGTGAAGAAAAAGGTCCGACGAAGCGACATTACTTGATTGAGCCTTCCCCCCTGGGCAGCGAAGCGACACGCGTGCGTGTCATTCTGAGCAAAGTCCCGCCGAGATCCCACTTCGTGCTTTTGGCGCAAAGCCCCAAAAGTTCGACAAGCTCAGGATGACACCTTCGGTGTCGGCGGGACGGAGTCGAAATTCGGAGGATCAAACGCAACGAATTGCGTTTGGAATCTTGCTGAAAACCAGTCATTCCATGGGATACGGATAAAAGAAAAGGCCCTGCCGAAGAGAGCGGCAAGGCTTTTTCTTAGGAGAAATATTTAATGAAAAAGAAAGCAGGTTTATTCCTCGGACTTCACGTAGTAAAGCACGCCGAGGGTATTGGGGCCGCAGTGGCTGGAGATAACGCCGCCTGCTCTGGTGATGAGGATCTCGTCGAAATAATTGAGCGCGGAGATCTTGTCATACATCGCCTGAATGGTGGCTTCACTGCAACCGGAGTGCGTGATGAACACGTGAGCGGGATCCGCCTTTTCCAATTCGGGCTTCAGATTTTCGAGGTATTTATTGAGCGCAACGTCCATTTTACCCGTGAACTTCTTGGAAACGCCCATTGCGCCGTCGCGTACGACGATCATGGGGTGCAGACGGAGGGTATTCGCCATCATTGCCGTCAAGGAGGAACATCTGCCGCCTCTCGCGAGGAAGGTCAGCGTGTCGATGACGAAGCTTGCGCGGACGTTGGATTTTTTGCTTTCGATGTCAGCGACGATCTCTTCGGCGGTGAGGCCCTGCGCGGCAAGCTCGGCTGCGCGGATCACCTGCAGACCGATACCGGTGGAAAGGTTCGCGGAATCGATGACGAAAAGGCGGTCGTATTCTTCCTGCATACCGATCATTTTGATGACGTTGCAGGTGCCGCTCATTTTGCTGGAGATTCCGAAGAAGATGATGTCGTCTCCGTTATCCATATAAGGCTGCAGAACATCCTTCGAGTAAGCGATGTTGACAGCGGAGGTTTTCGGTGTGGTCTTGTTGTTGTTTGCCCATGCGAAGATCTCGTCGGGCGTGATCTCTTTGCCGTCGAAATAGCTCTTGTCATCCATGATGATACAGAGCGGGATCACGGGAATGTCATATTTTGCGAGAAGCTCGGCGGAGAGGTCGCAGGTACTGTCGGCAACGATTCGGACTTTTTTCATAATTACAGAACAGACTCCTTCATATTTTCAAAATTCGATTGTTTTCAACAAAAAATTACATATTCATTATACGGGAAAACTATTGTTTTGTCAAGAGGTATTGTTTCGGATTTTTGCAGAATCGCGTTCGCGCGCGAACACGGCTATATCACAGACCTCCCGTTTGCCTTCCCACCGTGTCGCGAAGCGACACACCTCTTCACTATTCACTGCCCACTTGCCTTCCCCTTGAGAAGTCGGAGGCCAAGCG
>JAZRLQ010000126.1:0-11828 GCA_045646925.1 Eubacteriales bacterium
TCTCCGGCGGTATCGACAGCCCCGTCGCAGGCTTCATGATCGCGAAGCGCGGCGTTCGTCTCGATGCCATGCACTTCGAAAGCTTCCCCTATACCAGCGAACGCGCAAAGGAAAAGGTGCTCACCCTCGCGGAAAAGCTCACCGAATTCACGGGTGAGATCCACGTACACATCATCTCCGTCACGGAGATCCAGGAGGTCCTCCGCGACAATTGCGAGGAGGATTACTTCACCCTTCTGCTCCGCCGTTTCATGATGCGTCTCGCGGAACGCACCGCCGCAAAATACGAATGCGACGCGCTCATCACCGGCGAAAGTCTCGGTCAGGTAGCAAGCCAGACCATGCAGGCGCTCGGCGTTACCAACAGCGTCGTGGAACGCCCCGTATTCCGTCCTCTGATCGGCATGGACAAGGAGGAGATCATCCGTATCTCCAGAGAGATCGACACCTTCGAGACCTCCATCCTTCCCTACGAGGATTGCTGCACCGTATTCACCCCCCGTCACCCCCGTACACGCCCCGAGCTCTTCAAGGTTGAACGCGAAGAAGCGAAGGTTGACGTACAGGCGCTCGAGGATGCCGCTTTTGCGACACTCGAAACTGTCGTTATCGGTCGTAAATAACAAAAACATAGTTGACAAACCGGATCAAAAATGGTAAAATAAACTATACGAACATTATTCTCTGAAAGGATGCCCTTTGGAATGGATATCAACCCAAACGGAACCATTAACACAAGCAGCGCCGCCGTCACGACGAAAGTCATTCTCTTCACCTCCTGCAAGGGCGGTGTCGGCAAATCCACGGTATGCGCAAATCTCGCGATGGCAGTCGCGAAACGCGACAAACGCGTTCTGCTGATCGATTGCGACTTCGGCAACCGATGTCTTGATCTGGTAGCGGGCTTTTCCGATGCGGTTGTGTATGACATCAGCGACATCGCTTCCGGCAGGATCGATTGCGAAAGCGCAATTCTGCACGACAAGCGGTGCGAGAATCTTCATTTCATTGCCGCCCCACTCGGCTTCGACACCACGATGGACCCTCTGACGTTCCGTTCGATCGTAAAAAGACTGATCGAAACGGGAGATTTCGACTTCGTCTTCATTGATACCCCCGGCGGTATCGGCGAGCCCTTGCGATTCGCCGCAGGCGTTGCGGACACTGCTTTCATCGTCGTCGAGCCCACACGCGCAGCCATCCGCGCCGCTGAAAGAACGTCGGATTATCTCGCGCAAAAAGGTGTCGGAAAACGAAGACTCATTGTCAACAAGCTCTCCGGCGGATCCGTGCGGAAAGCGAAAAAAGACATCATTTCCATTATCGACACCACTTCCGTGAAATTACATGGCGTAATTCCCTATGACCCCGAATTGATTTCTGCGGGCAACCGCGGGATCCTCGTCGACGAGATCCCGAGCTTGAACGTAATAAACGCATTCGACAATCTCGCAGCAAGAACCCTCGGTGAAGGCAGAAGGCTCTTCGCCAATATCAAAAGACTCCGTAAACTAAAATAAATGAAAGGATTGCGTTGCCTCCTCTGGTAATGCCGGATTTCGCTCATGGAAATTGCACTCATATCATCCGAAACTAAACGAGAACTCATGATTCAGTTCTGTATCGCTTATTGCGGCGTGCTCGCAAAGCATAATATCTGCGCCACAAAAATGACCGGAAAATGCGTCGCTGAAGCTACAGGCCTCGAGATCGAACAGCTCCTCCCCGGAAGTCAGGGCGGCGTTCAGCAGATCGCTTCCCGTATCGCATACAACGAGATCGACGTTCTTCTCTACTTCAGAGAAAAGACCGACAACCCCGATTCCATGCTCAAGGATGCCGCACTCATGCAGGAATGCGACAGAAGCAACGTACCCACCGCGACCAATATCGCGACTGCGGAAGCCATCATCACCGCGCTCGACCGAGGCGATCTCGATTGGCGTGAGATCTGGAACCCAAAGTCCGAATATAACCGCAAGAAAAAGAAAAACTGATGAAAACAAATCTCCCTCATTCGCGCCTTGTCGATTTGAGGGAGATTTTGTATTTTCGTTATAGCTGTAGCGCGCTTTCGGTCTTCATGAAGACCGAAAGTGTCTTTGCCTTCTATTGATATGCGAAAGCGACCGAGGGATTGTTTTCTTTTACGAGACGATCCCTTTTTTATCGCAACGTTCCGCTATTGTTCAGCACAAGCGTGCTGTAAATGAAAAGCACGTCGTCCGCGTTTTGAAAATCGATCAAAGCCTTCCCCGTTCTCTGATCGCGAAGCACCTGCAGATTGGCGCTTCCGATATATCGGATATCCACCACCGTGATCTTCCGATATCCCTCTGCAAGCAGAGGAACGAGGCTCGAGCCAAAGGAATCGCGGAACACGATCAGCTCCTTCTCCGTCGTCGCGGCGGGATTTTCGATCGTCACCACGGACAGATTGCCGGAAAGAAACGTCTCGTACGGATCCTTGCCGACCGCCTTCTCCATATCGTAAAAGGAGATCTCCTTTCCGTTCTGATGATCGTAGACCGTACAGCCCTCCATAAAATCCGCCGTCAGATAGCGGATCTCCTCCGCGGGAAGCGGAAGCGCGCTCTGCCCGTAATACACGCCGTAGAACGGATGATCCAGCGCCTGCTCCTCGTATTCACCCAGAAGAGCGGTTCCCATCCCCGCGGCAATCGTTTTCGCCGTATCGACGATCCGCTCCTGCCGCCAATGCGTATCGGTCTTATAATAATCGGAGAGCGAAAGCGTATCCGCGATATCAATGAACGCCGCAAAGCTCATTTTCTCACGGAAAAGCGAGAAAAACGCCTCGTAATCCATAGAAAGATAGCCGTTCTGCTCCGCGAGAAAATAGCTCTTGTCGGGAATCACCGAGGTATACACGTTCACATCCGTGTCCTTCAGAAAACGCTCGTAGACCGTGCGGAACTTCTTCACCGCGTAGTCGAGAGAATCCTCGTTCATCGGATACTCCAGCTTTGCGGCATAGCCGTCCTCGAGATAGATCCCGTTATTATCCATACGTCCGAAAACGTAATACGCCGCCACAGACTTGATCCGACGAAAAAGTTCGCGCATGGGAAACTGATCCAGCGTATAGTCCTCGAAGAGCCGCATGAAGCTCTTCTCCGTATCTTCGCTCAAAACGGACTTCACGGAAAACGCAGGCATTTGCGCAAGCGCTCTGCGCTCACTGTCGGAAAAGGCATCCGCAGGCTTCAGAATGCTCCACAGAGAAAACCCGAAGATCAACGCGCACGTCACACAGACGAGCGCGATATTTTTGTATTTCAAAGACATAAACTCACCTCCCGTCTTCAGAATCGGAAATAGAGAAACGGACTGAACGAGCCGTCGACGAGATATCCCGTCATCACAACAAGAAGCGCCGCAAGCGCGATCGGCTCAAGAAGATTCAGCGTTTTCGCGCCAATCGCTTTTTCTTGAATACCGTTCAGCAACCGTTTCAAAAGAGGCGTCGAGCCGATGATCGCCACCGCGAAAACGACGGCGTAGCTCCGCAGATAATATACCGTCGGCACGGAAACGAGCGGCACACCGCCGAGACCGAAGAGCCCCTTCAGATTGAATACAAGCGTCTGCATATCCTCCGAGGCAAACAGAACGAAGCTGAAAAGAACGAGCGAAAGAACGTAGACATGATTCCATACCCACGCCTTTTTCAAGCGCGGAAGTAGCCATAGCTTCTCGACGAGAAGACAGATAGCAAAGAAGATCCCCCAGAAAATGAAGTTCCAGGAAGCGCCGTGCCAGAAGCCCGTCAACATCCAAACGACGAAAATATTGAAAAGTCCACGTAGCTTCGACACGCGGTTTCCACCGAGCGGAATGTATACGTAATCACGGAACCACGATCCGAGCGAGATGTGCCATCTGCGCCAGAACTCCGTAATGCTTCCCGAAACGAAGGGATAGTTGAAGTTTTCCGTAAAATCGAAGCCGAAGATCTTTCCGAGCCCGATCGCCATATCGCTGTATCCGGAAAAATCGAAATAGATCTGCAGTGAGAAAGCGATCCCATATAGCCAGAAAAACAGAACGGACTTTTCGTCGGAAGCCGTAAAGTCCGCGCAGAACGCCGCAAACGCATCGGCAATGAGGATCTTTTTGCCGAGTCCGACGATGAAGCGACGGATACCGACCGCCGTTTTTTCGAGGGTGTGCGTTCTCTCCGTAAGCTGACGGTCGATATCCGAGTAGCGCACGATCGGTCCTGCGATCAACTGAGGAAACAACGCGATATACGCCGCGAGGTCGATTGGATTTTTCTGCGCGCGCACCTCACCGCGATAAACGTCCACCGTGTAGCTGAGTATCTGAAAGGTGTAGAAGCTGATACCGATCGGAAGCGCGATCTGCAGAAGCGGAACGGAAAGTCCCGTCGCGGCGTTCCAGTTCTCGATAAAAAAGTCTGCGTATTTGAAATAGACAAGAAAGGAGAGCGACGAGAAAACGGACAAAAACAAAAACACCCTCGCCGCGCGTCTCCCCCGAAATCGCTCGATCAGAATGCCGAAAATATAGCCCAGCAGAATGGAGATCAGCATAACGACGACGTATCTCGGCTCGCCCCACGCGTAAAAAACGAGGCTCACAAGAAGCAGAACCGTGTTTTTCAGAACCCTTGGCGCGATCGCGTATAATAGCAGCGCCGCAGGCAAAAAGTAATACAAAAAAGGTACACTCGAAAAAAGCATATTTCCCCCTATAACAAAGCCGTCAACGCATTGACGGCTTTGCAGAAAAGTATTCGTATCGCGCCGTTAAAGCTTCTCGTCGTACAAGACGGCCGCGTCGGCGTATACGGACGTCACGGCGGATTTCCAAGCCCCTACGGCGCTTTCATTACCGTAGGCGAAAACGAGGATATCCCCCGCTCTCATGATCGTGTAATGCTCGGGGAAGCCGCAGATCCATTGGTTGTCCTTGATCCTGTTTTTCATCATATCGGCAAGCGATTGCATATCCGCGCCGTTCTTCAGCTCGAAGGCGGCGAAGGTGCCGTTATTCTGATTCATGAGATTAAAGTACACCGCGGCGCTTTTCAACTTGTCAGCGGAGGCGGCAGGAAACAGCGTCTGCATTTCGAGCGTCTCGCTATCGTCGGGAGAGATCGCGCCCGGCTCGTTCTTCGGAACCTCGTACGAAAACTCTTCCCCGCTTTCCTCGTCCTTTTCGGTCACCGTTTCCATTTCGGGTCCCGCAAAATATCCCTTGACCTCGTCGACGGAGCCCACGTCGTAAACGGGAACCATCTTCGCGAGAAATTCACCATAGACGGAATGCAGAAACGATTTCGCGCTTACGCCTTCGGCGGTGTTACCGGAATCCGCCGTGTCCTGCGTCGACTGCGAGGTCGAGGAGGACGTGGAATCCTTGCCCTTGTCTTTGTTTCTTCCGCAAGCCGCCAAAGATAGCGCCATGCTCGCGAGAAGCAATACCGTAATCAGTTTTTTCATTTCGATCACGCCTTTCCATGTCGTTATAAAATTCATCGGATTTGCCTTAATACGATTGAAAAAGACCGCCGCGCCGAAAAGCTCGCGCGAAGCCTTTTTCTCAAGTATTCCCTTTTTCCATGTATTTATGCAAAAAGAAAGGACTGTTTCTTTCGAAACAGTCCTTGGTGCGAGAAACGGGACTTGAACCCGTACGGTGAATCCACACGCCCCTCAAACGTGCGCGTCTACCAGTTCCGCCACTCTCGCTTTTCTCTGACAGAAGGAGGCATTCGAGCTCATCCCCTGCGACGTTAATCATTATATACCATCTCTTTTAAAATGTCAATACCTTTTTGAAAATTTTTTCGACTTTTTCAAAATTTTTTCAGTAAAAACAATTTTCTCCTTGACAAACGCTTTTTTCTCATATATAATAAATATGTTGTGTGCTTCCAAGCACACGATATCATCTTTCGACCCGGAGGAAGTAGCCATGAATGAGCTTGAGTTTCTCATTTATCTCATCGGCGCGATCATCGGCGGCGCAGGCATCGGCGCTCTGTGCGGTTCTCTCGCATTGCTCACCGGAATTTTCAGAAAGAAAAAGCTCCTCGGCATCCTCGGCTTCACCGTAAGCGTAGTCTTCGGTGTCATCATGACGGCGATTCTTTATCAGCCCGCTTTCCTTGCCATCGTTCCCTCCGCGATCTTCGCCGGAATCATTTTCTTCTTGACACGAAAGAAACGAATTTAATACTTCACCGATCGGGGTGTGGCGCAGTTGGTAGCGCGTCTGCTTTGGGAGCAGAATGCCGCAGGTTCGAGTCCTGTCACTCCGACCACATGAAAATAATCCGAACATTCTCTTACTTGGAGAATCGTTCGGATTATTTGTTTTATTTGAGTATCCTAACTTTAATAGCAAGAAATGAAAATAGCCGATACCATGGTCATTTGTCTATGGTATCGGCGTTTGCATTGTTGAAAAAGACATATTTTTATGATATAATAAATACATCAAAAAATTTGGGGAAAACCTATTGACTCTCCCCTTAACTGTAATGATATACTTTGCTTGCAAGATAGAAATAGCGCTGTTTCTATTCTGCAAAATCTCAATGAAAGGAAAACGCTATGTATAAGATAGGTGAATTATCTAAGCTGTGCAATATCTCGGTAAAGACGTTGCGATATTACGATGCCGAAGGTCTACTTGTCCCCGACGAGATCGATAAATTCACGGGATACTGGGAGTATATCGACCTATCTTCTTTGGATAATTAAAAATAGCAAAATGTGCTAAACAAAAGCGCAAAAAGAAAGACACTTAACTCCAAAAATAAGTGTCATAGTAACGAACTGTTCTTGTAACGTTTCGCCTTGTGGCGAGTTATATGCACTTCGCGCGTGATATCACCCTTGAAGGTATAGGTTACATTCCGATTTTGACCGACAAACACCTCGCCAACATTTGTCGATGATCCAGAAATCAAAATAAGCCCCTGTACGAAGCTTTTCTTCCCATCGCACTTTTTGTCGAAAAGAATCATTCGTGCGCGCACATCGCCTATTTTGCGTCCCAAAGAGTATTTCTCCGAAAAAGACTCAAGAAAAAAGCACATGGCACTGCAAATGCAGCGTCATGTGCTTTTTATTATCAACGTTTCGTTAATCGTTATCGTTTCTGAGGTCTTCCAGAGAGATATCCGTCAGCGTGATCGCTTCGTCCGCGCCCACGGGGATATCGGCAGCCTTGCTCTTCATGGAAAGTCCGAGAACGAACGCATCGAGCAGATAGAGCAATGCCGGCAACACGAACACGATCATGAGGATCGAAATCAGTGTTCCCTTTCCGAGAAGAACGCCGACCGTGGAGATCGCGGTCTGACTTGCGATGAAGCCGATGACGAAGCCGCAGATCATCAGGATCATTCCCGACGTGAAGATCGTGGGCATTGCCGCCTCAACGGACTTGTAGAGCGCGGTCTTCTTGTCGAACAGCGATCTGTACTGAACGTAATTGGTCGACATCAGAATACCGTAGTCAATGGTGGCGCCCATCAAAATGCAGGTCGTCACGATATAGCTCATAAAGAACATCGGGCCCGTCAGCAAGGACGTGGACATAGAGATCCAGATCGCACCCTGAATGATCGCAACGAGGATCACGGGCAGAGAGAGCGAACGGAAAATAACCATAACGATCAGGAAGATCGAAATGATCGTAAACACGGTAATGAAGGTGTTATCGTCTGCAAACGCCTTCTGCAGATCGTACGTAGACATGATCTCGCCCGCAACGTGCGCGTCTTCCCCGAAGATCTCCTTAACGGAAGCGGTAATGAACTCGACGAATCTCGCGGATTCCTCGCTTTCGCTGGGCAGATTGACGGAAACGAGCATACGGGAGTAGTTTTCACTCACGAAAAGCTCCTCAGCGCTCACGATCGCTTCCTGCGCAGAAGCAACCATCTCGCGTTTTTCGTCCGTCATTTTGAGCTTCAGAAGCTCGTTCGTATCCATGTTCGCCGTCACGAAATTCAAAAGGTCGATCGCTTCGATCGCGCCGGAAAAATCCATTTCGCCCGCGATGGCGTATTTGATGTAAATGCCGGAGATTTTGCTGCTTCCAAGTTTTGCAGAAGAAGCAATACTCTGTACTCGATTCTGCAAATCCGCAATTTTACTTGTCATTTCTTCAAAATCGTAAGAAGTTTCGTCCTGCAAAAATTCATCTGCAAGGCAAATGTCAGTAATTTTGGCCTTGTCATCAGCAGAGAGACGACCGCCGATCACATCATTGGTTTCCAGCGCAATGTTGACAAAATCAATAAATTCTCTTCCCTGGATCTTGTCTTCGGGAATGTTTTTCTGTTCATAAAAATACATGATGTATACCTGCTGGATTGCAAGATCGGAAGTATCGAGATCGATTTTTTCACCCGTAAGAGCTTCCACCGTCTGCACGAGAACAGGCAAAAATTCCTCATAGGAATAAGAAGCGTTTACTGCATAATAAGCGCTAATATAGTTTTCCACCGCATTGATCGCAGCAGCATCTGTAACGTATCCTTGCTCTATAAGGAACGGAAGCATATCAAGCAAAGCAACAGGCGCCTGAGCAACGCTTCCATGTGTCGCGTGATGGTATTTCGAATAAATATAACGGGCAGTAAGGTCGTTGATCGCCATACCGTAATTATCATTAATAAAGCTACAGAATTCCTCTTGGCTCAAAGGCGTTTCCAACATAGAATTGAGCTGATCGAGTCCGTTAGAAAGTGTTTTGAGATCCTCCACGGTCTCGGCATCAAACATATCTGCAGTTTCCGGTTTTTCGGAAATGGAGATTACAAAATCAAGCATAGTTGCAAAATCAACCTTCTGCTCTTCAATCTGATCATAGAAATACAAGCCATACATCTGCTTGATTGAGAACAGATCGAGATTGGTACCCTCCATCGCACCGGTGGTCACAAGAGTATGGAATTCATCTGCAGTAAGATCGCTATTCATGATCTGATGGATAGCAAGCATGGTCTGAACGGTTTTGAGCGTGCCCGCGTCTGCAAATCCCTGCGCATCCACATCTTCCGTGAGCAAACGGTCTGCATACTGCATAAACGCCAGCGTCTTCATTTCCAATCGGGACGGATCGCCGTAAAGATGATACATCGTGAAGAGCAACTCGACGTCCTTGACGGGCAGACTCAGCTTACGGGTAGCCAATTCCATATCGTAAAGCTCACGAACGGTATTGCTGAAGGCGGTATAGCTCTTCAGCACGTGTCTGCCGTCCGCGGTCTGATACGCGCCGAGCTTATTGGCGAGCGCCTTTTCGTATTCGTGATTGTTTTCGTGATTGGGATATACGACGACGACCGTGTTGTTCTGACCGAATGTATCGAGAATCGTCGCGTTCGCGTTCTTACTATCGGTGAAGGTATAAACGTTCGAGGTCTGGATAAACGCGCAGGCAACGACGAGCAAAAGCGCGATCGGAGCCACGAATTTACCGGCGCGGAAGGAAAATCCGCAGAACTTTCTTCCCTTGAGAACGAGCTCGCGCTTTTTCGTTTTCTCCATCAGCTTATCGAAGATGAGCAGAAAAGCGGGAAACAGCGTCAAGGAAGTGATAGCAGAAATCACGATACCCTTCATCAGAACGATACCGATATCGAAGCCGATCTTGAAGCTCATGAAAAGAAGCGCGAGAAGACCTGCGACCGTCGTGAGCGCGCTCGCGGAAACGGGCTTCACGACCTCCTTGATCGCCATACCCATGGCAACGCCGCGATCCGCTTCCTTGGTCTTCATGGTGCGGTAGCTGTGCAGAAGCACGATGCTATAGTCAACGGAGAGCGCGAGCTGAAGGATCGAGCTGACCGCGTTCGTAATGTAGGAGATCTCGCCGAAAATCGCGTTGCTTCCCATATTGAGAAGGATCGCCACGCCGGAAGCGGCAAGCAAAACGAGCGGCTCGATCCAGGATTTCGAGGTGAGGAGCATGATCGCGATCGCGAGACATACGGAAATCGCGAGAATGAAGGGGATCTCCTTGATGATCGCGTTACGCAAGCTTGCTTTTTCGACGATCGCACCGCCGTACTGGATCTTACCCTCGAAAACGATATCGAGCGCCGTCTTGATATCCTCGACAACGGCAGAGCCGGCTGCGGAATATTCGTCACCGTCAACAAGGATCACGAAAAGCGCGTTTCCATCCTTATAGGAATTTTCGCTGTAGGGATCGAAGCTGACCGTCAGCACGTTCGGGATCGCCGCCAGGGTATCGCGAACGGATTTCGCGGTATCGACATCGATATCGGAGATCATGACCTGCACGTTCGAGGTCGCGCTGAATTCCTCGTTGATGATAGCGAGCGAGATTCTCGTCTCGGTCTCCTCATCGAGATAATCGGACATATTGTAGTTGATCGCGACCTTTCCCATAAACATCACCGACAGAATAGCGGCGACGAGGAAACACGCGAGAACTGCGTATTTTTTGGTGTTGGTGAAATTCATCTTTTTTGCATTCCTCCTAAAAAGGCGTTTTTTGTCAAACGACAACGGATTCACTCGCAGAAGCACAGCTTGACAAATACTCATTATTATATTATAGCATCTGTTTCTACAAAATGCAACAGTTTTTTCAAATTTATATCCGTGATTTTACTATTTTTGACATTCTCTCGTTTGAGACAAAAAGCAACGGAATCGCCAACTTCTCATAAAGAAGCCTGGCAATTCCGTCGCTTTTTTATTTTGCAAACAAAGCCGCCAATTTTTCAAAAAGCGGAATACACTGATAGATGAGCGGAGCGAAGAGGATCGCGGGCAGGAAATCCGCAACCTTGATCTTCGAGATCCCCATCAGATTCGTACCGATCATGATGATGAGGATCGATCCCGCGCAGGTCATCTCGTTGATCGCGCCCGCGCTCATGAGCGGAGCGATGAGTCCTGCGAGCAGAACGAGTCCGCCTTGGATCAGAAAGACCGTGACTGCCGAAAACAAAACTCCGATGCCGAGTCCGGATGCAAGCATCATGGACGAAACGAGGTCGAGCATAGCCTTCGTGATCAGAATGGAATGATCGCCCGTGAGCCCCGCCTGAATGGAGCCCGTGACGGTCATGGAGCCGACACAGAAAAGAAGCGTCGCGGAGACGAGCCCCTCCGCGATCGAAACGCCCGCGCCGTCCCTTTTGAAGCGCTTTTCAACGCCCTCGGCAAGCCGATTGAGCGCGCCATCGATATTGAGAAGCGTGCCGACGATCGCGCCGAGAACGACGGACGCGATGAGGATCAGCGGATTTTCACCGCAAAGGCTTCCCGAAATACCGATATAGAGCGTGCAAGCGCCAAGCCCGATCATAGCCGCCTTGCTCACCCTTTCGGATATGCCTTTTTTGAAAAGAAGTCCGATACACGATCCGATGATGACCGTGATCACGTTAACGATTACGCCAAACATAGTTATACCACCGTTTTCAGAATATAGAAACGAACAAAGCCGACTCCGAAGAGTCGGCTTTGTTTTCAGCAATCAGATACGATCATTGATCGTTAAGCCGATCAAAATTTTTTCTTGAAGAGCTTAGCGAGAACGCCGGTCTTAACGAGACCGAAGTATACGCCGCAAGCAACACCTGTTGCAACAACGATGGAGCCGGAAACGATAGCAGCAACTTCATCGGGTTCAAGACCTTTGAGCTGAGCGATGAGCTGAGATTCAAGTGCACCACAAACGGAGCAAGTTCTCTGCTGTTCGCCTGCTTCCTTCTTGGTAGCTTCCTTAACGGTTACCCATTCGCCGAACTGGTGATCAGCGGGAACTCTGATTTCGCCGCA
>JAZRLQ010000127.1:0-8091 GCA_045646925.1 Eubacteriales bacterium
GGCTTCGGTATCGACCGTCTGGTGATGCTCCTCACCGACAGCGCGTCCATCCGTGACGTCCTGTTGTTCCCCACAATGAAGCCCCAGGACTGATTGAGGCTTCGATAACCTATAAAACCACCCGAAACTGCCCGATAAATCGATGAAATGAGTCAATTTTGAGGAAATCGCAGTGGGGACGGTTGGGGTTTACCAAAAGTTTACCAATTTTGCATAGGAAAGTGCTGTCATGTGACGGCACTTTCTTTGCATTTGCTTGACAACAACGATTGCGGGGAGTATAATTGGGGTAGATAAACTTGATTTTAGCAGAGGAGCGAATAACAATGTTAAATGAAGTAATCAGGCACATTCACAAATACGCAATGCCAATGTATGTAATGGTTTCCGTTCCGGAAATCAAAGAAGATAATATTTACCAGTCGCCGGTTATTTTGGGGTGCTTCAAAACCAAGGAAGATGCTAAGGCTGCGTGGAAGGCAAGGACGCCCAATTATAAATCCATAAAGGCAAAAACAGTTCACATTTACTATTTTAATCTGCAAACAGACGTGCAGGAAATACCTGAAAATGTGTTCTTTAGGGGCTCATACAATGTTTCAGAATGTGGTGGAGAGCTGGATTTTGTGTTTATACCCAGTGACAGTTATGCGGACATCGAGTCTTATTACAATGTTCGTGAATGGATCAATACGCAACCCACAATTAGTTTTCGTGAATTTTGCGAAAAGTCAAACGGGTGGAAAACCTTCTATGCTTCTAATGAGTTGTTCTGCATAGAGTGCCCTGTAGGTAAACTTGTGAACATATCAGTTCCACTTACAGATGTGATTTCTTGATGATTTTTATCAACAAATTCCAATTTATCTAACAGAATAAAACGAACCCCGACAGAAAATCTGTCGGGGGTAATCTTTGTCTTCTGCATATCAAATTTTGCTTAACGGGTCGCCGAGGACGTCGACCCCTACAATTTTTTAAACTTCCTTATGAGAACCAGCCTTTGCCCGCTTTTTTCTTATATCAAAACGTATTGCTCATATCGCCTGCGACGGTTTCCGTGACGCCCGTTTTGCGACGGGAGGAAGCGACGCGCTTCATCAGCTCCTCGTAGTAAAGCTCGTGGTCGAGATTGTCGATCTCGATGGTCTTTCCCGTGAAGGAGGAGAGGTGCATAGCGTTGGAGAGAGAAAGTCCGCGAATACCCTCGATACCCTCCGCAACGAGAGGCGTTCCGTGAAGGATCGCGCTTGCGAAGGCGTTCATAACGCCCGCGTGCTGCGGATTTTCGCCGTCCGTCTCCACCTCGGAGATCTTGAACTTCATCGAGCCGAAGGGGTTCGTGTTGGTTGCGGAAAATTCACGCTCACTGATCTCGGATTTCCACATCGTGAGCTTGTTGCCCTCCGCGATCAGCTTACCCTTTTCCAACGTGATCTCGAAGCGGTTCGTTCCGGGGCAATCGCCCGTGGAGGTGATGAACATACCCGTCGCGCCGTTTTCGTATTCCACGTAAGCGCTCACGTCGTCCTCGACCTCGATATCGTGCCATTTGCCGTAATGCAAATGCGCGTAAACGGTCTTCGGCATACCGCAGATCCACTGCCAGAGATCGAGATTGTGGGGACACTGGTTGAGAAGAACGCCGCCGCCCTCTCCGCTCCACGTCGCGCGCCAATCGCCCGAATCGTAGTACGCCTGCGAACGATACCAATCCGTGATGATCCAGTTGGTGCGGCGGATCTCGCCAAGCTCACCGCTCTGCACGATCTCGCGCATCTTGCGGTAGATGCAGTTGGTTCTCTGATTCATCATGATACCGAATTTCACGTCGTGCTTCTTTGCGTATTCGTTCATCTCAATGACCTGCTTCGTGTATACGCCCGCAGGCTTTTCGATGAGAACGTGCAAGCCCTTTTCCATCGCCATCATCGCGAATTTCGGGTGATCGTAATGGGGAACGCTGACGAGAACGGAGTCGATAAGGCCGCTTTCCATCATCTCTTCCGCGCTTTTGAAGACGGGGAGCTCGTCTCCCGCAAGCTCTCTTGCGTAGTCGAGACGGTCCTGCTTCAGATCGCAAACGGCGCAAAGCTCAATTTCGGGGCATTTGCCCTCGACGATTCTTTTGACGTGATCGCGGCCGATGTTGCCAACGCCGAGAATACCGAGTTTAATTTTTTCCATAACGTTCGTTTCCTTTCTTTTTATCAGAAATCGAGTCCGAGACTCTCAAGATAACCGAAGCTCTTTTTCAGACAAGCGAAGGGGTCCTCCCCGTAGCAATCGTCCTGCTCAACGAGAAGATATTCCGCGCCCGCCTTTTCCGCGCTCGCAATGATCCTCTCGAAATCCATATTGCCGTAGCCGACGGGAGCCATGTGATTCCCGTTGCGATCGGTCGGACACATATCCTTCAGATGTATGCATTCCACTCTGCCCGAAAGATCGAGCAGAACCTTCGCGGGATCCGCGCCCGCAAACTGCGCCCAATAGGTATCGAAGGTAATGCCCATCAGATCGACGGGGAAATCGCGGAGCATTTTCTCGAGAAAACGCTCGCCGTCCGCGCTTCTGCAGAATTCGAACGCGTGGTTGTGATAGAAGAAGCGATATCCGTTTTCCTTGATTCTTTCGGCGGCGGGTTTGAAATCCTTGACGAATTTCGCGTAAACCTCGTCGTCGAGCTTGCCGCCCGGAACCGCGCCGAGACCGATATTTTTGCATCCGAAAATGCCGTGATTGCGGCAGACCTTGTCCGTGTCGCCGAGAATGTCCGCCGGCTTCGTGTGCGTCAGAACGCAGGAGAAGCCAAGCTCTCTTTCCTTTTCGGCAAGCCATTCGGCTTCGTAATCGCAGGAGCCGGAGACCTGAAGCACCCTGCACCCCATATCCGTCACCTTTTTCAGCGTCTCTTCGAAATCGTGCAGATTTTTCGTAAAATCTCTTACCGTGTAAAGCTGTGCGCCGATAACCATATCAAATATCCTTTCCGACGATGTTTTTCAGCGCCGCTACCGCCGCGTCGAAGGCCTCGTCGTTGTCCTTATAAGCAGAAATACCAAGCTTCAGCGACTTGCCGTTTTCGAGCGCGGAAAGTCCCGTGAAATCAAACAAATGCGGCTCCAGCGTCATCACGTCGCCGCCGCGCGCAAGATAGTCTCCGACGATGAAGGGGACGTTTCCGATACCCATGCCCGCGGGAACGACCGTTCCGTCCTCGACGGCGTCCTTGATGTGCAGATAATCCACGTATTCGCGGAGCGCTTCCCACGCCTTTCTCGTATCCACGCCGCACTGAACGAAGTTCGCGGGATCGAATACCGCTCTCAGACGGGGGAACGTCTCGTGAAGCCACAGACAGTTTTCCGTGTTTTCACCGAAGATCTCCTTCTCGTTTTCATGGCAAAGCGTGATATATCGGGGTGTCATGGAGATCAGCGTTGCGACTCTGTCATAGACCGCCGCCTTCACCGCCTCCTCGTCCATATTTTCCGCGGGGAAAAAGCTGAACATACGGATCCTTCTCGCGCCGAGAATGTCCGCCGCCTCCAGAATGCGTTTGAAATCCTCCGTGTGCGCAGCAAAATCGTCCGCAAGAGAGATCTTTCCGATCGGGGAGCCGATCGACCAGACGGAGATGTCCGCTTCGTCCAGCGCCGCCTTCACCGCTCTGACCTCTTCTGCGGAGAGGTCCTTGATATTTTTTCCGTTCACGCCGCGGATCTCAAGATGCGTGATCCCGTTGCGCTTCAAAGCGGCGATCTGACCCGAAAGCTCGCTCGACGCCTCGTCTGCAAATGCGCATAATCTCATATTCCGAAAATTCCTTTCTCACAGGATCCCACGGGATCCGTTTTTTTCAAGTATAGCACACGGCGGGGAAAAATGAAAGCCCATCGCCGCATTTTTCACGTCCGCGCGCAAATTTCCTTTCGGGTTTTCCACCGAAGAAACGTCTTTTGTGGGAAATTTTCGCGGTTCAGAATGTGGTTTATCCCCAATGAACCTTGAAAACCACAAGTTTCCACACAGGTTTTCCCCAAAATTTGTCCACCGTTTTGTGAATTTCCCGTTTTTGTGTGGAAATGTCAGCGAAGCTCCATTCGCCAGTGCGCGATGTTTACACATCCCTTGCTGTAGGGTGTGGACGCCTGGATCAGAACGCGCTGCGCGCCGTCGTCAAGATCGAGAACGAGGTTGTTGGAGTAGTACGCCGTCTGTCCCTCGCAGGCGTAAATATATCTGCCCTCGTCCCAATGGATCCCGTCCGTTCCCGTGTACAGAACGAAATGCATGGGAAGATCCTTCGTCATACAGCCCGCTCTGCCGTGGAGGATATAGCCGCCGTTCACGCGCGCGACCTGCGGATTGCGGATCCTTTTCGCGCAATAGCTTCTGCCGCTCTCTGCCCACGTCTTGCCCATATCAAAGCTGACGTGATAGACCATGTTGAATTCGTCCGACGAATCGTATTCGTAGCAGAGGAGCGCGCCGTCCTCGCGGATCGTCATCGAGCCGTACGCGTGATTCTTCGTGTCGCCCGGAAGCTCTCCCCAAAGGAAGAAGCTCTTGCCGTGATCGTCGCTCTTGTAGATATAATAACGATGCTCGGGCTTCGTCGCCAGAAAATCGTCGTTTGCCAGCATGAGCAGATAGATCGCGCCGTCGCGAACGACGGCATCGTAAATTCTGCCCTTCTTGTCGCAGATGACCGTCGGCGTCTGCCACGTCTCGCCGCCGTCCTCGCTTCGTACCGCGACGGGCTCGAGATAAGGCTCCCAGCCGTTCGGGTTCTCGTTGCGGATGCAGAGCGCGACGATCTCGTTTTCCTGCGTGGAGACCGCCTTTTCACAGCTCACCGTAAACGGCTCGTCAAGCAAGCTTTCCCATGAGTAAGGAAAGATCTTCGGGTCATCCCAGGTGAGACCGCCGTCCTGCGAGCGCCTGTATTCCAGCCAGCCGAAGCCGTTGTGACCGGGCGCCCATTTATTGCGCTTGCCCGAGCAGTTGGAGTAAAAAGCGATCACGCTTCCCTTCTTGTATTCCGCGAGCGCGTGACTGAGATGTCCGCTTCTGTGATTCTTTTCGTGATCGACAAACGACTTCTGCGCGCCGACGAGCGCGTCTGCCGCCGCCTTCAATTTTTCGTACCGTTCCATATATTCGTCCTTTCTTTATGTTTTCAAAACCGCCTTCCAAAGACGGAACGCCTGCTCTGCGGCGCGGCGCATATTGGCTTTTGCGTTTTCCGTCTCCATTGCCTCCGCGAGCGTGCAAGCGCCGTTTACGATGGGGAAAAACGCATCGATGAGCCCGTTGTCCGCTTCATTCGAGACCGCGCCCGAGAAGGAAATGACCGTCCTTCCGTATTTCTTCGCGATCCGCGCCGCCTCCACGGGCGCTTTTCCCATGAAGGACTGTCTGTCCAATTTTCCCTCGCCCGTGATCAGAATATCTGCCTCCGCGATCTTTTTCTCAAGCGACGTCGCCTCGATCACGGTCTGCGCGCCGGAGCGGAGCGAAGCGCCGAGATACGCAAGAAACGCAAATCCGAGCCCGCCCGCAGCGCCGCTTCCCTCATGCGCGGAAAAATCCTTTCCCACCGCTTTTTCGGTCAGCGCCGCGTAACGCGCAAGCAAGCCGTCCATTTCAACCACCGCCTCGGGCGAAGCGCCCTTTTGCGGAGCGAAGACCGCGCTGCAGCCGTTTTCTCCGCAAAGCGGATTTTTAACGTCACAAGCCACGGTGAACCGACATTCCGAAAGCGCCTTCATCGCGTTTTTCGTTTCAATACGGCAAAGGCCGCGGAGTCCCCCTGCGCCAAGCGGGATCGGTCCTCCGTCGCAGTCGAGAAATTCGAAGCCAAGCGCGCGGAGCATACCGAAGCCGCCGTCGTTGGTCGCGCTTCCGCCGATCCCGATGATGAAATCGCGGTAGCCTCTGCCGATAGCGTCCGCGAGCATTTCACCGAATCCGAACGTGGACGTTCGCATGGGATCGCGCTCGTCCTCGGAAAGCAGCGTAAGTCCGCTCGCCTGCGCCATCTCCATGACGGCAGTTTCCGTACCCCCGATCACGCCGTATTCCGCCTCGATCGGTCTTCCGAGCGGATCGCTCACCGTCACGCGCGCAAAATCTCCGCCCGTCGCCTCGACGATCGTGCGGACCGTTCCTTCTCCGCCGTCAGCGAGAGCCGAAACCTCGATATCAGCCTCGGGATATACGCGCAAAATGCCCTCCTTCGCCGCCATCCCCGCCTCTCGCGCGGAAAGACTGCCCTTGAAGGAGTCCATGGAAATTACGATCTTCACGACTTTTTCTCCTTTCGTTTTCATCAGAATTCCATTGATTCCATTATAGCATAAACTCGCCCTTTTATCTATGGAAATTTCGAAAAAATTTCGAAGCCTTTTTCGGCGTTCGGGCGATAATGAAGAGACTGCAACCGCACATGGTGGGAAAGGATCTACGAGCGAGGGATGTTCTTCGCTCGCCGACGGAATTTCATTCCGTCGCCCAAAATTTTCCCCATACCTATGGATAAATCCCTCCGTTTATGTTATAATGAAGAAAACCAATTTCACGGGAGGAGCTTATGCAATCCATTCTCATCACGGGCGCATACGGCGGCATGGGAAAAAAGACCGCCTCTTATCTCAAAAGCAAGGGCTTCCGCATTTTCGCGCTGGACAAAAGAGTCGAGGAAGCGGAGGAAAACATCATTCCGATCGCGGCGGATCTCACCGATCCCGAAAGCGTGGAAAACGCGGTCAAAGCCGTGCGCGAATACACGGATTCGCTCTTCGCCATCATCCATTTCGCAGGAATCTATATGCTCGACTCCCTCGTCGAAATGCCGTTCGAGGAATTCGAAAAAGCATTTCGGATCAATGTATTCGGCGCGTTTCTCGTCAACCGCGCGTTTCTTCCTTTATTAAAAAGCGGGAGCCGTATCCTCATCACGACAAGCGAGCTTGCTCCGCTTTCCCCGCTCCCCTTCACGGGATTGTACGCCGTGACGAAGAGCGCGCTCGATCAGTACGCGTATTCGCTCGCGATGGAGCTGCAGCTTCTCGGTATTTCCGTTTCCGTGCTCCGCGCGGGCGCGGTCGACACGGGTATGCTCGGCGTTTCCACGGCGGCGCTCGACCGCTTCGTCGAAAAAACGGAGATCTATTCCTGCAACGCGCAACGATTCAAAAGAATCGTGGACGGCGTGGAGGCGAAGCACATCCCACCCGAAAAAATCGCGGAAAAGGCGGCGCGTATCCTCTCCGAAAAGCGCCCCCGCTTCGTCCATCACATCAATCGCAATCCTCTGCTCCTCATGCTGAACGCCATGCCGCGCGCCGCGCAGCTCGCCGTCATCAAAAAAATTCTGGAGAAATAACAGCCGAAAAAGCGGAAGCACAGACCGAGATCTGCACTTCCGCTTTCTTTTTACGCTATGAAAATTTAAAACAAGGTACACCCGATCTTTTTGTAATACGCGATCCTCGCGTCGATGACCGCCTCCGGCACGCCGAGGTATTTCGCAAGACAAGCCTTGCACATATATTTCTCTGCGTCGCGGTAGATGAGTCTGCGATAGATGGCGATCTCGTCGCGCTTCAGTTCCTTTTCACATTGAATACAGCTTGCGATAACGATCAGTCCTTTTTACTTTACTTTCACGAGGGTTCCCGTGAACACTCTGCAATCGCCTGCGGGAACGCGCGCCTCGATGAATTCCTTCTGCGCGCCGAGGCGTTCTCCCGTGAAGGCGTCCGTGACGTCGAAGCCCCATCCGCAGAGAGGATCGAGTCCGATCTCGTAGTAGGGGATCATGAAGGTCTTGTCCTCGTCGTAGGTATTGAAGAAGCCGAAGGCGACCTTGCCGTCGCTGAGATGACGGAACGTCAGAAGCCCTTCCTTCTGTCCTCTGTTGTCGCTGATAAAGAGAGGGGGACGGGTATCCTCGTCCTGACTGATGGCAATGAGCGCGGGATTCAGAAGAAGCTTCTTCGTTTCCGCGTCCATATTGCGAATATCGCAACCGATCATGAGTGGAGACATCATCATGCACCAGAGCGCGAAATGATAACGGTA
>JAZRLQ010000128.1:0-3509 GCA_045646925.1 Eubacteriales bacterium
CGTCTTGCTTCGTCTGCCCAAGGCTCGTCGGCATCCAACGCGCCGAATTTGCCGAAGCCGTCCGCGGAGAAAAGAACCTTGTCCTTGCTGTCGTAGGTAACGATGACCTCAGGCCAATGGACCATGGGAGCCGTTACAAAGGTCAGTGTATGCGCGCCGAGGGAAAGTGTGTCACCTTCACCGACGACGAGACGCTGATCCGCGAAGTCCGTGCCGAAGAAATTCTTCATCATCGCGAACGCCTTTGCGGAAGCGACCACGGTTACGCTCGGATACGCCTTGACGAAGTTCATGATGTTGGCGGAGTGGTCGGGCTCCATGTGCTGAATGATGAGGTAATCGGGGGTTCTGCCGCCGATCGCGTTCTGGATATTGTCCAGCCATTCGTGGGTGAAGCCTGCGTCTACCGTATCCATGACGGCGATTTTTTCGTCCATGATGACGTAAGAGTTATAGCACATTCCGTTGGGAACCTTATACTGTCCTTCAAAGAGATCAACTTTTCTGTCGTTGACGCCTACGTAAAGAATATCGTTTGTAATTTTCATAATTATATACCATGCCTTTCCTTGGGTATTGATTCTATATTTGGAAATTTTATCTATCGTTTGTGTATCTGAAATGGGTTACTTCAGTATTTTTCCGTCCGTGGAGATCGTGACCACCTGCAGGGGGAGATCTTTTCCGCTTGCGGCGATCGCGGTTTTGACGGCGTATTCCAAGCCGCCGCAGCAGGGAACCTCCATGCGGGCGACCTTAACGCTTTGAATATTGTTCAAAGTGAAGATCTGCGCGAGCTTCTGTGCGTAATTGCCTTCGTCGAGCTTCGGGCAACCGATCAGGGTGACGCGTCCTCTCATGAAATCCTCGTGGAACGAGGCGTATGCGTACGCCGTGCAATCCGCGGCGATCAGCAGGTGCGCGCCGTTTAAATAGGGAGCGCGGGGCGGAACGAGCTTGATCTGGCAAGGCCATTGCATAAGTCTGCTCTGGTTCTGCGTGTAGCGGGAAGCGGTCGGCTTCGGCTCGTGCGAGAGTATTTTCGCCTGCGTTCCGGGGCAGGCGCAGGGCGTGCGCTTCTGCTTCTTCGCGTGCAGAACGGCTTGCTCGTCGTAGGCGGGCGCCTCTCTCATCTCAAAGGAGATCGCGTTCATCGGACAAGCGGGCAGGCAATCGCCGAGTCCGTCGCAATAATTCTCTTTGGTCAGTCGGGCTTTCCCGTCGATCATCTCGATCGCGCCTTCGTGGCAGGCGGAAGCACACGCGCCGCAGCCGTTACATTTTTCTTCGTCTATGCGGATAATTTTTCTTATCATGTGGTGTTCCTTTCTTCCAAACTATTTTTGTCCGGTGACTTGATTTCTTGATTCTATTATAGTATAATTAAGTCAAAATATCTGTTGAATTTTCAACAAAAGGAGAAGATTTTGAAAAAATATTTGCAAATTTTAAAGAAATGTCCCTTATTTTTCGATATCGGTGACGAGGATCTGCTCCGTATGCTCGTTTGTCTGGGCGCGCGGGTGGAATTTTTCGATAAGAAATATACGATTTTTTCCGAAGGCTCTGTCGCGAAATATATCGGCGTCGTTCTCTCGGGCTCGGTGCAGATGGTGCAGGTGGATTATTACGGCAACAGAAGCATCATCGGTGAGTTTTCTTCCGCAGAGGTCTTTGCGGAGGAGTTCGCCTGCGCGGAGACGCGCGCTCTGCCCGTCAGTATGCTTGCCAACGAGCCTGGCGAGGTCATGCTGATCGATTGCTCCCATATCCTGCACACCTGCCATAATAATTGCGGATTCCATCAGCAGTTGATCTTTAATCTGATGAAGGAGCTCGCGGTGAAAACGATCGTCTTTCATCAAAGGCTTGAAATTACCGCCAAGCGCTCGACGCGCGAAAAGCTGCTCGCCTACCTCAATATGCAGGCGCAAAAGGCAGGGAAGGCTTCCTTTGAGATCCCCTTCGACCGACAGGAGCTTGCCGATTTCCTCATGGTGGACCGCAGCGGACTTTCCGCCGAGATCGGAAAGCTCAAAAAGGAGGGTGTGCTCGATACGGAGAAAAATCGGTTTACGCTGCTTTTGTAAAAAGAAAAGACAGAGAACGTGAAAATTCTCTGTCTTTTTATTTTGCCCTTTAATTACCAAAATATTTCTCCGCGTCGATACCCTTGATGTGCTTCGAGTCGTTGACGAGGTCGAAGCTGGGCATGACGAGTTGACCTTCCTCGGCGTCGAGGGAGACGACGGTGACGGCGGTATAATCCGCGCGGACGGTTGCCGCGACGAAGGGGAAGGGGAGGGAGAAGAGCTGCGCGATCGCCGCGGAGGAGGCGCCGCCGTGGCTGACCATGACGACGTTCATGTCGTTTTTGCGGAGCGCGCGGTAGTAGAGCCCCTCGTGCTTGTAGCCGAGGTCGAGAAGCCATTTGTCAAATTCCTCGCCGATCCGTTGAATGTCGAAGATGACCTTGTTGTTGGAAAATCTCTCGCCCTTGTCGAATTCGGGATCGCGGATATTTTCGCCGTTTGCGATCATATCGTCGATGGTGAACCAGGGGTGGCCGTTTTTGAAAAGCTCGGTACCGTCGATCGAGCCCCAGCTGATCTCACGGATGAAGTCGAAGACCTCGACGGGCAGATCGTGATATACGGCGATATGCTCCGCGGTCTCTCTCGCTCTGCCGCAGGAGGACGAGCAGATACGGTCGATTTTTTCGTTTTTCAGTCGCTCAGCGACGGCGTTGCCGTGCAGATGTCCGATCTCGGTGAGGCAGTCTTTTCTGTAATCGGGGTGTCCGTGTCTGACAAAAATGATTTTCATAGAGCGCTCCTTTTTGTTTGAATTTAGGGTTAAAACAGCATACGGACAATCCGCGGGGATTGTCCGTATTTTTTATCCATGGGAATTGCGCAAAGCCGATACCGCCGTTTTGCTCCGTTTCGATATAAGCAAAACGAGGATTAAAGGACCTTGGAAAGAAATTCCTTGAGGCGTTCGTTTTTGGGGTTTTCGAAGAATTCCTGCGGAGGAGCTTCTTCCTGGATCTTGCCTTCGTCAACGAAGATGACTCTCGTCGCAACTTCCTTTGCAAAGCCCATTTCGTGCGTAACGATGACCATCGTCATGCCTTCGTTTGCGAGGGAGCGGATGAGGTCGAGAACCTCGCCTACCATTTCGGGGTCAAGTGCGGAGGTCGGTTCGTCGAAGAGGATGACGTCGGGGTTCATTGCGAGCGCGCGAACGATCGCGATTCTCTGCTTCTGACCGCCGGAGAGCTTGCTCGGATATTCGTCCTTCTTGTCGTAGAGACCGATGCGCTGGAGCAGTGCGCTCGCGGTTGCTTCCGCTTCCTCCTTCGTTTTCAGATGGAGCTGAACGGGAGCGAGCGTGAGGTTCTGCATAACGGTGAGGTTATTGAAGAGGTTGAAGCTCTGGAACACCATGCCCATGCGCTGACGCGCGAGGTTGATGTCGATGGAGTGCTTATTGACGACGTTCTGCAG
>JAZRLQ010000129.1:0-12466 GCA_045646925.1 Eubacteriales bacterium
TGATCTCATTGACGAGCGAGAGCAGCTCACTTTTTTCCGAGTCTGTCAAAAGACGCGCATCGTCAACGACCCTCGGCGGCATTGCCGCAAACACCGTATTGAAGGCGAGCACGCAAAACATCGTCGCAAGAAGAAGCGCCAATACTATTTTTTTCATCGTGATCCCTCCTTACAAAAGCCAAGCCAAAACGGAGATCGCCATGCTGACCGCACTGCAAACGCCCGCGATTCCGAAAAGCCATTTTGCGTACGCGCTCTTGTCCATCGGAAGATCGCCGACGAATTTTCCCGTCTGCCCGTTCATCGCGAAGGTATATTGCTTGCCGTCCCACGTCGTGTTCAGAATCCAAACGGGATACAACGCGTATTTCGACTGCGCGTTTTTCAAACGGATATTCGTATGCTCCGTCACAACGGAGCTATAGCCGTTCACCGTCGCGGCAAACGCGTCCGACGTGCTTTTTTTGATTCGTTCGTTTGCGCGGGAAACGCTTTTTTCGGCATCCACGTCGTACTTATCCGCGAAAAATCCCGACAGATACGCGGTCTGAAAATCCACCGCGTCGGAAAAATTAAAGGGCTCGATGGATTCCATCAGATCGTCCGCCATCTTTTCCGATCCGTCCACGGGAACGTGCGCAAAGCCGATATCGCCCGCGCGGTTGACCGCGTAATATCTCGTTTCCGTATAATCGTAATCACTGTCACTCCAATGGCGGATACGCGTCGCTCTGTAACGGATATTCGCTTCCGCATCCGTATCGAAAAGCCAGAACGGAACGTAAATGCCCTGAATCTTGTTGATGTGATTTTCGTCCGCGAAAAGCTTCGGGAGCAATTTCTTGCCCTTGCAATGCTTCTTCAACGCTTCGATCGCCGCCTGCTTATCCAATTTGAAGGGGATCACGTAATCGGGGCGCAGATCGCCGGAAAACTGACCTACCAAAATAACGGGGCTTCCGCAGAACGGGCAAAAGGTCGCGCCCGTCGTTTCATCGCCAACGATCTCACCGTTGCACGAGCTGCAGGTATAGACGCGCAAGCCGTCTGCTTCTCCCTCGCGCCACGCCTCACCCGCTTTTCCTTCCCATTCCATTTCGTCATCCGTATCCTCGCTGAGAACCTCTGCGTAGGATTTCAACGCTTCGGGATCAAATTCCGTATCGCAATACGGGCATTTCATCTTCTGCGAAGAGGAATTGAATTCGATCGATCCGTTGCAACACGGACATTTATACTGTTGTAATACTGCCATATCCTCGCTCCTTTTCAAAAATCCCCTGCCGAAGCAAGGGATATGATACGTTTTTATACGTCGTTTTCGTCAAAACGGTCTCCGCATTCGGGACAGAATTTCGGAGGCTTCGAAGGATCCGCGGGAACCCATCCGCACTTATCGCAACGGAAGCGCATCGGCTTTCTCGAACCGCACTCGGAGCAGAATTTGCCCTTGTTAACAGCGCCGCAGGAACAAGTCCATCCTTCGTCCGCGGGCTTTTTCGCGCCGCATTCGGGACAGAATTTGCCCGTTGCCACCGCACCGCAAGCGCATTTCCAAGCTTCCTTGTTCACTTGCTCAGGCTTCTTCGCGCCGCACTCGGGACAGAATTTTCCGCTTACCGTATTGCCGCAAGCGCACTTCCAGGAATCCGAAGCGGTCTGCGCGGGAGCCTGCTGTGTCTGTTGCATTTGCTGCATACCCATATTATAGAAATTCTGCGCCGCGCCGAAGCCGCCGCCCATCGCGCCGCCTGCCATATTCATGCCGATAAAGCCGTTCATCGCGCCGCCTGCGTTTGCCGCCGCCGTATTCATAGCGTCAGCGGTCGCGTTGGTCATACGTCCCGCCATCATGAAGGGATTGGAGCCCATCGTCGCCGCATCCTCCATCTCGCTGATCTTCTTCATATCCTCGGGAGTCAGCGAGATCGGGCCGATCGCAATGGACTGTACGGTGATGCCTCTGCGCTCCGTCCATTCGGTCTGCATGGCGTGATTGATCGCTTCCTTCAGCTCTCTCGTGTGCGCGGGGATCTGCGCGGGACGAAGCTCAAGCTCCGTCAGCTCCGCGAATGCGGGCTGCAAAGCATCGATGAAGTCTGCCTTGAGCTGCGCGTCGATCTGTTCTCTGCGATATTCCGTCGTCACGTTGCCCGCAAGCTTCGTGTAGAAAAGGATCGGGTCCGTAATGCTGTAGGTATACGTACCGTTGCATCTGACGTTCACGGTCTTGCTCATGCCGAGTCTTTTGTTGACGACCTCGAAAATGATCGGCGCGGGGGTTCCGAACTTGTTGTCGAGAATGTCCTTCGTATTGAAATAATAAACTCTCTGATCCTTGCCCGTGTCGCCTCCGTACGTGAAGCGCTTACCGATCAGCTTGAACGTTTCCTTGACGGATTTGCCAAGCTTGCCCGTAAAAATGCTGGGCTCCGTCGAGGAATCGTATGTAAATTCGCCGGGCTCGGCGCAAATTTCGACAACCTTGCCCTGCTCGACGATGATCATGCACTGACCGTCGGCAACGGCAATGCCCGATCCGTTCGAAATAATATTGTCACTTGCTTTTTTATTCGAAGAGCGTTTGCTGATTCGCTTCTGCCCCTTTACCATCAATACGTCATTTTCCAACGATTCGCAATAGAAAAACTCTTTCCATTGATCCGCCAAAACGCCGCCAACGGCGCCGATACCTGCTTTAATAAGTCCCATAATAAAAACTCCTTTCAATCATGGCATTGAATTACCTTATCTATTATAGCATATGACGTCGAACAAATCAAGATTTTCGATTCAAAAAATCCTTCCCATCCATTCCCTGCAGACAAAAATCACCGAATTCGGAAAAAATCCTTTACAAAATTCAATTTTTATAGTATAATAATAGAGTATATAGATTCTTTGCCATTCCGAAAGAATTCGTTTTTTCAAATAACCTTTTATTAATAAAGCAAGGTGATTTACATGAAGAAAATTTTATATTTACCACTTTTTATTTTTGTACTCCTCTTTTCGTTCACTCTGATCTTTACCGCCTGCGACCGTACGCGGCCTCCGTCGCAAACGACGGATTCCTCGTCATCGTCGGACACGACGCACACAACGGATGCGCCGATCAAGCTTCCCGAGCCCGTCGCGGCAAAGGGACTCAAATACTCGGTCAACAGTGACAAAAAGACCTGTACCATAACGGGCATTGGACAGTGCAAGGAAGCGCTCATTATCATCGAGGAATATATCGATGGATATCAGGTGACCGCTATCGGTGCGAACGCATTCAAAAACTGCACGTCGCTCGTTTCCGTCACGCTCCCCGAATCCGTCAAAACCATCGGAAAATGCGCGTTTGAAAACTGTACGTCAATGAAAGAGCTGATTCTTCCCGACGGACTCCTTTCCATCGAGAAATACGCGTTCGAAAATTGCGGCGCTATCTCGGACATCATCCTGCCCGAAACGTTGGAATCGATCGGCGCAAACGCATTCAAAGGCTGCACTGGACTCACAGAGATCACCATTCCCGCCTCGGTCACATCGATCGATAAGGATATCTTCAACAAAGCATCCAATCTCTCGACCGTCTATTACAATTCTCCGTACAGCTCCTCCAGAAATGATTTTCTCAATACGAAATCCATCACGAAGATCGTTTTCGGCGGCGAATCCGTCCCCGAATTCATCTGCAAAAAATGTGACAATCTCGAAGAGATCGTCATTGAAGATACCGTGACGTTCATCGGCGGAGGCGCGTTTACGCTCTGCACGTCGATCAAGGAAGTCACCGTTCCGGATTCCGTCGTTTCGATCGGCTACGGCGCGTTCAGCTTCTGCGATTCTCTGATCGATATCACGCTTCCCGAAAAGCTCACGGCAATTTCCGACAGCACGTTCCAGAATTGCCCTTCTCTTGCCAACATCAACATTCCCGACAGTGTCACGTCCATCGGAATCGAGGCGTTCCTCGGTTGCTCGTCGCTGACCTCGGTCAAGCTTCCCGAAAAGCTCTCCTATATGGACGTGGGCGCTTTCCGCAACTGCTCCGCACTCACAGACATCACGATCCCCGACGGAATCAAAACGATCCCGCTCGAGGCATTCAAAAAATGCACGGATCTGACGAGCATCATTCTTCCCGCTAGCATTGAATCCATCGGAGAATGGGCTTTTTCCTACACCGGTCTGAAAATGATCTATTTTGACGGCACCGAAGAGCAATGGGCGAGCGTCAAAAAAGCATACGGCTGGAATAACGGTATGCGCGGATACGAGATTTTATTCGAAAACGAAGATACCGAAACCGATAAGCTCACTTTTTCCGTCGGCATAAACAAGATCGACACCACAAAATATGGTCTGACACTCTGTGAAACCGCCGACATGACCGACACCGCAGCTCGATTCAGTACAAGCCTCGACGAGAAGATCGTCGGCATTTCCGCTTCCGATCTCCCCGAAAACCTCGATATGACCGACGGCGCGCATAACGAAAAGAATTACATCGCATATACCTTCTATCTGCAAAATGCGGGTGACACAGAGATCTCCTACGAATACGATCTCGTCATCTCCAACGTGACCGAAAAATTCGACGATGCAGTCCGCGTCCGACTCTACAAGGATGGGGAATACGTCGATTACGCGAAGACCAAAGCCGACGGAACGGGCGCCGAACCCAACACGACGGAATTTCAATCCTCGGACATCGTGACCAAACGAGAAGCCGAAGAATGCAAGCCCGGCGATATCACAAAATTCACCGTCGTCATCTGGCTCGAAATCGAGGATACCGATTGCGTCGATTCGATCTCCGAAGGATTTGCAAACTTCGAAATGCAGATCCACGTTATCGGTGAAACGGAACAAAATCAAAATAATAATTTTTCTGACTAAAAAATGGAGGACGTTATGAACATTTCCGCTGAACAAAGAAAAACGCTCACAAAAAAGCGCTGGTTTATCCTTTGGGTAAGCTGCATTACCAACCTTTGCATAGGCTCTATGTACGCATGGAGCAGTCTTTCCGCACCCATGGCGGTAGAATTGAACGCCAACCTTTCTTCCGTCTTTTCCACGGCAAACGCCGTCAGCTTCATCGCCATGATCATCGGCGGTCTTCTCGCCGATAAATACGGTCCCCGTTGGATCATGTTCACGGGCGGCGTCATGTTCGGCGCAGGTATGTTTACGTGCGGATTCGCGCAAAACGTGACGCACTTGATCCTCAGCTACGGCATTTGTCTCGGACTCGGCATGAGTCTCGTATACGGCTGCACGATCAGCAACACGATCAAATTCTTCCCAGACCGCAGAGGCATGGTCGGCGGTATGACGACCGCATCCTACGGCATTAGCTCGGTCATCTTCGCCCCCTTGGCAGACCTCATCTGTAACCACGTCGGCGCGCGTTCGACCTTCATGATCCTCGGCGCGATCTTCTTCGTCGTTATCTGCACGGGCGCCCTGATCACGATCCGTTGCCCCATCGGCTTTACGCCCGAAGGCTTCGTTCCCCCCGTTCAGAGCAAAGCGGCCAAGGTCGAAGACGTTTCCCCCTCGCAAATGCTCCGCAAGCCCATTTTCTACGTCATGCTTCTCATGCTCACCTGCGGCGGCACGTTCGGTCTGATGGTCATTTCGAACGCAAAGGGACTTTCTCTCGCGCTCGGTAACGTAACGCCCGCGACCGCAACACTCTTTGTCTCCATCCTCTGCCTCTTCAACACCGCAGGCAGACTCATCGCGGGAACGCTCAGCGATAAATTCGGAAGAATCGGTACGCTCACCTATGCGATGATCATCGCGCTCGTCGGTCTCGGCGTTCTTTGCGCCTCCACCGCTTATCCTGCCGCTTGGCTCTGCGCGATCGGTCTGATCCTCGTCGGTATCTGCTTCGGTACGTTCATGGGCGTGTTCCCCGGTTTCTGCGCAGACCGCTTCGGCACGAAATACAATACCGTCAATTACGGTATCATGTGGATCGGCTTCTCTCTCGCGGGTATCGTGGGACCGATGATGCTGACTGCCGTTTTCGCGAAAACGAGCTCCTATCTCGGCGCGTTCCTCATCGCGATCGGCATGGCAGTGTTCGGACTCATGCTCGGCGTGATCTATCGAATCCTCGTCAAAAAAGAAAAGGCGAATTGAGAATTATAAAAAGGTTCCCGCAGAATCATCTGCGGGAACCTTTTTCGTTTATCTTGACAAACGAAAACGCGCGTGTTATGATGAAAACAACAGCGATCAACGTTCGATTGATCGAAAAAATTGAAAAAGAAAGGCACGCTCATTATGAATGGCTATCAAAGACAAGTGGAATTTCTCGATTGGGAATTCGGCATCTTTTTTCACTTCGGCATTCGCTCCTTTTATCCGGGACACAGAGATTGGGACGGCATCGAAATGCCCGCAGAGGGCTTTGACCCGAAGGAATTGGATTGCGAGCAATGGATCCGCATTTCCAAGGAAGCGGGCGCGACGTACGCGATCCTGACCTGCAAGCACCACGATGGATTTGCGCTTTGGCCGTCGGAATCCTCCCGTTACAGTGTGGCGCAAACGCCGTGGAAGGACGGAAAGGGTGACGTCGTCCGCGAATTTACGGAGGCTTGCCGAAAATACGGACTCAAAGTCGGACTTTACTATTCTCCTGCGCAATGGGGCAGTCACGCGATCCCCTTTTCCAATGCGAAGGAATACGACGATTATTTCATTTCGCAGATCACGGAGCTTCTGACGAATTACGGCAAGATCGACTATCTTTGGTTCGACGGCTGCGGCTCGGAGGGTCACGAATACGATAAAAAGCGCATCGTCGCTGAAATGGAACGTTTGCAGCCCGATATGCTGACCTTCTGCAATCCCGAATGGACGCAGGGCATTCGTTGGGTCGGCAACGAGGACGGCTACGCTTCGCTCAACAACCCGCTCGTAGTTTCCTCGACGGATTATTCTGAGCTTTCGAAAGAGGAGCAGAAGCTTTCGCACGCGCTCTTTTTGCCCAGCGAATGCGATTGCAAGATCCGCAACACGTGGTTTTACGATCTGAACGAGCATACGCTCAAGAGCCTCGACGAGCTTTTCGGTATGTACGAGATGTCCGTCGGACACGGATCGAATTTCCTTTTGAACATCGGCCCAGACAATCGCGGTCTTCTGCCCGAAGCGGATGCGAAAAGACTTCTGGAGCTTGGCGAAAAGATCCGCGCTTCGTTCGGCACGCCCCTTCCCTATACCGAGCCGAAGAAGGACGGCGATATCTACACGATGGAACACGCAGATCTCGGAACGCGTGATTGGTACCAACCGAGAGAAAGCAGACTTTCCAACTGTATTATGTTGAAGGAAGACCTCACGAACGGTCAGTCGATCCGTTCCTTCCGTATTTACGGTTATCTGCCGAACTACAGACAGAAAAAAATCCTTCTTTTCGAAGGAAGAACGGTCGGCCACAAGGTCTATTGCCGTTTCGGTGCGCTCCGTTGCTCGAAATTCGAGATCGAGATCACAGATCACGACGGTGATTATACCTTGAAAGATATCAAAGCCTTTTATATCAAATAATTCAAGAAAAAACGCAAGAAAATTCTTGCGTTTTTTACATATCAGAACCCTTGGATCTCCTTACGGAGCTGCATGGCGAGAACGGGGTTTCTCGTCGTGATGTTGGCAACGCCCATACGAAGAAACAGACGGAGAAAATACTGTTTATCCACCGTCCATGCGGAAAAAGCAAGACCGTTTTCGACAAGCTCGCGGTTGTTATCTTCCGTGATCATACAGTAAGCGACGTTGAGGAACGGACTTCCGTCCTTTTTGTTGTCACGAATACCATCGGAAATCTCCATACCGGGCCACATACTGCGCCACATATCCGCTCCGAGCGAAAGCGCAAGCGCGCGATCGTCGTTACAAGCGCCCGTAAAAATAATGCGTCCCTCCAAGGGAAATTCCTTTGCCAGCGCCATGACGGGCTCAATAAGCCCTTCCGTCTTGACGTCGATATTCATGTGCAGATTCTCCTCGGGCGCAACCATGGAAAAGCATTCGCGAAGCGTCACGCAAGTCTCTCCGTCCTTCGGCTCATCGTGAGACAAAACCAATTCTCCGTTTAACATACGCACGTCGAATTCGATCATTTCCGCGCCCGAAGCAATCGCCGCCAGAATATGCTCTCTGCTGTTCGGGGGTGTGCTTTCACAGCCCGAATGCGCGGTGATCACGGTCTTTCCCTGCGCCCAAACCTCTGCGGGTGAAAATCGTTTCATGATGTGATCCTCCTTCAAGTGATTTCGTTATCTGCTTTATATTATAGCGCAAAACAGAGGAGTTTTCAAGAGAATTTCAGCACTTGCCAGACCGTTTTTGTTCACATTTTCAATGCTGACGCTTTTATATCCCGCAATTCTATCGAAGAAATAATAAGCCCCAAAAGATACACACCTATGATCTTCAGCGAATAATAAAAATATATGTTCGGGAAAAGCGACCAAAGCCAGACACACAGACCGTTATACAGAAGTCTTGCAACAAACACAAATATCAAGAGAAATATAGCAGGACGCATTTTATATTCGCTGACTGATAAATGTTCGGTAACGGATAAATGCCTATGTAAAAAAGAAAACACCGGCACTATATTCAAAAGAGGAACAAAACGATAGCGCTTGGCAAACGGCGCACGTTTTTTTCTCTGAATTCCTTGTATCATTTCTCGACGCTCGCGTTCACGGAAAGCGACTCCCAGAGTATAACAAATATAAGAGACCAAAATATAAAAGACTATGGAAACGGCAAGCAATGCCATCATACATCCGAAAGATTCCATACTCAACACAAATATCCGATGTCCCATCAATGCAAACGCCCAACACAATACGAATGTGAATATCGCAACATTCCCCAATCGAAGAACTTCAAACAGCTCGTAGAGAAAATGGCGATACAGAAAAGCAAATACCAAATATACGAAAAGATAAGACAGCACTCGAATGATTTGCACGAAAATCATACCTATCAGAAATTCACGCAAGGACCATCGGTCTCTCTCGGATACATTAGCCCCCCAACTCCAATATCTATATGCCAATATTCCAATCATAATCAGAGCGCAAAGCGCAGTACGCATTCCACCCGATAATCCTATCGAACCCATATAAAGATAGAAATTTACTATAAAAATCGCCAGAAAGCAAATAATCAGCGTGCTAATATGAAAACCAAAATGCAAATATTTTTTCACGGTCATTCCACTCCTCAAAAATCATCCTCTTACAAATACGTAATACCAAGGATCACAGCCTCCGTATACATAATCTCCGTTTTTCCACTCCATAAAGAGATATTCTTTCCCCTCGATCCAACAGATCTCGTACGCGCAGGCGGCGATTTCTCCGCGGATAACCGTCCCCAACGTCCATCGACACGACTCCTTGTGCGCGTTTCTTTTCTCGAGCGAGGAACGAATCAGTGCCGCCTTTCCGTCCTCGGAAAACTCCAAAGTATGGAGAGCAAACGGCTCCATAGTCGGATGCACGGGATCAAAGCGATCCTTCGACTTAACGCAATCGTAAACGCACCAGTTTCCTATCACCGCAGGATCGGGAATGAATGGCAAATCCACATTGTCCTTTTTTCGGATTTCCTCAGCAGCGTACGCCGTGCGGTCGATCTGCCGCAATACCAGTACCGTCGGTCTGCCTCCGTAACGGTATTCAAAGGATTTCATTTCTACGAACATATAGACGGCATTTTCATATGTTTCTATCGTATAAGGATTTATGGTAGAATCTCCGTCCGAAAACCAGAAAAGCTTGCCCTTCGTCCACGCATAGCACCAATACCGTTTTCCGCCTGGCAGAAAATACAGTGTTTTCAAGGATTCGGATATCGTGCGTCCTCCCTTTGGAAAGCCTTCGTAAAAATCACTTTTCACTGCATATTCTCCAAGAAGCTCCCATTTTCCGACGATTCGCTCGTCATTTTCAAATGGAAGCTGTAAACGCTCGTGGACGTTCATCGCGTTCATGTTCAGCTTGATCACATGGCAAACGAGATAAGCGTAATTGGAATTTGGGATACTTCGTGTTTCGTATGAAGATATACGCTGGTATTTCTTGGCGCTGATCGCGCGTTCCATCAGTTCTCCGGCTTTTCTCTCATCATGAGCGCCGAATATCGTAGACTGCGCTTCTATCAAGCCATCATTTTCCGTAAAAATGACGTCAAAGTCCTTTTTTTCACAAGTCACGATCTTTCTCGCATCATCGAGATCCGCAATCATACGGGCAAGCTCCGTCTGTTTCTTCTCAAACAATCCCAACAAAGATTCGTTAGTTTGCTCGGAAGCCAATATCTTTTTGATCTCCACTAAAGAAAAGCCCGCTTTCTTCAGCGCCGAAATGCGAAAAAATACGGGAATCTGCGCATCGGAATAGTAGCGATAGCCCGTAAAGGCATCCACATAGTCCGGCTCCAAAAGTCCCTCTTTATCGTAATGGCGCAACACCGTTATTTTCGTACCGCAAATTTTTGCAAATTCTCCGATCTGCATACTCGACCTCCGTAAAATTTTACTTTCTGCTAAAATTATACACCTAAAGTTAAGGTGAGAGTCAAGAGGATTTTCAAAAATTCAAGTAATTTTTAACAATCAGCACAATGGTTTTCTCGAAAAATGGATTTTGATATTCTCTATTCAAATGTAACGTTTCCCGTATTCGTTTTTATTTCGCATCTTCCGCCGATCACTTCTCCGACGGGAATTTTCGGCAGTTCCGTTTTACCCGTGTTGGTGCGAACGATAAACGCCGTATGGGACGGCAATCTGCCGCAAACCTTTCCCGTGTTGGTTTTCACAAAAATTTCGGGGGAAGCGCAACCGTTCAGAAAAACCTTTCCGGTGTTGGTTTTGATGAAAACGCTTTTTTCCGCGGTCAATTGGTTCAACGAAACGGATCCGGTATTTCCTTTCGAGCCGAACGTTTTGCAGAAAACGTTTTCCACGTTTACCTTTCCCGTGTTTATTTTGATGTCGATCGCTCCGCAATTGACCGAGCTGATATCGACGCGTCCCACGTTGGATTTTATCGAAAGGGCTTCCAACGCGGTCTTGGGAACGCAGAGTCTGATTTTCGAACGGTCGAAGCCGATGTGCAAACGATCATACCATCTCGTTTTTTTCGATTGGATCGTAAGCGTATCGTCGTAAATGAAAATTTCGTACGGTCTGCTTTTCTTTTCAAAAAAGACGACCTTCGTCTTATCGTCGTTGGACGGTTCTATCTTTACCTTCGCTTCTCCGCTATGGAGCAGTATTTTTTTATACGAGTCTGTAGTTTCATATGTGTTTATAATGTATCTTTCCATCGTTGTATACCTCATAACTCTTATTTTTCGTGGGCTTGTCCCACGCCTCTATTATAACACAAAAACCGCAGAAAATCAATCTGCGGTTTTCGTACTTTTCATTTTTATCAACGGATATCAAGCCGAGCCTTGAGCATTACCATTCTTCCGTCATATAGATCTTTTCGTTTTCGGTCAGATCTTCGTGATTACGGATGAAATCGAGCATTTCCTGCTTGGAAAGCTGCCATACGCTGCGGAGAAGGATGTCCTTTCCGGGTGTACTGTGCTCAATGCGAGCGAGAGCCTCGGTCATACGCTTCTGGAAGCGCTTTTCGTTTTCGGTGTATTCCACCTCGACGGTATAAGAGGAACCTGTCTTGACGTCGGAAATCGTGACGGTGACGAATCCGTCAGTCTTCACAGAGGAAGCTACAGGAGCGCCGTTTTCATAAACGCGGACGGTGCCCTTTTCGATATTGCGGAACTGAAGCTTCAATGCTCTGGAAGCCAGACATTCATCGCCGCAGACCTTGATCTCGACAGTCTGCTTGCCTTCCGCCGCCTTGGATACGAAGCTCGTTTCCATACGTCCCTTTTCGTTGTCTTCCTTGAGCGTGTACGCGCCGTTGCCGTTAAAGGTCAGAACGTCAAGCACGTCGGGAAGCTCGACGCTGTTGGTATGCTTTCTGCCGTCGAGAACGAAGAAGCCGCCTTCCTTTGCGAGAACGGGAATGGAATCCATCCAACGAACCATATCCACCACTCTGCCGCCCGTATAGACGTGACCGGTGAAGATATCCGTCCATTTGCCCTCGGGAAGCCATACGGACGTTTTCGCCATCTTCTTTTCATCGCCGGGCGTGATCACGGGAGCGACGAGAAGCTGGCCGCCGAACATATACTGGGAAACGTATTCGTACGCTTCCTTCTTTTCGGGATGATCGTAATACATCGGCTCCATCAATGCGATTCCCTTTTCCGTGGTATCGATAGAAGCGGAATAGATGAAGGGAATCATCTTATGGCGCAAGCGCAGGAACTCTTCCGCAACGAGTCCCGTGCCGTTCATGTAATAGGAGGGCTCCTTCGTCATAAAGTCGGAGGCCAAGCGGTCTTAGGG
>JAZRLQ010000130.1:0-3201 GCA_045646925.1 Eubacteriales bacterium
GTGAACGCATAAGATACATGCGCTGCAGCCTGGTTGCCGTCCATCGAAATCTTTTGTCTTGCCATGGGATTTATACCTCCGTGTTTTTAGATTTTCATATATATCATACCACTCTTTTTTTGAAATGTAAAGACAAAAAGCGAAATTTTATATAAATTCTTTTTCAAAAAGAGGGAAATCGTGTGAAACGAGGAAAAACCGCTCGGACTGTCCGAAAACGATCGGTTCGTCGGGCGGAACGCGACGATCAAAATAAACTTTCTTGACAAACGCGGACAAGTGTGGTATAATGAAAGAACCATAAATCTATAATAAAGAAAGGTTACAATTATGAAAGCAGTAAAATTGATTTCTAAAATTTTCTTGTTTCTCGTCGGTGGCGTGATCGCACTGTTTATCGTTGCATGGCTCGGTTTGCACGTTGCGAAATACTTCATGTATTCCGACTACTACAAGGACAGAGAAAACGTTTCCAAGATCCCCGGATTGAACGACGGCTTCGTTCCGCAGGGACTTGACTACGACGAGACGACCGATACCTATATCCACTCCGGCTACAACGGCAAGTACACGGAAATCTATTTCGTGAAGGGCAAGGAAGTGAAAAAGCTTCTTCCCGTCGATGAAAACGGCGATCAGATCAAGGGTCATGCAGGCGGCGTTACCCGTGTCGGCGATTATCTCTACGTCAGCGACAACGAAAAGGAAAAGGAAGGCAAGCACGGCATCCTTTATATCTACGATTTCAGCGCGCTCGAGCAGGCGAAGGACGGCGACGGCATCAAGGCCATCGGCAAATTCAATCTTGACACCGCAGGCTCGTTCTGCTTCTCCGACGGTCAGTATATCTACGCAGGCGAATTCTATCGCCCCGTTGATTACGAAACGAAGGAATCCCACTACTTCACCACCCCTGCGGGCGATGAAAACAAGGCGATCCTTTCCGCATACCGCGTAGACGAAAAGGGTAATATCGTCGGCGAATATCCCGAGTTCTCCGTTTCCATTCCCGCGCAGGTGCAGGGCTTCGCAAAATTGCCCGACGGCAAGGTTGCTTTCTCTACCTCTTGGGGTCTGAACGCGTCCCATCTCGAGATCCACTCCGAAATGAAGGACAGCGGCACGACCATCGGCGTTTCCGGCAAGGAGGTTCCGCTCTACTACGTTGATTCCACCACGAGAATCAATGACGTTGCTATGCCCGCGTTCAGCGAAGGTCTCTCCATCAAGGACGGAAAGATCGTCGTCAGCTTCGAATCCGCTTGCAATAAGTACATCATCGGTAAGCTCTTCTTCGCGACGAAGGTCGTTTCCTATCCCGCAGCATAAGCTTTTCGGCGGCATCCGTTTTCGGATGCCGCTCTTTCGTTCACAAAAAACCGGTACGTCCAATCGGAACGTACCGGCTCTTTTTTATTTCGATATCAGTTTTTCTTGACTCTTACTCTCATATGCATGACGTTGACGCGGCTTCCCTGATAGCTGTCGGAATACTGAACCAAAAGGAAGTTGCCGTTTTCGTCGGTCAGATTCAGATTGTTGGAGTAAAACGCGCCGACCTTTTCCTTGGGTACGAGAATATCGCCCTCGTCCCAATGATATCCATCCGGAGAGGTGTAGAAAACGAAGCCCTTTACACCGCCCGCTCTGCCGTGAAGGACGTAAACGCCGTCGATGAAGCCCACCTGCGGATTGCGGATGCCTTTTGCCAGATAGCACGGCTCGATGACCTCCCACGTTTTTCCGCAGTCATAGCTGATCGCGTGGTCCATGAGACTTTCTGCGTTGGCGTTATACGCGTAGGCGTGAAGCACGTTTTTCTCGTCGAACATGATCGCGCCGTAACCTCTGCCGTACGGCTCGATCGGAACGACGCAAAGCTCCTCGAAGCTCTCGCCGTTGTTTTCGCTGATGTAGATTCTGTAGACGTGTTCTTCCGTCTCACCGAGAAAATGCTCGTTGCAAAGGTGCAGAACGTAAATTTTTCCGTCGTGATAGAGCGCATCGTAGCTTCTGCCCGCATAAGACGAATATTCCTTCGGCTCGCTCCACGTTTTGCCGAAATCCTCACTCACGATATATGTGGGCGTTGCCCACGGCTCACAGCAATATTTATGCGTGGCGTCGTTGCGCAGACAGAAAGCGACGATCTTTCCGTCGTCGGTCGTGACGGCTTTTTCGACGGAGATGGTGTGAATAGCGTCCAGAAAGCTGTCGAACGAATATTTCAGCGTGTAAAAATCGGAATAGGTTTTTCCCGCGTCCTCCGAAATACGATATTCTACCCATCCGCACGGTACGTGACCGTCGATTCGGAGCGCGGAGCAGTTCGAGTTGAAATCAATGAAGCAGCCCGGCTTGAATTCCGTCATTGCGTGTGTCATGTGACCGCTTCTGTTTCGAGCCTGGTTGTCAACGAACAGCGAGGGCTGTTCCAATTCCACGGTGTAACCGTCGCGTTCCAATGTTTTGAAGATCATAGCATAAACTCCTTTTCACTTGGTTAGGTTTTGTCATTATCTTACCATATCTGAAACGCAAAAGCAATATTTCCGTGAAAAATTCCGACGCCGAAAGAAAAAACGGGATATTGACAAACGCAACCGCAAATGCTAAAATGAATCATACCGTTAAATTCAAAATGAAAAGGAGACTTATATATATGAGTATTCGAATTGGCATTTTCGGCTACGGCAATCTCGGCAGAGGCGTTGAATGCGCGCTCCGTCAGAATGCGGATATGGAGCTGAAGGCCGTATTTACAAGAAGAAATCCCGCAACCGTCAGAATTCTTACCGAAGGCGTTCCCGTATATCACGCGGACAAGGCGGCGGATATGAAGGATGAGATCGACGTTATGATCCTTTGCGGCGGAAGCGCGACCGACCTTCCCGTGCAGACTCCCGAGCTCGTGAAGTATTTCAACGTCGTCGACAGCTTCGATACCCACGCTCGCATCCCCGAGCATTTCAAAAACGTTGACGCATCCGCGTCCGAGTCGGGACGCGTTGCCGTTATCTCCTGCGGATGGGACCCCGGTATGTTTTCGCTCATCCGCCTCTATGCATCCGCGATTCTCCCCGAGGGTAAGGATTACACCTTCTGGGGAAAAGGCGTTTCACAGGGCCATTCCGATGCAATAAGACGTATCGACGGCGTTCTCGATGCAAAGCAGTATACTATCCCCGTTGATTCTGCACT
>JAZRLQ010000131.1:0-4171 GCA_045646925.1 Eubacteriales bacterium
TGTCGGTGCATTCCTTCACGGTCTGCGCGACGGGCTTTTCCAAAAGAAGATCGTAGCCGAGAGAGATCGCTTTCATCGACGGCTCGTAATGCAGATTGTCCGAGGTCGCGATGACCGCAATATCCGCCATCTTCGGAAGCGCGAGGATCTTCTGCCACGTCTCAAAGCACATTTCTTCCGGAATGGCGAACATCTCGCGGATCACGCGTCGCTTCTCCGCGATCGGATCGGCAACGCCGACGATCTTGTACTTTTCGCTCATTTCGCGCATCGTTTTTGCGTAAGCGGTGCCTCTGCCGCCCGCGCCGATCAAAATTGCTGTTAACTGTTTCATGAAGATGTCCTTTCTGTGTATCAAAAAATTTTATTGTTCAGTCACCACCGAGAATATATCTGTAACAAAGAGCCTCTTCGTACTTGCTGGTCAACTCTTTTTTATCTTTCCATACAAGTCGATTATCCTTATATTTGAAATTTTTTACGCTCTTGCTCTGATCCGTCCAAAGAATTCCGGTCGGCCAATTCAGAGGAATATCTCTGCAAAAGAAAACTGCCGTACCAAACACAACGCATTTCCAGTGTTGCGACGCACCTGCAAAACCCTTGCGTGCAAAATCCACATCACCGGACAACCCTTCCCCTTGTTTCCAAAATTGATGCGCCAATACAAGAACAATATCTATTCCCGGATTCGGCAAATCACAATGTCTAATGCCGAAACTATCATAGCAAACGGCAAGAAAAACAGACTTGTTCTTCACCTTGAAAATTCTGGAATAGCCCATTTCAAGAGCATTATAAGTTTTCGCTTCGCGGATGTAGCCGCGTTCATCACCAGTCGGATAAAATTTTCGTCCGATAGCCTGAATACCATCACGATTCACAGCAACGGCAAGCTGATCTCGTCCCTCATCACAATCGACGCCAACACAAACAGTACCTCTGAATGAAAGTGTTTTTAAAAAGTCACTCATCTGATTGCACAATTGATTGATTTGATTGCTGCGTTGATGATCGAAATAAAAATAACCTGCCGGAAAAAGAATGATGTCCGCAGATATAAATTCCTTAACAGCTTGTTTCATAAATATCAAACATGCGCCATTGTCGGAACGATCTTCACTTTGATGTCCGATAACAACCGTCACGACCTCGATTTGATCGGAATCGTTTTTCGAAGACAGTGTCTCGTCGATCTGATTGGAAATGATATCAAACCCCAATTTTTCCAAAAAACTGTTAGTTTCAACACCTCCACCAAATTCAAAGGGTCGCAACTCATGGCCGTTCGCAATTTTGTTTGCAATCGAGATTAAATATTTGGGAGGATATAAATTTCCGTTGTACTTCAAATTGTATGTTCGCGATATTCTTGTTTTCGGTATGCCGTTTTCATCTATATACCGAATCGCGTCTAAAACAGATTGGCGATCTATATTGTGAGGAATCATTGTTATCTCCTTCTCATGTGCAATCAATATCTTAAAACAAAATCTCATCAGGCGATAATTACAACCGCCTTCCTCCGAGAGAAAGGTGTCTCGAAAAGCTTAACAGAAGGAGTATGCGTACACCTAACAATAGCTGATTCTTATTACGCGCACTCTCCTCCACCGCCTATGGCGGAGCCTCCTCTCGGAGGAGGACTTAAAAATCAGTTCGTTAACGCCAATACTTTGAAAAGTATTAAAACTATCTAACGATCAAAAATGCCCGCAGAAATTCGCGGGCATTCATCTTATTCTTCTTTTGCACTCTGCTTTTCAGCCTTTTTTGCTTCCTTCTTCTTCGTCTTTTCGGACTTGAAGCGCTCGGAAAGTCCTTCGAATTCGTAGTCCACGTTGACGGATTCGGGCGGAATTTCGAGAAGCGTGGGGTTTTTCAGATACTTTTCGATAGAAGCGAACGCCTGCGCGTAGCGGTGACCGTCACAGAGACGTTCATCCATCACGATACCGAACGGGATCTGCTTTTCGATCACGATCTCGCCCTTTTTCTTTTTCGGCGCGTCGATATTGTTGCCCATCGCAATGATCATCCCCGTCGTACCGAAATCATAGACGTGATGATAGATATGATTCGTGCGGATGCTCGCGAGATTGGTGAACACGAGCGAGCTATGGAAGGGGCTGACGTCGATGATCGATTTGGGAAGCGCGCCGATCTGATCGAGCGCGCGGAAGGTTCCGCAGAGAGTGCGCATGAGAGGACCGCAGCCGACGAGCGCCTTGAAGAACTTGTCTGCCGTGGTGTTACTGGTGGATTTGTTGTTTTCTTCAATGAATGCGTCGATCTTCTCGTTGACGTCGAAGATCGTGTCGTACAGATCGAATTTCATCTTGCCCATAGAGGGGTTATTATCGGCGGGGCGCAGAACGACCATACCGATCTTCAATTCGTTGTGCGCGTAGATCCTGCTGTTTACGACGAAGCGGTTCAGCTCGGGAAATTCGGACACCGTGCGGACGAGCGCGGCGATTACAACGGTCAAGTGACTGAGCTTTATACCCTTCTTTCTGCATTCCAAAACGTAATCGTGTACGTTATCGTAAGGAACGGTCACGGTGATCGCATTCTGCGCGTCACTGCGTTTGCGCATGAAGTACGGCGCCAGCGTATACATGGGGTCAACGTCTTTTACAAGTTTTCCATCGGCTCTCATAATATTCATATCCTTTCGTGATTGGTTTTCAAAATGAAGAGGAGTTTATCCTATGTCCATTATATAGCAATTTCCGTTTTCTGTCAAGTTTGGTTTCTAAAAAAGGCAAGTCCTCGGCTTCTTTTTATAAGCTTACGCACCAAAAGGCGCGCCATCAGAACGGAGATCACGTCCTTCAATATATAAGGAAGCGACGTGAGCAAAAACGCCTGCGCGGGAGAGACTGTCGACACGTAGCCAAACCAAAAAACGCCGAGCAGATGGCAAGAGATAAGCCCCGACAAAACGAAAAGCAACTCAACGAAAATGCGTTTTCTCTTTGACGCGATTCCGCAAAAAAGCGCAAGGAGCAGGAATCCGACGAGAAAACCGCCCGTCGGCCCGACGAAAAAGGCGAGCGAACCGCCAAACCCCGCGAAAACGGGAAGTCCGATCGCGCCGAGCATGAGATAGACCGCCGTCGCGCATACGCCGAGCCGCGCGCCGAGCAAATAACCGCAGAAAGCCACGCCAAAGGTCTGCAGTGTCATCGGCACACCGCCGATCGGAACGGCAATCCACGAGCATACGCAGATCAGACAAGCGGAAAGCGCCGTCACGGATATTTTCAATGCGGAACGCTTCATCGATACCCCCCTTTTTCCATCAAAATTCGCTTTTATTGTACCAAGAAGAACCACTTCTGTCAAGAGAAATTCCACCACAAAAAAATTTAAATAAATTTTAAAAAAACACTTGACAAAAGAAAAACCGTGTGCTATAATCTTACTCGTGCCAAGCCCACAGAACACTTCGGGCCTTTAGCTCAGTTGGTTAGAGCAACCGGCTCATAACCGGTCGGTCTAGGGTTCGAGTCCCTAAGGGCCCACCACATTATAATTATATAGGGGTATAGTTCAGCTGGTAGAGCAGCGGTCTCCAAAACCGTTTGTCGTGGGTTCGAATCCTACTGCCCCTGCCAAGAGAAGCGGTCGAAATAGATCCGACCGCGAAAATAAGAGAAAAACGGAGATTTCGAGAGATATCTCCGTTTTTTGCGCCTATAACTTTTTTCGGTTTTTCATAGATCCAAAATCGATTTTTCGCCGACCGAAAGGATTCGAACTACCGAAAACGCACTTTTTCAACAATTAAATATCGTCTTTAAGCAACCGAAAGGATTCGAACTCGCGACAGAGTTCAAAATTCTTTCAGTTTTTTTATTTTCTTTGAAAAAAATTTTAAAAAATTTTATTTTGGCTTTTCAAAATACGCCCATTTCCCTTTTAAAAGGATCTGAACCCGCGAATCTCAAAAAAATTTTTATTTTAATTTAGATGCTTTTCGGGTTTGAAAGGATTCGAACCAGCGAAACTGAAAAAATTTCAAAAATATATTAAAAAAGCCACGATTCAAGCGAACCGTGGCATATCTTTTGAAAAAAATTATTTAAAAAATTTTTTATAAATATTTTTTGAGGAATTTTTGAGAGGTAAATATAAATTTTATTGTCGTGCTGAATTTGTTTTC
>JAZRLQ010000132.1:0-5885 GCA_045646925.1 Eubacteriales bacterium
GCTGATGGCTTCACGGATGTGAACGAAGCCCTTGGATTCACTGCCTTGCGCAATGGAAAAGACCTTTGCTTCCGCGCTGTCGATAATATCCTTTACGTCGCCTTGCGCGGAAAATGCGGTTTCACGGATTTCTTCCGCCGCGCCGATGAGAGAGCGCAAAAGGCTTTTTTCTCTGACGATTTTTGCGTAGTCGAGTACGTTTGCGGCAGAAGGAACGGTCTCCGCGATGACCTTGATGTATTTTTTGCTTTCTTCCTCGTTGTAGACACCGCGCGAAACCAACGTGTCGATCAGCGTAACGAGGTCGATCTCACGGCTCTTCGCAAAGAGATCCTGCATGGCGTAGAAGATCTCGCCGTGCTCATCCAGATAAAAATCGTCCGCGTGAATGATCTCCGTCAGATCGGCAAAACAGTTGGGGTCGATGAGGATCGAACCCAATACCGATTGCTCTGCCTCGAGGGCGCAAGGGAGATTTTTCTGCATATCTGCCATAAATGTTTACGCTCCAATCATGTTTGTTGAAAATTACCTCACGGACCCGAGTGTCAGTGAGGATAGGGGTCGGATCTTATTTGTCGCTTACGACGACGCGGATCTGACCTGTGATCTCGGGGTAAAGCTTGACCTCGGGGAGATAGGTGCCGAACGCCTTGATCGGATCGACGAGATTGATCTTGCGGCGGTCGATCTCGATATTGTGCTGCTTTTTGAGCTGTTCCGCGATTTCCTTGGAGGTGACGGAGCCGTAAATTCTGCCGTCGGAGCCTGCCTGCGCGGTGATCTTGACGGAAATGGTCTTGAGCTTTTCAGCGGTTTCGTGAGCCGCTTTCTTTTCGAGCTCGATCTTGTGGAGCTTGGATTCTTCCTTGCCCTTGAGCTCGTTCATGATCTTGTTATCTGCGGGAGTTGCGAGATTCTTGGGGAAAAGGAAGTTTCTTGCGTAGCCGTCGGAAACGTTGACGACCTGACCTTTTTTACCCTGACCTTTTACGTCAGCGAGAAGTACTACTTTCATGTGGATATCCTCCGTTTTTATGTAAATTTTGAGATATTGCAAATAATATCTTATTTTTGATATCGGTAAAGTACCGATTATCTTTAATAATAACATAGTTTGGACTACAAAGTCAATATTTTAAGAGATGAAAAATTCCGCTCTGAAGAATTAAACGCGCGTATACACGACGAGCAGGAATTCCGCGTGCGTTTGCAGGGAAGTGAGCGCGGCGAGGCGCGCCTGACCTTCTCGGCTGGTTTTGTAATAATAGGGAGTCATTTTGAATAGGGTGTCAATGTACGTCTGTGCGTTCAGATCGAGCGGGAAGGTGATCTCGCGCTTTTCCGTCAGCGTAAAGCCGTCAAGCTCCAGCGTATCGATTTCATTTTCGTACGGCGTGTCGTAAACGGCGCACTTCAATTCCCAAAGGTGTCTTTCTCTCGGGAATACGCGTACGAGCGTTCCGCCCTTTTTCAAAACGCGGGAGAATTCATTCGCATCGTAGGGCGCGAATAGGTTGACAAGAATATCCACGCTTTCGTTTTGCGCGGGAAGATCAAAAATACTCGCGACGGCAAGACGAAGCTTTCTGTCTTTGGCGGCAGCGTGAATAGCATCGCGGGAGACGTCAATGCCGTATACGGATGCGCCCTCGCCGAGCGCTTCGCGGATGTGCGAGGTGTAGAAACCCTCGCCGCAGCCCGCATCGAGAACGACGGGATTTTCGTTTGCGTAACGGCAGACCGTTTCGGTCACGGCATCGCGCAGAATATCGTAAAAGCCTGCGCCGAGAAAGGCGCTTCGGGCGCTTACCATGAGCTTATCGTCTCCGTGGCGGACGGAGCCTGATTTCGCGGGGCGGAGCAGATTGACGTAGCCCTGCTTCGAGAGATCGAAGCAATGGTTCTTCGGACAAACGAGGGAGCGCCCCTTCTGCTCGAAAGCGGATTTGCAAATAGGACATATAAAGAACTTCATAGCGATATCCTTTTCAAACATATTTTTCGAAGATGACGGAGAGTCTGCCCTTGCGCGTGGTGCCGCCGATCTCTCTGAAATAGGCTTTGCCCTGACCGCGCACGACGAGCTTGTCTCCGACGTTCAGCTTGCTATCGGGCTTCGTTGCTTCCGTGTCGTTGACGAAGACGAGTCCCGAGGAGATCTGCTCGCAGGCGACCGAGCGCGAAAAGCCGAAGACCGCGCCGACGATGTTGTCGAGACGTACGGAAGCCACGCTTTCGCGGACGGTGACGGTCTTTTGTTCGGGAGGCACGAGAGCGGTGATGGGTCTCACTTCGCATTTGATCGGCGTGTGTCCCGCCTTGTTGTAATTGGCGAGCAGATAATCGCCGATGGACTGCAGAATGATGATATCCGCGCCGTCGTCGCGCACGAGAATATCGCCGATGACGCCGCGTTCAATGCCGAGCGAGAGCAGAGAGCCGAGATAATCGCGGTGCGTCAGCTTCTTCGCCTGCGCGGAGATCCTGCACGAGAGAAGACAAAGCGGATCGTCCTCCTCGGAGGGAAAATTTTCGTTTGCCGTCATGTAATCGGGAAGCAGGAAGAGTAAGGTCCGTTCCGCTTCGGGATAGCCGCCCCAGAACGTGAATTGCGCGCCGTTTTCCTTACAGCACGCCGTGGCAAGACTTCGCTCGCTCAGGCTCAAAAAATTCGTATGCGTGAGCATATATGCCATTTCTGTTTTTCGGATCTTATCCGTGACAAGTGAGAGGAGTCTTTCGTTTTCAGTCATAAGAATCTCTTTTCGAAAATAATTTTTAGAGAGGGAAACCCCTTTACAAAACGTTGTTTTTGTGCTACAATGAGGTGGTAAATGAAAGAAAGGCGGTAAAATAATGGGCAACATCTGGCATGATATGCGTGAGGAACGCATTCAACCCGACAATTTCGTCAGTGTCATCGAAATTACGAAGGGCTCGAAGAAAAAATACGAATTGGATAAGGAGTGCGGACTTCTTCGTCTGGACAGAATCCTCTATACCTCGACACACTATCCCGCGAACTACGGATTTATTCCGAGAACATACGGCGATGACGGAGACCCTCTTGACGTTCTCGTTCTTTGCTCCGAATCCATCGATCCCATGACGATCGTGGAATGCTATCCCATCGGTGTGATCACGATGATGGATAACGGCAGAAGCGACGAAAAGATCATCGCGATCCCGTTCAACGATCCCAACTACAATATGTATACGGACATTACCCAGCTCCCGTTCCACATCTTCGAGGAAATGCGCCACTTCTTCACAGTCTACAAGGCGCTCGAACACAAGGAAACGGCGGTAAAGGAAGTTCAGGGCAAGGAAGAAGCGATCGAGATCATCAAGCAGTGTATCGAACGCTACAAGGAATGCTTCCTCAAATAATCATCATGCGTGTTTTCCGTTACGGAAAACACGCTTTTTTATGCAAGATCGATCTTACGTTTTATTTTCTTTCGATGAGGAAGAAGAAGGGGGATGTGGGGGAGTTGACGATCTTGAATTTGCAAGCGCAAAGCTCCTTGCGGTTCAATGCGGAAAGCTCATTTTCGATCAGCTCGCCCTCGATCGTGCCTTCCTCGTGTCCGGGATAAACGGCGATGAGAAGCGCGCCGTCTGCGTCGAGAAGCTCGATCGCCGCGCGGATGGCGATCATGGTCGTATCTCTTTTCGTTGTGATGGATTTGTCGCCGCCGGGCAAAAATCCGAGATTGAACATACCGATGCAGATCTTTTCCTTGACGTAATCGAGCACGTTGGAGTGGGAGTCGAGGATCAGCGTGTAGTTTTCGGGCGCGCCGCTTTCGGTGAGAAGCTTCTTCGAGCTTGCGAGCGCCTGCGGCTGAATGTCAAAGGCGTATACCTTTCCTTCTTCACCGACGGCGTTGGAGAGCCAGAGCGTGTCATGGCCGTTGCCCATCGTGAAATCGACGGCAACGCCACCCTTTTTAATATGCGGGATCAAAAAATTCTTTTCTACTTCCAGAAGGTTGATCATAGTAATTATTTCCTTTCGTCTTTATAGAATGTCTGACAATCGTCGAGAAACGTGATAAGCTCATGCTCCAATTCTTTTCTTTTCGTCAGATAGCACATTCCGTGTCCGGCTTCGTCAACGGAGAAGAATCTCTTCTTTTCCGAAATACAAGCCGCGTAGTTTCTTTCGGACATCTCGTACGGAACGAAATCGTCCTTTTTGCCGTGGATGAAAAGGATCGGATAACGGCATTGCTTCATGGCGTCGATCGAGGACGCGTCCTTGAAGCTGAATTTCGCGAAGCGGCGCGCGAAAAATTCCGCGAGCTGCAGATTGGGGAAAACGGGGATATGTGTCGCCTTCAGTACGGAGAGAACGACCTCGTACGGCGAGGTGAATCCGCAGTCGGCGATGATACCGCTTATGTTTTTCGGGAGCGGGAGCGCGCTTGCCATCATGACCGTGGACGCGCCCATGGAAATACCGTCGAGGATCAGAGGAAGATCTTCACCGAATTCCTTCGCGGCGAAATTTGCCCACGACTGACAGTCGAAGCGTTCCTTCATGCCGAGGGTGATATATTCGCCGTCGGATTTTCCGCAGGCTCTCTGATCGGGGGCGATCAGATGATAGCCGAGATTATGATAGAAGGAATAAACCAGTGTGAAGTCGTTGAGCGCGTTCGTGCGGTAGCCGTGCATCAAAAGAATGACGCCCTTCGGATTTTCCGCCTCGAAGACGTCCGCGCGGAGCGTAATGCCGTCAAAAGAGGTCAATTCGACCTTTCGGAGATTTTGAGAAAGATACCATTCCTTGCCCGCTTTGATCTCGTCCTTGAAGGGCTCGAGCGATACGACGAGGGTGGAAACGTCCACACCGTGATTCTTCTTTTTCTGTCTTTTGAGAGAACCGAAGAAAAGCTTGGAAACGATAACGAGCGTCAGGATCACCCACAGAACGAAAAGGGCGATCAGAACGTAAAATATAGGGTGCATAATGAAAATCCTTTCGAAAAATGAATTACTCTATCAGTATATCATAGGTTTCGCGGCATTACAATACGGTTGCGGATAAAATGTGTCCATAATAAAAAAGAAGTTTGCAAATGGGTGGTTCTCATAAGGAAGTTTACGCCTATTTTGTAGGGACAGGCGTCCTCGACTGTCCGAAAAGACAAAAATTTGATACGCAGAAAGCAAAGAGATAACCCCGACAGATTTTCAAGATCTGTTGGGGTTACTGTCTTTTATATTATTGTTTTTCCATTTTCTGATTTTATTGATATTTGAGGAACTCAAACACCAAATCACATATTTTTTGTTGTCAACTGTCGTTATAACTACTTTGTTTGAAGACCCACTTCTGCCATGTATTAACTTGGAACGTACGGATTTAATATGGCTTTTATACATTGAACTTACGCCAGCCCATATAAGCCAATCTTCCGAAAGGTACAATGTTGTTTCCAAATGAACAGCATTGTTATCATTAAAAGAAACCCCATATAGTTGTTCCTGCATATTGATCATTTTCTTGAAACGTATTGTGTACAACGAGGCTATTGCGACACATATAGCAGCAAATACAAAAGGAACAAAAGATATCAATGTATCTTCCGGAATAACATCATATATCAGCGATACAATAAACAATGGGATAAACGCAATGATTGCACAAAACAAAGCTAACAAGCAATTCCGTCTGTTGTAGATATGAATGTATTTGTTCACCATAAAATCTCCTTTATTGTTTTATCGCGCCAGTTTCGCCTTTGTATTACAAAGGCACAGGGCAAAGCCCATACCCCTGACATCGCGCGCATCCTAAGGCTCCCTTGTATAAAGGGAGCTGTCGCGTAGCGACTGAGGGATTGTTTTCTGATATTGGAGGGCTTTTTACA
>JAZRLQ010000133.1:0-5195 GCA_045646925.1 Eubacteriales bacterium
ATCCACGTTGAAAAATGTTATTTCCAATTTCTCGAATACAAAATCGTTTGAAAGTGGAAACAATATGCGGTAACATTTCATTGGTAGGGGTCGGCGCCCTCGACGACCCGTCCTTGCGTGATGTATATTTATCGGGATAAAGAAAGATAATTACGTGTATATGGTCCGGCATAATTACATATCGGTCAATTTTCACACCGAGGATGTTTTCGCTTGATAATAAATATTTTTCGGTGACTTTACCAATTTCCGTTAATTGTATTTGAGGTATTTGCGGTTCGTTGAGGAAACCGTTCAACGGGTCGTCGAGGGCGCCGACCCCTACCGATGGTTTGATGATATTCGAGAGTATTCTCTTTCTGTCTTTGGTGCATATCGTGACAAAACAAGCACCCGCAGAACTATAATCATAATGTTTAAGACGCAAATCTTTTCGTTTCGGTAGATCTTTTTCTTTATCCATTTTCATCACCCATCCCATTATAACACAAATCGGCAGAGAACACAAGTTCTCTGCCGAAGTTTTCGTGCTTGCCAATTCTCCGCTAAGAATGCAGAGAAAATTCTCTGTCCTTTTTGTTTTTAATCAGTTCGCAACCCATTTTGCATAGAGCGAGAAGTCTTCCGTGCCCTTTGCAATTACGGTATTGATGTCGTATGCCTGCGTGCATTCCTTGTCGAGATACCAGCCCTCGAGCTTGTATCCGGGCTTCTTGTTCGTGATATTCTTCAGCCAACCGGAAGGAATGACGAGCGCCTTGCCGTAATCGACCGTGATGGTGTACGCCTTTGCGTCGGCATCGCTGTAGAGCGAGATCTTCATATTCGTCTTTTCCTTCGGAGCCGCCATCATCGTCGTGTCGCCAACGGACTCTACGTAGCCGTTATCACTGAGGAGGTAGACCTTGTAGTAATACTTCGTTTCTGGCGTCAAGCCGGTGAACGTCGCCGTGATCTTGCCGTTTTCCGCATCGTAGGTAGCAGCCTTCGCTACGAGATTTTCAGTGAAATCCGCAGAGGTGGAAACTGCAACCGCGCAATCGGAGATGATCGCATTGTTCAGAGAATCGATCTTACCGACAACGGTGAGAGTATCGTGCGTTTTTTCGTCGTAGGACGCGGAAACGATGGGAGCGAAGTCCTTTCTGCCACTGGTGATCTTGATCGTCATTTCCTGACCGGGAGCGCTGAGAACCTCGATGTGAAGGTTATAGTTTTCCTTGCCTTCCCAATCCTTCGGATAGGAGTTGAGGGACTGCGTGCCGTTGGTCACGGAGTGGAACTTACCGGAATCGAATACGGCGGTGGAGGGATCGTCGCTATAGTAGTAGAAGGGATCGTTCGGTGTCGTATCCGTCATATACTGACCTGCAACGTCATAGCCGGTACGGAAAAGCGGAACGATCGCGGGGTCGTGGCGTTTACCGCTGAGCGCGGTGGAGGTGGAAGCGCTGCCTTCCACGAAATATCTATTGTTCAGCGTATCGTCGATATGCCATACCATGATACCGCCGAGAGAGTCGCCGTCAGTCAGCTTCTTTTCGAAGCCCTCTTTCAAACGGATCTCGATCAGATAATATTCGTCGGGGTCGGGCGTGTTGACGCGGAGAATGGTATACTTATCCGTCAACGTGGAGGAAATGGTATATACGCCGTCTTCAACGGTCACACATTCTGCCCAACCGAGATAAATTCTGTGATAGGGGTCGAGATAGGTCGGGTAAGCGCCGTTGCCGCGGTGGTTACCGTTGGATTCGAGAGAGAAGTCGTACGCGCGGGGCCAACCGGTAACGGTAGCGCCGCCGTGGCCGTTTCTGTTGGTATCGTAAAGGTCCTCAGCGCCGAGGTTATGCGCAAGCTCGTGCGCGGGCGTACCGATCTGCATGATGCCGCCGCCCTTGCCGTATTCACCGAAGTTGGATACCTTGGAGAAGCTGAGATCGTCGCAGTAAGCGTTGAGGCTCTGGGAGGTACCGTGAACCTGGAAGTACTGTCTGCCGCCCATGGTGTTGGTACCGTTGGACTTATCCTGTCCGGGATTGAGGATAACGACGCCAAGCTCGGTCGCATCGATCTTGCCGTTATCGTTTCTGTCATATTTCGTGTAGTCAATGTAAGGATCCGTCGCCTCGAAGATCTGCGTGATCGTGCCTGCGGCGTTGCCGGAAGCGGAGGGGTGAGGAATATTGACGGTGACCTCGATCATACCGTTCTGTACGGGGGAATTTTCGGGAAGAACGTCAAATTCGATCGGAACGAACTTGAACGCGCCCATGGTCAATTCTTCGTAGTAGTTGGTGAGGGACATACCGTCTCCGAAATAAAGCTCGTAATGCTCCAGAAGCTCGGAGCCTGCCCACTGCTCGCCGTAGTAGGGCTGAGATTTATCGCTGTAAAGCTTGGAGGGATTCGATTCGTCCCAGTCGTTTTCGCCGTCGCCGTCCGCGTCAAAGTTCGCGAGAATAACGATAAGCGGGATCTCGAGGGTCTCCGTGATCGGCTGAGCCTCGATCTTGATTGCGTTTGCGATCTCTTCCACGGGGATACGGATCGCCTCCGTCTGTACCTGCTGTGTCCCAAGAACGCTTGCGAGCGTGTCAGAGGTGCTGCTTTCGCCGGTCGTGCCGTCATTGGGTGTCGTGTTACAAGCGCACACGGTAAAGAGCATGACTGCGCACATGATCAGCGCCAAAAGTTTCTTCAGTTCCATATGTTATGCCTTCCTTTCATTATACGGCGGAAAACACATTCTTTTCCGCACAATCCTATGCTTATTGTACCACAAATCCATCGTTTTTGTCAATTCAAGCCATTCCGCGCATTTTTGTACAGTCTTTTGTGTTGAAACGGACATTTCCAATAATTGAATACATAAGATTCATTTTCCTTTTTTTTCAATAAAAAACGCGCCCATTTTTCTGCTTTTTAAACAAAGCCCCAAAAAGCGCTTTTCCTGCCATTTTCGTGCAAAACTCCCAAATTATCAGCAAAAAGCGCTCCGAAATTCCAACACTCTTGACTTTATCTCCGAAATGTGTTAATATAATAAAGTACGTTTCTTATATAAGAAAGGATTTCATATGCGTCTTGATAAATTTTTATCCGAAACGGGCACCGCAAGCCGTTCGGAAAGCAAAAAAGCCGCCCGCTCCGGCGGCGTGACCGTAAACGGCGTTGCCGTGAAGGATCTCTCCGTCCATATCGATCCCGAAAAGGATCGTATCGCTTACATGGACACCCCCGTTATTTATCAGAAATACGTCTACATCATGATGAACAAGCCCGACGGCGTCATTTCCTCGACGGAGGACGGAAACGACAAGACCGTTCTGGATCTTCTACCCGAAAAATACCGCAAGACCGACGTCTTCCCCTGCGGCAGACTCGACAAAAACACGCTCGGACTTCTCATCATTACCAATAACGGCGCGCTCGCGCACCGCCTGCTCTCTCCGAAATGCCACGTGGAAAAGACGTATCGCTTCGAATGCGAGCGTCCCTTGACGGAATCGGACGTCGATCTTCTCTGCCGCGGCGTTGACATCGGGGAAAAATCCTCCACGCGACCCGCGACGGTCAAGCTCTACTCCGACCGATCCGGCGAGATCAGCGTGTGCGAGGGCAAATTCCATCAGATCAAACGAATGTTTCAGGCAGTCTGCAACAAGATCACCTATCTGGAGCGCATCCGATTCGCCGATCTCTCCCTCGACGAAACGCTCGCCCGCGGCGAATGGCGCGAGCTGACGCCCGAGGAGACCGCCATACTCGAAAATCACTGATAAAGAAAGGATACTATTATGGACATCATAGAAAGACTCAGCGAAGAGCTTTCGATCAAAAAATCGCAGATCGAAGCCGCCGTAGGTCTGATCGACGAGGGCAACACGATCCCCTTCATCGCCCGCTACCGTAAGGAAGTCACAGGATCTCTCGACGACGAGCAGCTTCGCGCATTGGAAGACCGTCTGAATTATCTCCGCGGTCTCGAAAAGAGAAAGGAAGAGGTCCGCAGCGCGATCGAGGAGCAGGGCAAGATGACCCTCGAGATCGAAGAAGCGCTCGCGGCGGCGCAGATCCTCGCGGAAGTCGAGGACATTTACCGCCCCTTCAAGCAGAAAAAGAAAACGAGAGCCTCCGTCGCGCGCGAAAAAGGTCTGCTCCCTCTTGCCGAGCTGATTCTCGCGCAGGAAAACCGCTACGATCCCGACCTCGAGACCGTTGCTTCCTCTTATATAAATGAAGAAAAGAAGGTCGCTTCCGCAAAGGACGCGCTGAACGGCGCGATGGACATCATCGCGGAGATCATCTCCGACGACGCCGATTACAGAAAGGACATCCGCGCGCTGACCTACGAGCACGCGATGTTCTCCGTCAAGCAGGCGAAGGACGAGGACTCCGTATACTCCATGTATTACGATTATAACGAGAAGATCTCCGAGATCCCTCATCACAGAATCCTCGCCGTCAACCGCGGCGAAAAGGAAGAATTTCTGAAGCCCTCCGTGGATATTTCGAAGGACATCCCCCTCAACTATCTGCTTTACCACACCGTTCAGAATCCGAAGAGCCCCGCCGTTCCTTATATCATTTCCGCAATGGCGGACAGCTACGACCGTTTGATCGCTCCCTCCATCGAGCGAGAGATCCGCTCCGAGCTGTTCGACGGCGCGAGCGAAGGCGCGATCAAGCTTTTCGCGCAGAACCTCAAAAACCTTCTCATGCAAGCGCCGATCAAGGGCAAGACCGTCCTCGGTCTCGACCCCGGCTACAGAACGGGCTGCAAGCTCGCCGTCGTCGACAAAACGGGCAAGGTGCTCGACACCGCCGTCATCTACCCGACGAAGCCCCACGAAAAGATCGACGCCGCGAAGAAGATCGTCAAGCGCCTCATCACCCAGTATAACGTCGACATCGTCTCCATCGGTAATGGTACCGCCTCCAAGGAAAGCGAGACCTTCATCGCGGAAACGCTGAAGGAAATGCAGTGCAACACCAAATACCTCATCACGAGCGAAGCAGGCGCCTCCGTTTACTCCGCGTCCAAGCTCGGCGCGCTCGAATTCCCCGATTTCGACGTAACGCAAAGAAGCGCCGTTTCCATCGCGCGCAGAGTGCAGGATCCCCTCGCAGAGCTCGTCAAGATCGATCCGAAATCCATCGGTGTCGGTCAGTACAAGTCGGATCGTAGCCAT
>JAZRLQ010000134.1:0-20802 GCA_045646925.1 Eubacteriales bacterium
TCCTGTGCAGGAGCTTCTTCCTGCGCGGGTGCTTCTTCCTGCGCGGGTGCTTCCTCTGCGGGTGCTTCTTCCTGCGCGGGTGCTTCCTCTGCGGGTGCTTCTTCCTGCGCGGGCGCTTCTTCCTGAGCAGGAGCTTCTTCCTGCGCGGGTGCTTCTTCCTGCGCGGGTGCTTCTTCCTGCGCGGGTGCTTCTTCCTGGGCAGGTACTTCTTCCTGCGCGGGTGCTTCTTCCTGCACGGACGCTTCTTCCTGGGCAGGTGCTGCTTCTGCAGGTTTTTCTTCTGCAGGCGTTTCTTCTACGGGCGCTGCTTCTGCACGTTTTTCTTCTGCGGGCGTTGCAACGCCTTCCGCCTCCATTTTCAGCTGGATCGCGCGAATCACGTCTTCTTCCGTAATTCTGCCATCGCCTCCCGTGGGAACGATCGAAAATACGTCAATTTTATATTGCTGCGCGAGCAACCATGCACGGCGCGCAATTTTAGGAACTCGTTTTACCATAATATTTTTCCTTTCTGTATCATTGTATTTTATCTTATTTCATTATTTTCTCAAGCTATATGGATCGTGACTATATATAAGTATAGCATTTTCCTTTTTGCTTGTCAACTAAACAGCATAAAAGGATATGTCTTTTTTTCATTTTGTTGCCTTACGAAAAAAATAAAAAGCGTGAGAAACTTTTCCATAAAATTCTATTGACAAATTCACAATTTTCGTTGTATAATAATTACATTAAATTACTTGTCGGCTTGTCTATTTTGCGAAAAGCGCAAGTCGAAAAAGATGATTGATTTTTATATTTTTAGGAGGAATACTCGAATGAATACCAATCTCAGACCGGAATCCATGGCTCGTATTTCCACCCCTGAACTCGCAGAAGCTTTTATCGCAGAACAGATCGCGGAAGTTCGCGCTCAGGTCGGCGACAAAAAGGTTTTGCTTGCGCTTTCCGGCGGTGTTGACTCTTCCGTTGTTGCAGCGCTTCTTCTGAAGGCGATCGGCAAACAGCTCGTTTGCGTACACGTCAACCACGGCCTCATGCGCAAGAACGAAAGTGAAGCAGTTATTGAAGTTTTCCGCAATCAGCTCGACGCTAACCTTATCTACGTTGACGCAACCGACAGATTCCTTGATCTTCTTGCAGGCGTTGCAGATCCCGAACGCAAGCGCAAGATCATCGGCGAAGAATTCATCAACGTATTTGCAGACGAAGCTCGTAAGCTCGACGGCGTTTCCTTCCTCGCTCAGGGTACCATTTACCCCGACATTCTCGAAAGCGTTAAGCAGGGCGAAGGCAAGAAAGCAGTTAAATCCCACCACAACGTAGGCGGACTCCCCGCTGACCTCGCTGAAAAATTCGAGCTCGTTGAACCCTTGAAGCTTCTCTTCAAGGACGAAGTTCGCGTAGTCGGCAGAACTCTCGGTCTTCCCGCAGCAATGGTTGACCGTCAACCCTTCCCCGGTCCCGGTCTCGGCGTTCGTTGCCTCGGCGCCATCACCCGTGACAGACTCAACGCGCTTCGCGAAGCAGACGCGATCCTCCGCGAAGAATTCGACAACTGCGGCCTCGCAAAAACCGTATGGCAGTACTTCATCGCCGTTCCCGATATCAAGAGCGTCGGCGTAAAAGAAGAAAGCCGTTACGAAGGTTGGCCCGCAATCATTCGCGCCGTCAACACAAAGGACGCTATGACTGCTACCATCGAAGAGATTCCCTACGCCGTTCTCCACAAAGTAACCAACAGAATCGTTACCGAAGTCGAAGGCATTAACCGCGTTCTCTACGACCTCACTCCCAAGCCTACCGGCACCATCGAGTGGGAATAATACCCCTGCGTTTTTTTGAAATTTCAGAACCCAAAAACCCTGTATTTACAAGGCTTTTTGGGTTCTCTCTATTTTTATACCCTCTTGACTTTGCTGAACATTTGTGGTACAATCAAGGAACAATATGCGGAACAATCTCGGATAGGGGGTAACAAAAATGAAGTACACCACAGTTTATGTGAAGCAGTTGGAAAGTCGAAAGGGCAAGCCTTGGCAAGCGAGAGCGAAATATAAAGATCTCGATGGCAAGTGGAAAGAAGTCAGCAAAATGATGACAGGAGCTAAAGGCAAGAAAGAAGCCTTGAAGTTAGCTGATGAATGGTTAGCACAATTAAATGCCGAAGCTGACTTAATGCCGAATGTAAGTAAAGCCAAAACAGTAGATGAAATCTATATGGAATTTCTAAAGCACCAATTAGATACAGGCGAAATCGAAAGAAGCACTTACAGTAATAGTATTTACTCCTATAAAAAATATATTAGCCCATACTTGGGTGATTATGTTTTTGCTACTGTTGATAGAACTGTTCTTAGCAGTTGGCTTACACAGTTGTATCAATTAGGGCTGGCACAAAGTACTATTCACTCTGCTTACGCAAGATTGAAGAAGGTTTACAATTACTTCTTTAACAATGGCGAATTGCTAAGAGACCCTTTTAAGGGTGTTAAAATGCCTAAGAAGGGTGAACCTAAAGTAACACATTTAACCAATGAGCAAATGGATAATGTATTAACTGCTATTTATACCGACTATGAGCCACAAGATCCTATGTATGTAGGAATATTGTTAGCATTCTATGCGGGATTAAGACGAGGTGAAATTTGCGGACTTAGGTGGAATGATATAGACTTTTACAAGCATACTATAACAATTCGCTCGGCTGTTGGTGTAAGCTATGGTGAGAATGGTGATTATACTAAGTCACCTAAAAACAAAAGCTCTAATAGAACATTCCCCATGTTACCACAATTAGAGCAAGCATTAAAAGAACGCAAGACACTTATTAACCCGCTCGATAGTTGGTATGTTGTGGGAGCGGGTGAAGAGTTTATGCGCCCGCAACAATATAACCGCTTATTCTGTGAGTTTGTTGAAAGAAACAGCTTAGTTGACGCTTATGGAAAGAAGATAGTTCCCCACGGACTTAGACACAACTTTGCCACAGTAGGTATTAGAGCGGGTATGGATATTGCAAGCTTAGCACTTATGATGGGACACGCAAGCAGAGCTATGACTTTAGATACCTATGGTGACGCTAACGCAGACGCACTAAACCTTGCAAGCGTGAAGCTTAAAGATACTTTTAATGATAATACTGATTACTTCAAGACAGAAGAAGAAGAAGAAGAAGAAGAAGAAGAAGAAGAAGACAAAAATGAGGTAAGATAGTTGTTATATTTACAAAGAAGAACAAAAAGAAATAAAAAAGAAAAGGGTAAGCTTGCGGGCTTACCCTTTGTTTATTATTTCTTCTTATACTTAGCGAGCATTTTGTCGCGGAAAGAAAGCTCCTGTTCTGCTTTACCCTTAATAATTTGAGGGAAGAACTTGTTAGCGAATGCAGAGCGAATAGAAACAAAAGAAAGCTCTTTTTCCTCGCCCTTCTTTGCGCCCTTCTTGTAGGTTTCTGTCTTTTCAAGAACACTTACAAACCATTCGCCCTCATTATTGGCTTCAACATAGTTATCAATGAACTCCGCACAGATTTCATCAATAGCAGTAGGCTTAAAGTCAGGATCAATGCGATACTGCTTTTCTACAGTTTCCCAAACATAATTACCCTTTTCATTTTTGATAGGTTTTCCCGCTTCATCAAGCTTCTTAACCTTGTGCTTAATAACAGTATACTTAATAGCCATAACAATCTCCTTTTGTTATATTTATTTATGAGTATAACTATTATACACTATTTTGAGGGATTTGTCAATAGGTGGTTGTATGTTAATGATGAATTAACAATAGGTGCAATTAGTATTAAAATTAACCTTACAAGAAATTGTATTAAAACTATTGACAAAACAAGAAATAAGTAGTATAATAAGAATACCAAGAGTAACGAAGGTTAGATTAACTACAAGAGAGGTATTGATAATGATTTATGGTTACTGTAGAATTAGTAGAGCTAAGCAGAGTATTGATAGACAGATAAGAAATATTACTGCTATTTATCCTACTGCTATTATTATTCAAGAAGTATTTACAAGAACACGCTTAGACAGAAAAGAATGGTGCAAGCTTATGAAAGTAGTTAAGGCGGGTGATACCATTGTTTTTGATAGTGTAAGCCGAATGAGCGGTAATGCGGAAGATGGCTTTGAAGCCTATGAGAACTTGTATAACAATGGTGTAAGCCTTGTATTTCTCAAAGAGCCACATATTAATACAGATACCTATAAGAAAGCACTTGAAAATAATATTGCTCTTACAGGAAGTACAGTAGACTATATCTTAGAAGGTGTTAATAAGTATTTAATGGCACTTGCTAAAGAGCAGATTAAGTTAGCATTTGAGCAGAGCGAGAAAGAAGTAAGTGACTTGCACCAAAGAACAAGAGAAGGTATAGAAACCGCTCGACTTAATGGCAAGCAAATTGGATTACTGCAAGGAACTAAGCTGACTACTAAAAAGAGTATTAAGGCAAAAGAAGTTATTATGAAGCACTCAGCTGATTTTAATGGTACTCTTGCTGATACTGATGTAATTACCCTTACAGGACTTTCAAGGAACACCTATTATAAATACAAGCGAGAGCTTAAAGAAGAACAAGACCAAGAGTAGAATAATAAGAGGGCGGGTTATCCCGCCCTTTTTTGATTTTAGAAAAAGTTTTTGATATAATTTTCGTAGTAGGAAATAAATGTTGCACTTGGTAGGACAGTTAGCCACGCTTATCACCTATTGCCACTTGAAAATATTTATTTCCCGAAACTATACCCCCCTACAGGGAGCGAAGTAATTTATTTGTTCTTATAATGCCTACCGCTTATTGTCTGCGGCGGTAGGTATTATTATAATAATTTACTCCGACTTTCCGTAGTAGAAAAGAAAAGAGGTTTATAATGGATGAATTTTTAAGAAATGAATGTAAATATCTAAAGTGTTACCAAGGTATTACCTATAAAGAGATAGCAGATTACTTAGGTATTAAGCAAGATAGCTTCTATAATTGGCTTAAAGGCTACTATGACTTTGGCTATAAGAGAAAAACGCAGTTACAGTACATTATTAGCACCCTAAAGGAGCAATAAAGATAATGGAACAAATAAATTACAAACGCAGACACGCTATTAAGATCGATTCTATGCAGACAAGAGAATTGAACTTACTGCTTTCTTTTGTGTGGGAAGAAAGCTTAGAGAATGAGGAATGGTATGAGATAAAGGGGATGGATGGAAGATATTTTATATCTTCTTTTGGTAGGGTGCTAAGCCTGTGCTTAGATGGTTATAAGCTTCTCCAAGCTTTTGTTTGCGGGGATGGTTATTATTATGTGGATTTGCGAAAGGATGGCGAGGATCACAAGTGTCGCATTCACCGCTTAGTGGCAGAAGCATTTATAGAAAACCCCAATGGAAAGCCCATTGTTCACCACAGGGATCTCAACCGCAAAAATAATAATGTATCTAATCTTCAATGGGTAACAGAAGCGGAACACACCGCTCTACACAACAAGATCAGAGCGGAAAGATACTTAAGAAGCGAAAATGAAAATCTACTATCTTAATTTCAAACCCCAAGCAGATGTAAATTATCTGCATTTGTTTGCGCTCTATGACTTGGCACATTACACTCCCGCTTCCAAAGCTTTTGATACTATCCCTTACAGTTCAATATCAAAGCTTGCTAATTTGCTCCCCTTTTCTATTGCTACACTTAACAGAATCTTAGCCAATGATGAATACAAACACTTTTTATCTATTGATAAGGATAACAAAATTATTAAATTGAATTGTAGTGTAATAAGAGGAAGTAACAATAATTGTTTTGTGCGACTAACCGAGAAAGAAGTTAATCTTTTGCAAGAGCAGAAGGATAACTTATTATGCAAATATTATATATACATGAAATATTATTGCTCTATTTCACAATTATCGGGTACTAAACAAGACTTTACCGCCAAACAATTTCTTGCTTCTATTGGATATTCTACAAATTCCAATTCACAATTAGATAAAATTAGCAGGTATAATAATCTATTAAAAGATAAAGGGTTTATTAGTATTACTACTTATAGAGATGAACAAGGACACACAAGAAATATATATACAATCAATCAATGAATAAATATTTTGTCTGATCAGTTTCTTATAAGTATAACTTAGTACTTTATAAGAGATACCTATATTTTGGTATAACCCGCTCCCTTAAAATTGATAAATCCCTCATCCCATTTATTGATATAACCCGCTCCCCACAATTTGAAAAAATGATTAATAACAAAGGAGATACTACAATGACACACTTTGAAAGAACCTATTTACTTAATAGACCACCTAAGATTGCTATTTCATTTGCTGATGGCAATAAGGAACAATCCGATGAATACTTAGCTATGCAAAAGCTCCAAGAGTGCAGACAAGAGCTTAATATGCAATTAGAATACAGAGCGTTAGATAGACTTGCTATGGAGCTTGAAAAAGAGATACAAGCTTGCAAAGCAATAAGAATGGAATTAGAGAAATTCAAAGTAGACTTTAGCTTATCTATTGAAGATGAAGCCACAAAGAAGATCCAAGAGATCATTAAAAATATTGATACAATGCTTAAGTAAATATTCTGCGCCCCTTGATATTGGAAACTTTATCGAGGGGCTTTTCTTGTACCGCAAATGCACCCGCCCCTACCACTTGCTTATATGAACCCAAATAAAGCGATTTAACGAGATTTATTCGCACATAGCACTATACCACTAACAAAGCAACAAACATCAACACAGAGCGATTTAGAAGTACCACAAGAGACCTTGACAATTAATCAACCAGAATCATCTTGCGTCAACCGCATTCATTTGTTTCTCTTGGTAATTACAAGGCTTAAAAAAATTTTTTATAGAAAATATTTGAAAATTTTTTAGAAAAAATTTGCCCAAAATATGCGGAACATTATGCTGAACAAAAAAAGAATAAAAAGCTAAAACTATTGGTATTACAACAACTTTTTATTTTTCGATGTTATTGAGTGGGAATAATAAACGATGTTACAGCAAAACCAAATTGCTTTTTCCAGGGCAAAAACGTTTGACGTTTTCCAGAATAAAATTGCATAGTTTCAGACCTTGTCCATCTCCGGATGGACAGGGTCTTTTTCTTTTCCATGGCCTTGAAAGCGCGTATTTCATCCCTCTACATTTCTTTCAAATTTCCATTTTTGAATGAGAATTTTCTCCTTCGTTTCTTCTTCCTTTTCTTTTTTAAGGAAAATGTGAACAGGAAATGAGGATGAGAGAGCCCTTCTTTTTCTCCTCTTTTTTCTTTCTTTTTGTTTCTTTTCTTCCGTTTTATGATTAGTTTCGCTCTTTTTTCGTTATCTCTTCCTGCTTTAGAGGGGAGATTGGAATGGGGGAGAGGAGGAATTTTTCCTCTTCTTTTTCTCATTTTATTTCTTATTTTTGGGAAAACAAAGGGGGAGCAACTGGAAAAATTTGAAGGAAATTCGTCTTCTTTTTCTGCTTAATTTTCGTTCTTTTTTCTTTCTTTTGATCCTTCTTCCTTTCAGTTTTTGGGAAAGGAAATGGAGGGAGAAAAGGATAAAGGAATTTGCCTTTTGGAGGATAAAAGAAATTTGCAAGAACAATAAATTTGCTCGAAAACCCTTATATATCAAGGGTTTTCGGGCTTTTTGTTTTGTCAAGCGTACTACAATCGTACTAAATCGTAAAAGCTGACAGAAGATTTGCTATTTCGTCCTGCTTCTGCGGATAAAGCGACCATCACGCCAATGCAAAGGAAATTGCTGATATTGGTGAAATGTACGTAAAAATCCCAACGGATCAGATTGATATTATCAAAGATTCCGAGACTTGCGATCGCGCCCACCAATCCGAGTGTGCAATAGATCGTCTGAAAAATAAGTTGTGCAGTTCTGTTTTTGATCATGAGAATTCTCCTTTTTATTTTTGTTTTATTTTATTTTTTTGTTTAAATCGGATTCTCCAAATGAAGAAGGGGATATACGTTGCCATCGGGAGCAGACAACCCGCGAGCATGTACTCCGATTGCACGAGCATATTGTATATACCGTGATAAGTGATCGCCGTCGACAAAAGAGCGAAGGTTCCCACGAGGAATATCTTTCTTTTCTTCTTGACGAAGGAAATTCCCACGCCGACGAGCAACGTACACATTCCGTGCATGAGGCCCGCGCCAAAGGCACGGATCACAGCGTCAAGCATTTTGAAGGACGCGCTGTTCAGCATATAGAACGCGTTTTCCAGAATGGCAAATCCGACGCCCACCGCCATAGAGGCGGCAAAGAGCTTTTCGCTTTTCGCGGAGAAGACCAGCGCGTAAAAGAGGATCGGCGCCGCTTTCAGTATCTCCTCGGTGATGGGAGTCACGATGATCGTGATCTCAAAAATGTCCATCGGCAAAACGCGGCTCAGAAATCCGTTGATCTCGGCGGCGTAAACCGAAATGAAGATACCGACGAGAACGAAAATGATGGACTGGCGCGACTGTCTTTCGATCAGCACCGCCATGAGAAATATCGGAACGAAAACCGATACGAACAGTATGTATATTAAATCGTCCACTTCTCCGCTCCTTTCTTAGCTGAAAACATCATCGCGATGCAAAGCCACGAAAAAACGAAAGCCGTGATCACGAGCGCGACGTTTGACAGATAATTCCACGCGGTCAGACATAACAGCTCCGCAAATCCGAGACAGGTTGCCAAAACGTTATACGGCTTGATCGCTTTGATAAAGCCGAAATCGAAATCGGGGATGATCGCATGCTTCAAATTGTAATACACGCTGATCGCGGCGGGGATCCAAACGAGCAGAACCGCTATTTTGGTCGACATGGGCAGATCCTCCATCAGTCCGCTTGGCAGATACAGAAGCGCCGCGCATATCAGCGCGATGAAAGCGATGATGCGGAACGGTCTGAACTTCTTCGATCCATCGTCGACGATTCTGTCCATCTGACCGTAGCTTGCGGCGATCAGAAAGAGAAAGAAGCCGATTCTTCCGAGATAAGCGGGAGTAAAGCCTTCGATCACCCGATTGGTCGTAAGCGTTTGACACAGATGATAGACGCTTCCCAGCGAATGACATCCCATCGCCATGGTAATGCTCTGAAGAAACAGAGGCGTTCCCTTTTTGAAAAATTTATTCAAGCCGTATATAAATGCAAACAACGTCGCGCAAAGCGGAACAAGCTCGGCGATCCATAAACATACGCTATCAAGTTCTTCCATCGTTTCTCCTCCATTACACTGCGCAAGGATTGTATCGGAGGCCGACGAGCTCAAGCTCGAGCTGCTCTTTTTGAGCAGGTTTCACAAGATACCCGCTGGGCTTCAGCCGCAACACCTCTTTTGCATATTCTTTTTCGTCACAAACCGTCAAAAATATAATATTCACTTGGGAATTCAATTTCTTAACTCTTTTCGCAAGAGTGAGACCGTCCATACCGCAAAGCTCGATCTCGCTGATCAGAATGTCGCAGCCGTTCTCTTTCACAAAGGCGAGCGCCTCGTCAGCATTCGTAAAAGCAACAATGCTCGCGTCGGGCAGGATCTGCTCTACGCTTTGCTTGGTGCCTTTCAGCATAACGGAATGATCGTCCACACAAACAACCGTCATTCGTGTTCCTCCTTTAAAAATTTTTATGTAATCGATACTGCCTGCGTACAAGTCCGGAGTTTTCTCTGTAATACGAAGCGAATCTTCTGCGCTCCGCGTCGCCGATCGTCATATCGGCTCGAATGGCAGAAGCATAGAAGGATTTTCTGCAAAACGGATTTTGGATTTTCGCAAAGGCAGTCAAAAATCTCGCGTGATATTCAACCTCAGCGGCAAAGGAATATACCGAGACGTTTCCCGTATGAGTGGCAAGAATCGCCGCGCGCTCATGTTCGGTCAGAGCGTCGGCGTTTTCGAAATAAATTTTTTCGTGATCGCAAACGACGTATCCCGCCGCCCGATTGAGCGAGTCAATAAAGGCGGGCAATCTTGATCTTCTGTTTTTCGAGATCGCAAACGTACTTGATGTCGCTGTAAAAGCTATCGTAGCTTCTTACCCAAGAATACGTTACGTCGTGATAATGCGTCTGCAGGATATTACCAATATTATAAAGCAAAGTTCCAAGCATATTTGCGTCCGTCAGATTATAATCCTCTGCCACGAAATCGAGCAAGAAATCCAGCGCCACGTACAAGGAAGCCATCAGCATTTCGTACTGATCATCGTTCAAAACCTTCTTCAGCTCTTGTTCAAGCGTTGTATCGGGCTTCTCCTGACCTTCCTCAGGCTTCATGCTCGCATTGACTACCTCCCATATTTTGTGGAATTCCTCGTTCTTCGTATCAACGCCAAACTCGCGCCAATCGTCGATAACCGACCAATAAATGTGTCCCTTATTCAAATTTTTCATGATCGCGCCGAAATCGAGCTTTCCAAGCACGCCCATGAGCGCGGCTTTCTTTTCCGCGGACATACCGGAGTAGAACATCATCAGATTTCCGATCGCGTCCTCAAGCGTGAGAGCCGTGTATTTGCCGCTATCGAAATCATCGGGCTCGTCTGCGTACCCCTTGATCTTCATTTTGTTGCCGTCGGCTTCATCAAAATAAATATACCATTTGTAATTTGAGTAGAAGTTGCGGTAACCGAGCCAATCGTCAGACTCACTGTTGTAGATGCCGTCCGCATGATCCGGATCCGCTTTATCTCTCATATCGGTCATGGAATATTCCTGAAGCTTCTCGATGAACACGGGGATCCAATCCTCAGCGGTTTTATAATCCGGGAACCACTCGGGATCGATCAAGCTATCCATGATCCAGCCGGTAAAATCGATCGTGCTTCCAAAGTATTCCATGGTTGCTTCCGCAAATTCGTCCTCGATCTCAATATTCTTGTTGATCGCCGCAAGCTGAGCCAGCATAAGCTCCTTCTGCGCGTCGTACGCGTCGGTTCCGACCTTATAATCGGGAACGATATGATACACGCCGTAACGAATAAAGCCCATCTGCTCGGGTCCCACGGTAGGCACGATATCAACGCCGTTGATTACGTTGTGAATATTGGTATACGTGAGCCCGTCCTTCAGCTCGGTAAAGACACCGCCCTTCGGCGTTTCAAAGCAATACGCATAGACCTTATTCTCACCGTAATCGTCGGTCAGCTTCTTCGCTACCAGATTCGAGGTCGCACCCGCGCGCGAATAGCCGGTAATGAAGAAGGCTACCGAATCGGTGTCGATGCCATGATTTCGTGATTTCCGAGAGAGAAGGCGTCCGACATAATGAGATTCAGAAGCTTTACCGTATTGATACCCTTGCTGCAGGCATTCTGAATATTATCCTGCAAAATGTCTCCGCATATCGCGCAAAATACCGTGTCCTCTTCCTTGCGAACCTTTTTTATATAACTTGAAAGCAAGGAGATACCACCCTCGATGGTGTAATCCTTGGCTATCTTGAAGCTGATCTGACCGTGAAAGTCGTTTGCGTGTAATATCGTTAATTTCTTTGTTTCTTCCATAAATATCCTCCGCGCAAATGTATCCCTTATACGTAACCATTATATCGCAGCAGGCGTTACAAAGCTGTTACAAAAAGTAAAAACCGGTAGAAAAACTTTCTGCCGTTTTTGCTTATTTGAACAGAAGCATGGCGCAGGTCTCCTCTGCCCAACTGTATTGCATCATATATTCGCCGCGAAATTCGGGCTTGCCGGTTTCGAGATAGCCGATATAATCGCATTTGATAAGACTCGTATCAATACGGTAACACGGAGTCTCATGGCAAAGGACCGCCGCCGCGCCCACCGATTTCAGAGTGTTTTTCAGATCCATGAAAAGCTGACGAAGATACGTCGAGTTCTTGGCGTCATCCGCATCGTCGGGAAACAACACGGCGCAGATCTGCTTCGCCGTCATGCCCGCTCCCTTTCGATCCACGAGATACGCAAACAGCTCTTTCGTTTTCAAACGCTTGAATACGAGCTTTTCCTCTTTCACGTACACCTCGAAATTACCGAAGCAATTCACTCTGAGAAGCTTTTCCTTTTGGCGTACGCCCTTGATATTATCGACCTCGGCTTGCACGTCTTCAGCCGAAATGGGCTTCAATAAATAACCCGACGCGTGAAGCTTGAACGCGGGAATGGCGTATTCCTCGTATCCGGTGCAGAATACGATCTTGCAATCCGGACGCATTGCAACGATTTTTTCAGCCAATGCAAGTCCGCCCATGCCGCGCATATTGATATCCAGAAAAGCGATATCCACGGGAGTTCCTCTTACGAAATCAAGCGCCGCCTCGCAATCCAAAAACTTCGCGACCTCGGCAATATCGGGCGACGCTTCGATCGCCGCCACCAACGCGCCCAGCATCAGCGCTTCATCATCCACTGCTATCGCAATCATTTTCTCACCCCCTTCGGAATCGTTACCAGCACCTTGGTGCCAACGCCAACGGCGCTTTCGATCTCCAGCTTACCGTTTACCATTACCTTGAGACGTTCGCGGATGTTGCGAAGTCCCACGTGCTTTCTTTCGTCTATCAGCACGCTCGTGTCAAATCCAACGCCGTCGTCCTCCACGGAAATACAATAATCCGTGTCAGTTTCATAAGAAACGACGTGGATCGTTCCGCCTCTCGGAAGCTTCATCAGACCGTGCTTGATCGCGTTTTCGATGATCGGCTGAACGGTCAGCGCGGGAATATGGAAATCCTCCGAGTTCATCTCAAACGTGAACGTCATATCCGGGAATCGCACGTTTTCAATGCTGACGTAGTGATGCACGTGCTCCATCTCCTGCGACATCAAAATCGGCTTCGGATTATCAAGCTCTCCGAAATTTCCTCGGAGATATTTTGCAAAGTTGTGTACGAGCTCGCCCGCTTTCTTGGGATCCATCTTACAGAGCTGTTCGATGCTGCCGAGCGTATTGTAAATGAAGTGCGGACGGATCTGGCTCATCATCGTGGAAATTCTGCTCTCGGCGAGCTGGGCGTTGAGAACGATCTTCTCCATCTCAAGCTCCTTTGCCTTTGCTACCGCGTTGATATTGCCCGGTATGAACTTCAGTACCATGACCGCCGCTACGGCAACCAATACAATGAAAACGTATTGAGAAATCACGCCGCCCTTCCAAACGGCGAGCTTCGTTCCGGCAACGTCGACGACGAATGCGATCAAAGGCAAAAACGCCCCGATATAAAGCCATCTTTCACTCGTTTTCGAAATAAAGAATTCTCTGATAAGGCAGATTGCTATCACGGTATTCACCGCGAACTGCACGAACGCCCACCAAACCCAAGTATCATAAAAATGTACGTCGGTCACCATCGGCAGAACGAAGAATGCCGCATTTGCGGCGCCCAAAACAATGACCGCGATGTTACTGATCTTTTGCATGGTCTTCAATAAGCAGGAGATCAGCACGCAAAGGAACAGCATATAAAACATCATGGAAGCGCCGAGAATCGTTGTATTGGAAACCGTCGAATCGCTATGAAAATGAATGCCTGCCGAGCGGTAGTAAAAGTAAAGTCCCGCAAACAAGACCGCAAGTCCAATGATCCAGATGATCTTGCTGCTTTTGATGTGGATCAGACTCGAAAACAACGCAATTCCGAAGAACACGATGGAAACGAGCGTCAACAGCGTGCCCACGTTTCTCTCCCGCTCCCCGCTATCTGAAACATTTTTTTCAAATTCAATTCCCGTCCACAAAGCCGTCTGGGACAACATTTCGTCGATCGCGGTTTCGTTTCCGAAATTATGGGGATTATGGATCAGAATTTCGATCGTTTCCTCGCTATCGCTCGTCAGAGTATACGCCTCCCATCTGACACCGCAAACCGAATCGCCGTACAAGGGATTTTCCGTATCGATGACGAACGGATCGCTTCCCTCTTCGTAAAACGTTAAATTAATGTGATCCACAAAGAAAGCGATCGGTATTTCTTCTCTGTAAACGCCGACGTACTCGCCGTCGGGCGCTTGCATATGGAAATTTCCGCGCAAGGTGACGTCTCCCTTGGTAGAAGGAATATGCTCGCCCTCTACGATCTTATGCCATTCGCCGTCCTCGATCCGATACTCGCCGTCAAAATATACGCTTCCGACCATTGACGGCATTGCTTGCATACTGCGGCTATTATTGAGCCACAAAAGAAAAGCGGCAAGCAAAAGTAGCAGCAAAACGCTCGCAAATTGCAAATATATTTTTTTGAATATAGGAATTCTGTTCTTGATACCCGGCATTTTTCCACCTCCGAAAATTTCTCGTGTATATTATATCACCAAATTGATTTTTCGACAACTTAATTATAATAGCATACGCGGCGTTACAAATGTGTTACACTTTATTTTCCCATAGCCTCGAACATGATAAAACTCTGCAAGCCTCGACCGCAGTGCCGTAAAAGTCCCCATTTTGCGAAGCTGTGGCAAACAAAAACTCGCACGCTCACCGAGATGAGCGTGCGAATACCACATTTACTTTTCAGAGCGCCTCCGATTCGAACGCTGCCCAGACGGGATAATGATCGGAAAGGTAGACGCCTTCTCTCTCGTCCGCCCAGACGGAAGAAGCGAGAAACGCCCTTTTCAGCTCCTCGGTGACGTAGATGTAATCGATCTTCGCGGCGCATTTTCCGTAATCGTGGAAGGTCGCGGGGATCTTGTCCGTAACGTCGTACATCGCGGGCGTTTTGTAATCGTTGCAGAAGCGGATCGTATCGCTGTCGGCAGTCGCATTGTAATCACCCAAAACGACAGAGGGAAGCGGGAGCTTTCCGTTGAATTCCTCCATTTTTTCGAATACGCAACGGATACCCTTGATACGCGCCGCATCAGAGATATGATCGAGGTGGATATTATAAAGACGAAGCATTTTTCCCGTGTTTCTGTTTCTGATCTGCGTCACGACGCAGATTCTCGGGCAATCGCTCTGATCCTCGAAGCGAGAGCCTGCGACGTAGGGCGTGGGACTGATCCAAAATGTCTCGTACGCGATCACATCCCATGCATCCTTGCGTACCGCTGTAAAAAGTCCTTCTCCCGCATAGTTTTCGCTACGAAATTGTCCGCAGAAAACGTATTCGGGCAACATTCTTTTCAAAAGCTCGAGGTGATTTGCCGTCATTTCCTGAAAGGCGATCACGTCCGGCATTTCGCGCATGATCTTATCGTAGACCATGCCCGCGCGGAAGATAAACGCGTTGACGCCATCCCCTTTCCACACACAACGAAGATTAAAGCTTACGATTTTTACAGTTGACATCATAACCTCCAAAAATGAATTTTACATCTGTATTATAGCACGAAAAAATCAAAAATCAATATATATCGGAACTTTCACTCATTTCGTGCGTCAAATGAAAAAAGGAGGAAACGAGAAGCCGTCGATTCGCAAAAGATGTGTGCATAAACACGGACGAATGGTACGCATAATATAATCAAGATTGTCTATCCTTTATATTTACAAGAGGAAAAATTTGTGGTACAATATATACATAACAATCGGTGCATTTTCTACGCAAGCATCTTTTTGTGTTTCAAAAACCTGCCAAGGAGGCAAACCGACATGAAAAACACAGAATCTTTAGGAATCAAAAACCGACTGATCCCCTATATTCTCTTCCCCATGATGACGGGCATACTGACGGGCGTTCTGATCTTCCTGTTCAAGCTCTCCGCATCGTACGTTATGCATCATTCGGAACGGATCTACGGATTCGTTCGTGAAAACCCGATCTATCTTCCTCTCCTCATTCTCGGAGTTGCGTGTATCGGCGCCGTTTCCGCGCTCATTCTGCGCTTTGCGAAGGAATGCCGAGGCGGTGGTATTCCGACCGCGGTCGCTTCCATCAGAGGTCTGCTTCCGCTCCGTTGGGTAGAAGGTGTTTTCGTCCTCTTCGGCTCGGCGCTTCTCACCTTTCTCGCTGGCGTTCCGCTCGGCAACGAAGGTCCCAGCGTTCAGATGGCAACCGCCGTCGGCGCGGGCAATTCACGTCTCCGCAGAAAGAGAAAACCCATTTTTGAACGATATTTAATGACCGGCGGCGCTTGCTCCGGCTTTGCGATCGCAACGGGCGCGCCTCTTTCGGGCATCATGTTTGCGCTCGAGGAAGCGCACAGACGTTTTTCCACCGCGATTTTCATGGTTGCTTCCATTTCCGTTCTGTTCGGTACCGTGACCTACAGATACCTTTGCTTTTTCTTCAAGATCAACGTCACGTTTTTCGACATTTCCATCACGGGAACGCTTCCCGCCAAATTTTTCTGGGTAGCGATCATCATCGGCGCCGTTTGCGGTATCTGCTCCATTCTTTTCACGAAGCTTTACCGCGTGGTCAATCAATTCTCGAAAACAAAGGCGGGGAAGATCCCCTTCCATCTCAAGCTGATCATCATCTTCAGCGTGACCGCATTTTTCGGCTTTCTCTCCGCGAACTTCATCGGAACGGGTCACGAGCTGATCGAGCTGATCCTTCACAGAAAAACCGTTTGGTACGCGATCCTTTCCGTGCTCGTCATCCGCGCGCTACTGATGATCGTCGCCAATAACGAAGGTGTCAGCGGCGGTATGTTCGTTCCGAATCTCGCGTTCGGCGCGATGCTCGCGTCGCTCGTTGCGGACGGACTGATCGCGCTTGATCTCATCGAAGGCGCATATTACACGATACTGATCGTCGTCGGCATGGCTTCCTTCCTCGCGGCATCCTCGAGAACGCCGATCACCGCCGTCACCTTTTCGGCGGAGGCGCTCTGCATTTCGGGCAACATTCTGCCCGTCATCTTCGGCGTCGTCGTTTCCTACATCATCGCCGAGCTTTTCGACAAGACCTGCTTTACGGAAACCGTTATCGAATCCCGCGTGGAGCGCGAGCACCGCGGTAAAAAGGCGATCATCGTATACTCCTATCTGACGGTACAAAAGGGCTCATTTGCTGACGGCATGGAAACGAGAGACATCCTCTGGCCGCCCACCTGCGCGATCCTTTCAATCGACAGAAAGCTTTCACCGTCCATTCATCACGGCACGCAGGAGCTTCGCGAGGGCGACGTCCTCCACCTCCACTATCAGACCTACGATCCCGAGCAGACGATGAAAATGCTCACCTCGATCCTCGGAGAACAGCACGACGATAAGCGCAACAGCGCTCATCTCGGAAGCGACGACCACCTCGTCCCCATGGATTGATACACCAAAAGACCTTCTCCGCATTTTTGTGGATAAGGTCTTTTTTGCGCAAACGCCTCAGATCGTCACCTGCGGCGCCGCCTTCGCTTTGCGATCGAACAAACCTTGACATATGGGCGCAGGCGTGGTATACTGATACTATAATATTTGTCTTATGAATGGAGCCGGAACCATTTTGAACGAAACTCAATTTCACATTGCCGTTTCCGGAGCGGCGGAATGGAGATCATCTTGAAGCAGTATCATCTCAAAATAACAAACGCCGTCCCTTCTGATTGGAGCGGTGTCGAACGCGCCGACGTGGACTCCTTTTCCTGGGGAGGCGCGGAGCGCGCATACAAGACCTACGGACAGCTTTCGTATGCAAAAACGGGCGACGAAAGATCCGGTCTTTACATCCATCTTTTCTGCGAGGAGAAGCACCCCGTTTCCAAGGAAATGCAGCTCGACGGCATGGTCTGCATGGATAGCTGCATGGAATTCTTCTTCGGTATGCGTAAGGCAGGCTCGAAGGATATCCGCTATCTCAATATCGAATCCAACAGTCTCGGCGTGACCTTCATGAGCTTCGGCGAAGGCAGACACGGACGTGTATTTCTCGATGCGCTCGGCATCGTACGCTTCCCCGTTTCCGTCAATATCGGAGAGGACGGTTGGGAGGTATTCGTTTTCGTTCCGGAGGCATCGCTGAAAAAGATCTTCGGTCTTTCGGAGATCGACGAAACGCTCGAAATGACGGGCAACTTCTACAAATGCGATGAAAACGCGAACGCGCCCTTCGGTTCGTGGACTCCCATCGTAGCGCCCGCTCCCGATTTCCACAGACCCGAATATTTCGGCAAGATCATCATCGAAAAAGAATAAGTTTCCGCAAAAAAAGCCTGAAGCACCGAAATGCCTCAGGCTCTTTTTTATTCAAATCCGATCCGAAACGATCGCTTCGAAAATCTTTTCCGCGATCATTTCCATTCCCTCGTCGCCGGGATGAATGGATACACCGTGGTGCTCAAATTTGCCGATCGCCATCTGTGCTTCGTCCGTCCACGCGATATCCACGCAGGGATAGCCAAGCTCCGAAGCGGCTTCCTTCAAAGCGAGGTCCTTTTCGGCGTTTTTCCAGAAATTCGTCGTGACGATGACCGATGCGCCCTTCGGCGTAACGTAGGAAATGAAATCCTTCGCGGCCTGCTTCAGATAAGGATGATCCTCCTTCGCGACGTTTTCGCCGAGTCGGAACACGACGATATCCGCGCCGAACGCCCTCTCGTTCTCATAATCGGAAAGACACGCGGGATCATTGAAATTTCTTTCCCAATGGGAAGCCTGACGGACCATCATATAAGACGGTCTTCCGCTTTCCTCCAGTAGTGCGTGCAAACGGTGAACGTAGTCCTTTTCGGGCGCGCTTGCCGCCATACCCCAATCGAAATGCCAACCGATCGCCTCCGCCGGTCCGTGACGGGTAATGGAATTTCCGAGAACCAATATCTTCAGCGGCGCGTTCCGATCTCCGAGAAAGCTCGTCACGTCGGAACGGATCATCTGATTTTCAGCGGGAACGGTGTTTACGAATTTTTCCATCTGCTCTTCCTCCCAAACGCCGCGATCAATCGTTGTTTTGATACTTTTTCTTGCAGAATTCCGCAAAGTCGGGCGTGGTCCACGATTTGTTATAGCCTGTAAAGCCCTGATCCTGCGGCGTGCGGTAATCGGGGAGATTGTCTCTCTTCGTGAAGACCTCGCGGACCGCCTGCAGATATTTATAACCGAATTTGTGGCTCGGGGCAACGAAATGTCCCTCGTCCCACTCGTTCCAGTTATCGATCATGATGATCTTCTTTCCCCACGCATCGTCGGGCAACGCGTCGGATATCTCCTTCATGCCCTCCAGCACGCGACGGAAATTTTCGGGACTGATATACCAGCGTTTTTCCTTATAGAAGGGATAACCGCCGAGCGCGCGCCAACGCTCAGTATGGCGCGGTGTGGCATCGGCAAAGCAGGATGCCGTCGGAATAAAGCGCTTGTTATCGTTTTCCAGACGTTTGCGGTACAGCTCACATTGCTGTTTCACGATATCGTCCTCATCGTCGTAGAAATCCACGGGCGCTCTGTAGCCGGAATTGTAGCCGAAGCGGAAATCGTATCCGCGCGCAACTGCGTCCTCGCAGGCTTCCTTCGTCAGCTCGGTATTGCAGGGCGCGAATACCATGCCGTCGAAGCCGTGGGCGCGGCAATATTCACGGCAGGCATCGAAGGTCGCCTTCTGACTCTCCGCGCTCGAAAAGCTTTCCTCCGCAAGACGTCGGGGGTTAAAGATGAAAAGAACGGGCTTGTTGTCGATCTTCAGATAATTGTCGCGGCTGAAATAGTTCTCCATCCAGAAGGGCATGAGATTTTCCAGCATATCCTTTTCGTCGGTCGCGCTCCAAAGCTTGTTGACCTCGAACATGATCGCGAATTTCATATACTTCTGATATTTCGCATGGAAAAGCGCCTCGTGGATGCCGTGTCCGCAACGCAGATCGTTTACCGTCACGGTCTTACCCATATTGGAGAGTCTTCTGTACCAGCAGTAAACGAAGCAGTTTATGCCATGCTCCACCGCCCACTTGATCTCCCAGTCGCAGACCTCCGGATTTTCTTCGTCATAATAGCCCATAAGAGGCGTTCTGTCGGGAAATTCGGTCGCGAGATCGTTGAAGCCCTCGTGGACCTCGGCGGCGCCGTATTTCCACGCCGCATAATAATGCGCCGCAACAATGCGGTCGGACGTCGCGGGGCTCGGCTCGGGAATGTAATCGTTGAATTTGATATTATACATGAAAAGCTCTCCCTTCCGATCCGATTCGGATCATGTAAACACGAATTTGAACAAAACTCAAAGCAGAGTCTTTCTCAGCTCCTCCGCGGATTTCGGGCTGAGATAAGCGGGCGGAACGTCGAGGACGGTCTTGCAACCGAAATTGCCCTCTTTGCTCATTCTGTACGCGGCGCGCGCGTAAGCCACGAGAACGGAGGATGTGAATTCGGGATTGGAATCCAGCTTCAAGCTGTATTCGATAATATGGTTATGCTCCAGCTCCTTTCCCGTTCTGCCGCTTCGGATCACAAATCCGCCGTGAGGAATGCCGCCGTGATCTCTCTGCAGCTCTTCCTCGGTAATAAAGTTGACCGTGGTATCGTAATCCGCAAAGTAGTTGGGCATATTTTTGATCTCGTTTGCAATACGCTCCTTGTCCGCGCCTTCCTTTGCAACGACGAAGCATTCTCTGGTGTGCTTCTCTCTCGTGGAAAGCTCGGGGTTTTCACCGCGGCGCACGGAAGCGAGCGCTTCCTCCACTGGAACGGTGTACTGCTTGCCGTTCGCAACGCCGTCAACTCTACGGATCGCATCGGAATGTCCCTGGCTGACACCCTTGCCCCAGAAGGTATAATCCTTTCCGTCGGGAAGGATCGCGCCGCCGTAGAGACGGTTGAGAGAAAACAGACCGGGGTCCCAGCCGACAGAGATGATCGCCGTATGCTGCGCCTCGGTAGCCTCTGCGTCAACGTTTGCGAAATGGACGGGAATGTTTGCGTGCGTGT
>JAZRLQ010000135.1:0-2466 GCA_045646925.1 Eubacteriales bacterium
AGAACGCCGATGGTGGAATGGTCGCGGATGACCTTTCTCGTACCGATCTCCGCCGCCTGATCGAAGGGCATACTTTCCTCCGACCACGGCGTCAGAACCATGCGGGGCTTATCGCCCTCAAAATTGCCGAGCGCCTCGGGAACGATATAGCCGACGCAGTCGATCATCTTGACGGAGAGCGCCGCGCCGCCGTCCAACGTGATCTCCACAGCCTCGTCGGGAATGAATTTCGGCTCGGTGGTCATGACGGTCTTTCCCGCCGCAGACTGCGGCATTTCGTCCTTTGCGCGCTTGCGATCGTAATCGTTCTGAATATTCGGGATCACGAGGGTCTCCATGAATCTTTTAATAAAGGTGGATTTTCCCGTACGCACGGGTCCGACGACACCGATATAGATATCACCGCCCGTTCTCGTCGCGATATCGCTGTAAATATTATTGGTTGCCATATAAAAATACCTCCCAGATCATTTTTCGTTATTTTATCTGTCGCTAATGTATATGAGAGGTTTTTTTATTTTATGCGGACTATCGTGCGGTCAAATTCCGCAATTCCCCGTAAAATCAAGAAATCCGAGCCAAAGCTCGGATTTCCTTATATAATCAGATATTGTATTTTGCAAGCTCGGTCTGAACGATCTCTTTGATCTTTTCAGCCGCTTCTGCGATGGCGAATTCGCCCTTGAAGGACTTGTCGCGGAAGGAAACCTCAACGACACCCTTTTCGCAGGTCTTGGGAGAAACGACTACGCGCACGGGTACGCCGAGAAGGTCAGCGTCTGCGAACATCGCGCCGGGACGGATGTTTCTGTCGTCGTAGAGAACCTCAACGCCCTTGTTCATCAGCTCTTCGTAGAGAGCATTTGCGGTATTGTTTACGGTCTCGTCATCCGAGCGGAGGTTGCAGACCTCAACGTGCCAGGGAGCGATGGACATCGGCCAGATGGGACCGAATTTATCGTGGCTTTCCTGACAGATGGAAGCGCAAAGTCTGCCGACACCGATGCCGTAGCAACCCATGATGGGGTTCTGAAGCTCGCCGTTCGCATCGAGATAAGTCATATCCATGGACTTGGTGTACTTCGTGCCGAGCTGGAAGATGTTACCGACCTCGATACCCTTACTGATCTCGATAACGGGCTTGCCGCAAACGGGACATACCGCGCCTGCGTAGATCTTCGCAACGTCAACGTATTCAACCGCGCCGATATCGCGCGCGATATTCATGCCGGTGTAGTGGTAATCGGTCTCATTTGCGCCGCAAACGAGGTTTTCGATACCAACGAGGGAGCGGTCCCAAACGACCTTGATCTTGCTGTCGAGGCCGATCGCGCCGATGAAGCCGGCAACGATGCCGCTTTCTTCGGTGATGGAAGCCGCGGGATGGATCTCGTAGCCGAGGTAGTTGCGGAGCTTGGTTTCGTTGATTTCAAGGTCGCCGCGAACGAATGCGATCACGTAGGAGTCGTCCTCGTTCTTCTGATATACGACTGCTTTGCAGAGGTTCTTTGCGGAAACGCCGAGGAACTTAACGACCTCTTCGATGGTCTTTGCGTTCGGCGTATGTACCTTGGTGAGGGGAGCGATCTCGCCTGCTTCGTTCTTTACGAGGCAGTCTGCCGCTTCCATATTTGCCTTATAGCCGCATTCGGGGCAGATCGCGAGCGTATCTTCACCGATTTCGGAAAGGAGCATGAATTCGTGGGAAACGCTACCACCCATCATACCGGAGTCGGACTTAACGGAGATAACGTTCTTTGCGCCTGCGCGTTTGAAAATGCGTTCGTAAGCCTCGTGGCAACGCTCGTAGTATGCTTCGAGGTCAGCCTGAGAGGTGTGGAAGGAGTACGCGTCCTTCATCGTGAATTCGCGTACGCGGATGAGACCGCCGCGCGCACGGGGCTCGTCACGGAACTTGGTCTGAACCTGATAGATCATGAAGGGGAAATCCGCATAGGATTTCGCGGTATCGCGAGCGAGGTGAACTGCCGCTTCTTCGTGAGTCATACCGAGAACCATGGGGTTGCCGCTACGGTCCTTGAAGCGAGCCATTTCGCTTCCGATGCTGGTATATCTGCCGGATTCTTCCCAGAGGGTTGCGGGCATAACGACGGGGAACATAACCTCCTGACCGTCGATTCTGTCCATTTCCTCACGGATGATTCTTTCGATCTTGGTGGTAATGCGCTTGGTGGGGGTAAAAAGCGAGTAGATGCCGTTGCCGACATACTTCATGTAGCCGCCGCGCATCATGAGCGCGTGGCTGTCGATGATACAATCCTTCGGCGCCTGCTTGAAGCGTTCGCCGAGCATTTTGCTGACTTTCATATTGTTTTTCTCCTTTTTGAGATAGAATTTCCTGTGTTATAAAAGATATTATAACATTGGAAATCCGTCTTGTCAATATTTTGAAAAAGGAAAGCCTAAGGAAAACAAAAATTTTAAAGAAAAAATCGCATTGGCAAT
>JAZRLQ010000136.1:0-6352 GCA_045646925.1 Eubacteriales bacterium
CCGACTTCGACCACAATAAGCTCGGACGCGAACTTGAATTCTTCACAACCGTTGACTCCATCGGTCAGGGCCTTCCCATCCTTCTCCCCAAGGGTGCGCGTGTAATCCAGCTCCTCCAGAGATGGATCGAAGACGAAGAACAGAAGAGAGGCTATCTCCTTACCAAGACTCCTCTCATGGCGAAGAGAGAGCTTTACAAGATCTCCGGTCACTGGGATCACTACCGCGACGGTATGTTCATTCTCGGCGATCCCGACGACGAAAACGCAGAATGCTTCGCGCTTCGTCCGATGACCTGCCCCTTCCAGTATCAGGTATTCCTCAATAAGAAGCGCTCTTACAGAGAGCTTCCCATGCGTCTCGGTGAAACCTCCACGCTCTTCCGTAACGAAGACAGCGGCGAAATGCACGGTCTGATCCGCGTTCGTCAGTTCACCATCTCCGAAGGACATCTCGTCCTCCGTCCCGACCAGCTCGAAGAAGAATTCAAAGGCTGTCTCGAACTCGCAAAATACTGCCTCGAAACCCTCGGTCTTCTCGAAGACTGCACCTTCCGTTTCTCTCAGTGGGATCCCAACCGTACCGACAAGTACGAAGGCACCGCAGAGCAGTGGAACGAAGCGCAGGAGATCATGGGCAGACTTCTTGACGAAAACGGCATTAAGTACGAAATCGGCGTTGACGAAGCCGCATTCTACGGTCCGAAGCTCGATATCCAGTGCAAGAACGTATTCGGCAAGGAAGATACCATCGTAACCATCCAGATCGATATGCTTCTCGCGAAGAAATTCGGCATGGAATACGTTGACTCCAATAACAAGCTCGTTAACCCCTATATCATCCACCGTACCTCCATGGGTTGCTACGAGCGTACCCTCGCGCTTCTCATTGAAAAATACGCAGGCGCGCTCCCGCTTTGGATGTCTCCCACACAGGTGAAGGTCATCACCATTACCGACCGTGTCAACGAATACGCGGCAAAGGTCAACGAAACGCTGAAGGCTGCAGGCATCCGTTCCGAGCTCGACGCAAGAGCAGAAAGCGCGAACTACAAGATCCGCGGCGCTCAGCTTGAAAAGATTCCGTATATGCTCGTGATCGGTGATAAGGAAGTCGAAGAAGGCACCGTTTCCGTTCGTACCCGCGACGGCAAGAACCTCGGCGCGCTTTCCGTTGAAGAATTCACCGCGAAAGCCGTTATGGAAAACGCAACCAAAGCAAGATGAGCGAAGCAAAGCCCTTCGGCAAAGGCGCGAAATTTTATAACATGACCATGGTCGTAAACGGAGCGGGCGAGGTCCTCGTCCTCGACAGAATCAAGACCGATTGGCCGGGACTCACGTTCCCCGGCGGAAAGGTCGAGCAGGGCGAAAGCTTTGCCGCTTCCGCGATCAGAGAAATTGCGGAGGAAACGGGACTTTCCGTTTCTTCCGTGATTCCTTGCGGTATGGTCCATTGGGCAGACAAAAAAACGGGACACCGTTATATCGAATTTCTCTATCGGGCGACCGACTTTTCGGGCGAGCTGATCGGAGAAACGAATGAGGGAAGAGTGTTCTGGATGAAGCCAGAGGCGCTTCGCGCATCGGACAGACTGTCTCCGAATTTCGAGCATTATCTGCCGCTCTTTCTCGACGGCGGATATTCCGAGCTCTTTTTCGATTGGGATGGAGAATCCTGGGACGGCGTTCCGCAGTATTTCTCTTATAAATGATGATCAAAGCGGCAAACGTAAAAATTTGCCGCTTTTCCATAAAAATTTCAAAAAAGTATTGACAAACGATTTTGTTCGTGATACAATAATTAGGCTGTGAAAAATCAGCATAATTTCATATCGTTTCGGGGTGTGGCTCAGTTTGGTAGAGTGCTTGGTTCGGGACCAAGAGGTCGCACGTTCAAATCGTGTCACTCCGACCAAAAAATAAGATCGCTTAGGCGGTCTTATTTTTTTGCTTTTGAGTAAAATGTGGCACGATTTGAACCAGGCGGTGTTAAAAAAACAGCCTAAATGGCTGTTTTTTCCCGCCGACGACCAAGGCGCGTCGAGCGCCGCGACCAAATCGTGTTATGATGATAAAAGTGGCTTGACCACACCTTTGACCACTTACGGAAAATCATGATTTTATAAGTTGAGATCGGCGTGCTTAAGATTGAGTTTCTTGTCAATCCAAAAAAGGCTCTGGAATACAAAATCCAAAGCCTTTCTTTGTTTATTGCGGTGCAATTATCCTTCGATAATGCCGTCGTTATCATCTTTGTCTGAGTTGATCTCTTTTCCGCAATTCGTACATTCCCATAAACCATCCCAATACATAATGCCTCCGCAGTTGGGACAATTTTTGAAGAATCGCTTTTTCTTTTTGTGCTTTAATTCACCGGAACAATATGGACACCGACTGTATTCCGATTCATCATAGACATTATCGCAAAATGGACACATTTGCATAATATTCACCTCCTGTTCATTCTTGAAAATCTGATATAGTATGAAGAAAATTGGCTGACACAAAATAGGGATTGTTTTCATCTCCTATTTTTTCAATCAAGACTGCGTCGCCATCTTTTTCCAATACTCGATATTGGCAACCCACAGGAAAGTTAACTCCTTCGTTGCTTTGTCCAAAAGATGTAACTGAAAATATTCTATCTTGAAATTCAGATGTAGCACTTTGAGAAGCACGATGTGATTTGACAACTTTGATGCATTTAGTCACACTCAATTCGCTTAATTTATATATTGTAGCTCCAGCAATCATCGTCAGTAAAATAAAGTTGCGAGGTCCTCCGACTTTTTTGGATAAAGTTGTCATCTGTTGATATGCGCCAAGATTACTCATTAATATTCCTCCTTTAATTTTAAGTTGTTGATTGATCAAGAAGACTTTTATATTCATTTTAAAATATCGGGTTCCTGAATCATAAGAAAGTTTAATAAAGCTTTTTTGAAAAAGTCAACTGTTTTCTCTCCCAAGATTTTTTTGTAGGCTATGCTCGTATCTGAATCGTGAGAAAGCATAGAGTGAAATCCATATACAAAATCTAATACCGTTAAATCTTCATCATGAATCAATCGCTTGTGAAGACAATAGATTTCGTACATAAGGATTTGAACATCATTGCAAGAGGGAGCTAAATTCACCATATCAATTAATTTGAACATAGCAGCCGAATACGCGTCGGTATCTTCCTCGGTGATCTCGAATGGCAAAGCAGGTAATAGTGTTTCCATTTGGTCAATCGCTTCTATTGGTGGATTTTGAATATCATCAATTTCGGATATACATTCCATAAAGACCAAATACTTTTTTAATGTTTTATCCTTGTCAAGATATTCAATAAAATCCGATAAATAATTTTTGAAGTTGGTACTTCCCATTAAGGTGTTTGGAGGCGAAGGAACAAATCCAATGCCTTTAACATATTTCATGAATTCAATTAAAGCTTGAAGCTCTTCGATTTGTTTTTCATATTTTTTAATCAAATCGTTAAGGGTATCGCGAATGCTGATTTCTTCCCCATGCATCAAATCTTTAATTTGAGCATAAGATAAACCCATTTTTCGGCACAGATATGCATTCCAGACCTTTTCAACATCTTCTTGTGAATAATCCCTTGGGATATAATCCTTATCTACAATCCATTCACTATCAGTCCTTTTGGGTGAAATTATCTCCTTGTCTTCACATGCTCGCAGAAAATTTCTGTCAATACCGGATTTTGTTATGTCCTGTGTTTTCATGCTTACCCCCTCCTTTGCTTATATTATAACAAACGGTAATTAACCGTTTCAAGAGGTTTGGATAAAAAATAAAAATTTTATTGTTGAAAGATAGAGCGCCGATGTCCTTGATTTATTAGGCTATCGGCGCTTATTTTTAAGTTTTGATTTCTCCTTGTATTTCTTTCTCTGCTTCGATTTTAGCCTTTTTTTCGGCTATCATTTCTGCAAGCGCTTGCTCGCACTCTTCCTTTGTTTTGGCGTAGACGTTGAATTTCTTCCGTTTGCCGTTCGGCATTTTCGGATAGAAGCTTCCTTCCCAAAGATTTTCATTGACCTGATACAGACAGCCCGTTCCGCTCTTGCGTATCTTGGGCGTATACGGCTCAAAATGCTCGTTAACATGGAGGGTTTGGTTTTGTTTTGCTTCGGGCATTCCTGCGTTTGTACCGCCGATTTTGCGGTCTATCTTTACCGAGGCTTGCGTTCGCATGGTGTCCGTGACGTGGGAGTAGATATTCAGCGTGGTTTCCGCGCTGGAGTGACCGATCATATCGGAGAGAATTTTGATGTTCATTCCGTTTTCGAGTGCCATCGTTGCGAAGGTGTGACGCAGGTCGTGGAAGCGAACCTGTTTGCAACCGGATCGTTCAAGGATCAGTTGGAATCTCTTGTATAGCGCGGAAGGATTTCTCGGCTCACCGATATTGACGGGTGAAGGGAACATCCAATCGCAGACGGCATTCCTTTTCATCTCGGAGAGTATTTCCGTCATATATTGCGGAAGAACCACCGTTCTTACGGAGGATTTCGTCTTGGGAGACTGTACGACCGTCTTGCCGCCCACTCTGTTTACCTGACGTGTGATGCGGAGCAGACCGTCTGCTTCGTCAAAATCACTCCATTTCAGTCCGACGATCTCTCCGCGGCGCATTCCCGTGGACAGCTCCAGAAGGAATAACTCATAATAACCTTCCTCTTTGGCTCGGACGAAGAATCGTCCGAGCTCGTTTTTTGAGAGAATCTTCATCTCTTTGCCTTTCTTGGGAGGGAGCTTACAGCCTGTGGAAGGATTTTTCGAGATCAGACCTTCCGAAACCGCCTTTTCCAAGGAAGCTCGGCATTGAGCGTGGCAAGAACGTACCGTTCTGTCGGATACGCCTTTTCCACAGGTATCTGTATATTGGAGCCTGCCGTTCTTTTTGAGATTCGCATAAAACTGCTGAAGATCGTTTTGCGTGAGCTTGTACAGCGGAACGTGTCCGAGGGACGGGATAATGTGATGATAGATTGCGTTCTCATATTCCGTTCGAGTGCTGTCACGCAAGCCGGGTTTGCAGAAGCTCTGATACCAATAGTCTATCCATTCGCCGAACGTCATTTCGGAATTGATCTTCTGTGCCGTTTTGCCGAGCTCTTCCTTGAGTGCTTTCAGCTTTTTTTCGCATTCCTCTTGGGTGCGAGCGGTGACGTTTTTTGTTTTGGGATCGCCTTTTTCATCGTACCCGATGACGATTCGACCTTCCCATCGACCGTCTTTTCTCAGACGAAGCATACCTTCGCCCTGTTTTCTTGTATTGTTTTTATTGTTTGGCATTATTTTTCCTCCTTCATATCAAGAATTGTTGCATCATATCGTTGACGACGGCAGAAGCACCCTTTTGCATATCACTCGTGACATGTGTGTAGGTATCAAGCGTAAAGCTTGCATCGGTATGTCCGAGGATGCCTGCCAAGGTTTTTGGATCGACACCGCCGTCAGTTGCGTGAGTAGCGAAGGTGTGTCGAAGATCGTGGAAGCGCAGTAAGGGCAGATCTGCTTTTTTAAGAACGGTCTTGAGCTTGTTATATGCCAGGCTGGGGTGCAACGGATCTGATGGATTTGTGCAGTGCGGAAATACCCATTCGGAAACGGCATTGGTTTTCTTCTCTCTCAGGAGTGTTGCCACGCTCGGAGGCATGACGATCTTTCTTGCTCCCGCGTCGGTTTTTGTTTCGCCGACGGTTATGCCTCCGCCTGCCTTCGTGGATATCGATCGCTCAATGGAGAGCGTTCCTTCGGTAAAGTCGATATCGCTCCATTTGATTCCGCATATTTCACCTCGTCGAAGACCGGTCATGACCTCTACGTAGAAGAAATCGTACCAATAAGGCTCATGTTTGAGCGCTTCCAGAAATTTTTCAAGTTGATTATCATCCAGCACTTGCTTTTCGGTACACGGTTTTTTCGGTATCGTGGTGTTGTCGGTAGGATTGCGGACGATATAACGCTCTCTGACTGCCACGTCCAAGGCTTCGTGGAGCAGCATGTGTACGCCCCGAACCATGCTGTCGGCAAGTGCGTATCCGTGAACGGGATGCGGCTTCGTTCGACCTTCCTTTTTGATTTTGTTGTAGAATTTTTGAATATCTGCCGTTGTGAGTGAGGAGAGCGCCTTGTTTCCGATGAATCGCTTGATCTGATTGTTGATGATACTGCGATAACCCTCCAGCGTGCTTTCTCTGACGGAGAATATCATATATTCATCCAACCATTTGTCCAGCCATTCGCCGAGTGTCATTCGGCATTCTTCCGTGAGGTCAACGACACGGTATAGGTCGATCAGCTGATGAAGCTGTTTGAGCGTACTCTTT
>JAZRLQ010000137.1:0-8461 GCA_045646925.1 Eubacteriales bacterium
GGAGCTTGCGGAAAGCGTCATCGACGAATTCTATCATACCCCGAACCGTCCAAAGAAGGCGCCCGGCGTAACGCTCTCCACGGCTTGCTTCATTCCGAAGCCCTTCACGCCTTTCCAGTGGGAAGCGCAGTGCGATATGGACGAGCTTCTGGCAAGACAAAAGTATCTGGACGGCAAGATCAAGGACAGAAAGATCAAATACAACTATCACGATGCCAAGGTCAGCCGCCTTGAAGCGGTATTCGCAAGAGGCGACAGAAAGCTGAACGCCGCTTTGATGGAGGCGCACAAGAGAGGTCTCCGCTTCGACGGATGGGACGAGCATTTCAACTACGAGGAGTGGATGCGGGCGTTTGAAGCCGTCGGCATTGATCCCGCGTTCTATGCGAACCGCGAATTCGGCGAAGACGAGCTTTTGCCTTGGGATAATATCGATATCGGCGTAACCAAGGAATTCTTCCTGCGCGAACGCCACCGCGCTTATGCGGAAACGACGACGAAAAACTGCCGCGAGACCTGCAACGGTTGCGGCGCAAATCAATTGGGAGGTGAACGCTCATGTTGTCCGGGCCTCAAAAAATAAGAGTTAAATTTTCTAAAACGGGAAGTTTGAAATTCATTTCGCATTTGGATCTGAACCGTACGGTCAAGTCCGCTTTCTTGCGCTCCAAGCTTCCGATCTGGTATACGAAGGGCTTCAACCCGCACCCGAAGACCGTCTTTTCCGTTCCGCTTTCCGTCGGAACGGCGAGCCTCTGTGAATTCATGGATTTCAAGATTACGGAAGAGGTTTCGGGCGAAGTGATCTGCTCCACGCTCAATTCCGTTTTCCCCGACGGTCTGCGCGCGATTGAAGCATACGAGCCGACCTCGAAATTCCACGATATCGGCTGGGCGGATTACGAGATCCGCATGGAGATCGCGAATGCGGCAGCTTACGTTGAGCCCGTGAAGGCGGCGCTCGGCGAGCCGATCGTGATCGAAAAAACGACGAAGATCGGCACGAGAACGATCGACGTTTCCGAGTTTGTGAAGGTACTTTCCGTGACGGAAGAAAACGGCGAGCTCGTGCTTCGCGTAAAGCTTTGCTGCGACGACGCGAACTTCGTCAATCCCAAGTACGTGATCGAATTCATCGAGGGCAAATTGGGTATCCCCGGCGAGCGCGACGACTATTCCGTCTGCCGCACCGCAGTATACCTCGAGGACGGCGTGACTCCGTTCATGTGATTTTGATAACAACGATGAAAAATCCTTGCATTTTTGGGGATTGTATGTTATGCTGATAACATATTCGGGAGAAGGTGATGGTTATGAGTAAAAAAACGGCAGATGAAAAGGTGAATCTTCTTTTTGAGGGGATCCTGACGCTGCGTACGATGGAGGATTGCGAAAATTTCTTCGGCGATCTTTGTACGAAGACGGAGCTTCGTGAAATGTCGAAGAGACTTTTCGCGGCAAAATTGATTTCCGAGGGTGCCAGATATGCGGATATCGTTGAGCAGACGGGGCTCAGTACCGCCACCATTACGCGCGTCAACGGTTGCTTGCGCGACGGAAATGATGGTTACGTTCAGGTGCTCGACCGTCTCTTTGACAAAAAATCCGATCAATAAAGTGAGGAAGAAAGAGAGCTATCTATGAAAAAAACTGCGATTGTAACGGGTGCCTCCAGAGGTATCGGCAGAGCGATCTCCTTGAAGCTTGCCGCCGACGGCTTCATCGTCATTGCGGCGGCGCGCGCGGACGAAGAAAAGGCGGCGGATTATATCCGTGAATTGAAGGCGATCTCGCCCGAATCCGTTTACGTACCGACGGATATTTCCTCGGACGCGGCGAGAAAGAATCTCGTGGACACTGCGTTCCGTATGTTCGGCAGATTGGACGTTCTCGTGAATAACGCGGGCGTTGCTCCTCTTGTCCGTAACGACATTCTCGAAATGGACGAGGAAAGCATGGACAGATTGCTGAATATCAACCTCAAGGGAACGTTTTTCCTGACGCAGTACGCGGCAAACAAGATGATCGAGAACCGTTGCGGCGAAGCGATCGTGAACGTGACCTCCATGTCCGCGTATACCGCGAGCATTAGCCGCGGAGAATATTGCATTTCCAAGGCGGGACTTGCGATGGCGACCGAGCTTTTCGCCGTTCGTCTCGCGGAATACGGCATCAACGTTTACGAGATCAGACCGGGCATTATCCGCACGGATATGACGGCGACCGTGACCGAAAAATATGAAAAGCTGATTGCGGAAGGCTTGCTTCCGATCGCCCGCATGGGCGTTCCCGAGGATATCGCAAAGGCGGTTTCCGCGTTGGCTTCGGGCGCGCTCCCCTATTCCACGGGCGAGGTCATCAATATCGACGGCGGCTTCCATATCCGCACGTTATAAGCGGGCAACGCCCGCCAGAAACTGCCGCCGTATTACAATGTTTCAAATTTGAAGCTTTGCCCAACGGCGGAGTCGGTCGGATCAAATTTCTATGGTTTATAAAAGGCGATACTCCCGTATCGCCTTTTCTTTTAATAGATTTGATAGAAACTCAATGGGCTTTTGCCACGAGAAAGGCTTCGGCGCCCGAATCTATGCGGCATTCAATACGAAATTGTTCGATGTTCAGCTCGAAAGGAAGCCTTTATGAATTGGAGTGAGATTATTTGAAAATTACTTTCAGAAACGTCAGCGATTTAAAGCTGAAAATAGCGGCGTGTATTTTAATCTTTGCTTTGGGCTTTTGCCTTGTAATAGTGTCTTTTGTTGCGACCTTGCACCCTTTGGAATATCAAATCGTAAATGGGACGTATCATTCATACCGCGAAGATCGGGTAGGTATGCATACAACAAAAAGGTATTTGACGGTTGAAACTTCCGATTTAGGGCAAACGGAATATCAAATACAGCAAATTGCTTTTCGTGCATTCGATAAGAAGTATTTTTTGCAAGAGGTTGCGGTCGGGGATCCGATCGAATTGACTTTGCAAGAGGGCGAAATCGTTTCGATACGTACCAACGGAAGATCATATATGCATAAGGCAGATTCCTTGGAAAAACAGCAGAATAATACTGTATTGGGGTATTATCTCGGCGGTGGGTTTATCGTGGTTTCCCTCCTTGCTTTTTCAATGCTTATTAATGTAAGAAGAGGCAGACGTTCAAAGAAGCATAGGCGCTGAATGCGCGTAAACATACATTTCGTCTATGACGATGGAAAAGAAGCTTTCGCTTCGGAAAGGACTTTTTATGAACTTTATTTCTGTTTGCGGTTGGAAGATACCGCATTTCACGACCTCCGCCGTGGTCGTTGGCACGGGCGCTGCGGGCTATAATGCGGCGGATACGCTTCATTCCCTCGGTGTGACGGACGTTCTGATGATCACGGAAGGCAGACTCATGGGAACGTCAAGAAACACCGGCTCGGACAAACAGACCTATTATAAGCTCAATCTTTCGGGCGGTGTGAAGGACAGCGTTTACGATATGGCGCAAGCGCTTATGCGCGGCGGTTCCATGCACGGCGATATTGCGCTGACGGATGCCGCTCTCTCGGCGAGAGGCTTTTTCAAACTCGTCGGACTTGGCGTTCCGTTTCCGATGAACGAATTCGGTGAATACGTCGGCTACAAGACCGACCACGATGAAACCACCAGAGCGACCTCCTGCGGTCCTCTGACGTCGAAATATATGACCGAGGCGCTGGAGCGTTCGGTCATGGCAAAGGGCATTCCCGTCTATGACCGCCACCGCGTGATCCGTATTCTGACGGAAAACGGAGAAGCAAAGGGACTGCTGACGCTTTGTCCCTTGGAGGCAAACGAAGAAAACCCCTTCGGGCTTTGTCTGTTCTCCGCGGGCGCTGTCGTTTACGCGGTGGGCGGACCTTCCGCGATCTACGCGGACACCGTTTATCCGCCGAGCCAGACCTGCTCTCTCGGCGCGGCATTCACGGCGGGCGCTCACGGCGCGAATCTGACGGAATCGCAGTACGGACTTGCTTCCGTGGATTTCCGTTGGAATCTTTCGGGAACGTATCAGCAGGTGTTGCCGCGTTATATCTCCACGGATGAAAACGGAGAGGACGAAAGAGAATTTCTCCGCGAGGCGTTCGCAAGCGACGAGGAAATGCTCCATGCCATCTTCTCGAAGGGCTACGAATGGCCCTTTGACCCGAAAAAGACCGTTCCCGCAGGCTCGTCCCGCGTGGACCTTGCCGTTTTCCGCGAAAAACAGAAGGGCAGACGCGTCTTTCTCGATTACCGCAGAAATCCCTCCGAGGCGGACGCAAACGGCGCTCTGCGTATCGAAAAGCTCTCGGAAAAGGCAAGAGAATATCTGACGAATTCGAACGCGCTTCTGCCGACGCCGATCGAAAGACTCGAAAAGATGAACCGTCCCGCCATCGATCTTTACGCCTCTCACGGTATCGATCTCTATAAAGAGCGTCTGGAGATCGCGGTCTGCGCGCAGCATTGCAACGGCGGTCTTGCCGTTCAGAATAGCCGCGAAAGCACTTCCTTGAAGGCCTTCTACGCGGTCGGTGAATGCGCGGGTACCTTCGGCGTTTACCGTCCGGGCGGCTCTGCGCTCAACTCCACGCAGACGGGCAGCTTGTTTGCCGCGATCGATATTGCGAAAAAGAAAAAAGCCTTCGCTATGCCGAGCGAGGCTGTGCTTTCCGATATTGCGGATGAGATCGAAACTCTTTGCGGTATGACACGCGGTGACACGACGAGAGACGATATCCTTTCCCGTCGCGCGTCGATGGGTGAGCGTATGTCCGAATGCGCGGCGTTCCTGCGTAACGAGGAAAAGCTCCGCGAAGCCGTGAAGGCGTGCAGAGAAGAGCTTTCCCACTTCGTCGAGGACTATCGCTTGCAGGATGAAGCGGATATGACGGACGCTATGATCAACCGCGATATTTTGCAGACACAGCTCGTTTATTTCGGTGCGATCCTCGACTATATCGCAGACGGCGGTAAGAGCCGCGGCTCGTATCTGCTCCTGCAGGATAGCGGCGCAGATCTGCTTTCCGGCACACCCGAGATCGATACGGCGCACGCCGCGTTCGTGCAAAATACCTTCCTTGGCGATGACCTCTCTGTGCATTCCTTCTTCGAACCCGTTCGCCCTCTCCCCGAAAGCGACCAGTGGTTTGAGAACGTGTGGAATCGGTTCCGCAAAGGATAACCATATTTTGAATAAAAGCCCTCGCTTTCACGAGGGCTTTAAAAATTTTCTCCCAATGTGATTAAATCACAGAAAGTTTCTCTAAAATAGGATATACTGTAAACGTAAAATAACAACACCGAAAAGGAGATACAAATATGTCAGTACAAATGATTAATAAAAATAATTTCGATTCCGTTAAAAACAGTGAAAAGCTCGTTCTTCTCGATTTCTTTGCAGATTGGTGCGGTCCCTGCCGTATGGTAGCGCCCATCCTTCACGAGATCGCGGAGGAAAGACCCGACGTGCTCGTCGGCAAGATCAACGTGGACGAAGAGCCCGAGCTTGCGGAAGCATTCGGCGTATACAGCATTCCGACGCTCGTCGTAATGAAGAACGGAAAGGTCGTTCGCGAGGCGTCCGGCGCACGCCCGAAGGCACAGCTTCTCGCACTGTTAGAGGGCTAATTCGCGCAGACGCTTCTTGTCGAGAATGCGAACGCCTTCGCTTCGTGAGGTGGAGATGATCCCCTCCGACGAAAAATATTTTAACATTCTGGAAACGACTTCACGGGCAGATCCCATGTATTTGGCGATCTGCTCGTGTGTTAATTTTACGGTATCTTTTCCCGTTTTGGCGATCTCGTCGAGCAGAAAAATGGCGAGTCTCTTGTCCATGCTCATGAAAAGGATCTGTTGCATGGTCCACATGATGTCGGAGAAAACGGAAAGCGCGCTTTCCAGCGTGAAGATCTTCGCCTCGGGCATACGGCGTGTGAGGTCCTCGTAGGCGCAACCGCCGATGACGACGCACTCACTGTTTTCCTCGGAGTCGATGAAGATATCGAAGGTGATCGTATGGAAAACGCAGGAGGCGGAGAGAATGCAGATCTCTCCGGGAAACATACGGCGAAGCGTGATCTCCTTGCCGTCCTCCGAGAGAAGATAGAGACGCAAGGAGCCCGATTTGACGAGGATGACACCCGTGCATTCGTTGCCGTCGTGAATATTGGTTCCTTTTTCGAATTTTATATTGTAAGAGGATCGCAAAAACGTCTCTTTGTCGGTTTTCGTCATGCGATCCCAGAAGGGAAAGGTCTTTTCGCACAGTTGATAAATATCGGATTTTTCCATAGTCTGCTCCCGTTGAACGTATTTTATATATCAATTGTAATACTCGCTTCCGCTGAAGTCAATGCGCTTTTGAAAAAATTTTGCTATATGTGATAAAGTCACGGAACGTTCGGAGAAAAAGGTATATACTGTAAGTGTAAAAACAAGCGAGAGGAGAATCATGATGAAGCACATTTACGATATGATCGTGGTCGGAGGAGGGCCTGCAGGCTATGCGGCGGCGCTTTACGCCTCCAGAGCGGGACTGGATACGCTCGTGATCGAAAAAATGTCCGTAGGCGGTCAGATGGCGCTGACCGATATGATAGATAACTATCCCGGATTCAACGAGGGTGTTGACGGCTTTACGCTCGGTATGCAGATGCAGGCGGGCGCGGAGCGCTTCGGCGCGAAAACGGAATACGACGAGATCACGTCCGTGGAGCTGATCCCCGAGATCAAACGAATCGTCGGTATGATGGGCGAGTATTTTGCCCGTACCGTTGTGATCGCAACGGGCGCGAATCCGAGAGAGCTTGGTATCAGCGGAGAAGAGAAGCTGATCGGCAAAGGGCTCCATTATTGCGCGCATTGCGACGGCAGATTTTACAAAAAGAAAACGGTCGCCGTCGTCGGCGGCGGTAATTCCGCAGTGTCGGACGCGCTCTATCTTTCTCATCTTGCCGAAAAGGTCTATTTGATCCATCGCAGAGATTCTTTGCGTGCGACGAAGATTTATCACGAGCCGCTCATGAATGCGGAGAACGTGGAATTCGTGTGGGACAGCGCCGTTGCCGATTATATCGTGGACGGAAGACTCGTCGGCGCGAAGATCCGCAATCTGAAAAGCGGCGAGGAAAGAGAGCTTCGCTTCGACGGCTTGTTCGTCAGCATAGGCAGAAAGCCCGCAACGGCGCTTTTCAAAGAGCTTGCATTGGATGAAGCGGGCTACGTCGTTGCCGACGAAACGACCAAGACGGCGATCCCCGGCGTGTTTGCCGTCGGTGACGTTCGCACGAAGGCACTGCGCCAGGTCGTGACCGCGGTTTCCGACGGAGCGGTCGCCGCGCATTTCGCGGAAGAATTTTTAACGATCGGCAAATAACGTGACAAAGTCACGGAAGTTTCCCAAAAAATCAGTATAATAGAAGTATAGAAAACAAACGGTAACAAACCGAATATCAATAAAATGAAAAGACAAATCGGAGGATTTTATTATGAGTAATCAGAAATTTTATATTTGCGAGCATTGCGGCAATTTGATCGGTATGATCCACGACGCGGGCGTCCCCATGATGTGCTGCGGCAAGAAAATGGCGAAATTGGAGCCCGGTGTAGTGGAAGCAAGCCACGAGAAGCACATTCCCGTCGTTAAGGTTGACGGCAATATTGTGAACGTCGAGGTTGGTTCCGTCGAACACCCCATGATCGAAGCGCACAGCATTCTGTGGGTATATCTCCAGACGGACAAGGGCGGTCAGCGCAAGAATCTCGAGGTAGGACAGGCGCCTGCCGTCAGCTTCGCGCTCGCAGACGAAAAGCCCGTTGCCGTATACGCCTACTGCAATCTCCACGGTCTCTGGAAGGCTGATATTTAAAGGATAAGACGAAAACCCCGCGTTCAGCATGGTCGTTGAACGCGGGGTTTCTCATTGTTATATCAGATGTAAAAATATGTTACGCGCGGAACTCTGCGAGGTCAACGGTTCTGCCTTCCTTGCGAGCGGTTTCAGCCGCGTAAACGCAGAGGTGACCTTCGATGGAGTCGTCGATGGAGGTCAGGGAGAGGGAGGGAACGCCCGTGCGGAGATATGCAACGAGGTGCTTCATGATCTCGTTGTCGCCGCCGCCGTGCTTGCCGTTTTCAGCGCCTTCTCTGGTATCGACGGTTTCCGTGTCGTAGAAATAACGCTTGCCTTCTCTGGTGAAGACACGGAGCGTGAATTCGTTATGTTCGAAAACGCCTTCGATTTCGCCGTTGGTGCCGACGATGTGGAGGAAGCGTTCTGCCTTTGCGCAAGCGCCGACGAGGTTCAGCGTACCCATTGCGCCGTTTTCGAAAGCAACGATAACGTTCTGGTTATCGACGATGTCGCCGCCGGAATTGTAAGCGCATTTACCGTAAGCGGAGCGCTTCATGTATTCGATCTTTTCTTCTCTGGTGATGGTGTCGATCGGCTT
>JAZRLQ010000138.1:0-4712 GCA_045646925.1 Eubacteriales bacterium
GAACGACATGGCTACGATCCGACTTTGTTCTTTGCAAGCATACTGACCGGGCTGAGAAAGATCCTTGAAGGGAGTCAGCTCGTAGCCCTTACCAAAGAGGATTTCAACGTGTTCCTGTGTCAGATGGATGTGACGGTTGGAAACACCGACGGGAACGAGAGCGTCCTCTGTCTTGGTTTCTCCGCCGCCAATTTCAGCCATCACGCGGTTGATAATTTCGGAAAGCATAGCAGAATCATAAGTGCTCATCGGAAATACCTCCAATCAAATAATTCTGAAGCTGTCAGCCATAACGCAACGGCGCTGTCTGGTGAAGCTGCGCGCGGAGGTGATACCTTCGCCCGTAGGACCTGCGATCGTAAACGTCGTGTGGCCTTCACCGCCGAAGCCAATGCCCGCATAAGAGGGTGCGTTCTTAACGAAGATGGTCGTTTCAACTGCCTTTGCAAATCTAGAAAGGTTGTCGATGTTCTTCGAGTGCATATGAGCGGTGTGGCGGTTGCCGTGTTCCGCCTTGACAGCAAGCTCGATTGCCTGGTCAATGTTAGAAACGCGGACGATGGGAAGAATGGGCATCATGAGCTCTTCCTGAACGAATTCATGATTGAAGTCCGTTTCACAGATAATGCAACGAACGTCTTTACCAACGCGGATACCGATCTTCGCGAGAAGCACGTCTGCATCTCTGCCTACGCAATCGCGGTTAACGATCTTCTTCGTCTTGCCGTCCTTGCCCGTCTTTTCAACGAGAACGACCTTTGCAAGCTTGTCAGCTTCTTCTGCGGTGATCATGTATGCGCCGTTACGCTTCATACCTGCGATGAGGTCGTCAGCGATTCTTGTGAATGCAAATACTTCCTTTTCTGCGATGCAGGGGAGGTTGTTATCGAAGGTACAACCGTCGATAATGTCCTTTGCAGCCTTCTGGATGTCGGTGGTATCGTCAACGATAACGGGGGGATTACCCGCGCCTGCGCCGATCGCCTTCTTACCGGAGGAAAGAACTGCCTTTACAACGCCGGGACCGCCGGTGCAAACGAGCAGACGGATCAGCTTGTGGCCGTACATCGTGGAAGCGGATTCCAAAGTGGGCTTTTCAGTGGAAGCCACGAGAATTTCGGGGCCGCCTGCCGCTTTGGATGCGCGGTTAACGAGGTCAACCGCATAGTTGGAGGTAGCGATCGCATTGGGGTGGGGGTTGAAAACAACGCCGTTTCCTGCCGCGATCATACCGATAGAGTTGCAAATAACGGTTTCGCTGGGGTTCGTGCTGGGCGTGATGGCGCCGACAACACCGAACGGAGCCATTTCGATCAGAGTGAGACCGTTGTCACCAGTTTTCGCAGTCGGCTGAATATCTTCCGTACCGGGAGTTTTGTCAGCAACGAGGAGATGTTTGAGGCGCTTGTGTTCAACCTTACCCATACCCGTTTCAGCAACGCCCATTTCAGCCATGATAGCTGCTTCTGCGCGAGTGAGCTTGCGGATCTCGGTAATGATCTTTTCTCTTTCTTCCACGGTCATGGCGCGGACCTTTTTATAGCCCTCGCTTGCCGCTTCGATCGCCTGATTCATATCCTTGAAAACACCGATGTAGGCTCTGCCGTTATAGCCTGCCGCACTCCATTTTGCTTTCGCTTCGGGAGCGCCGCCCTGCATATTGCTCAGAACCTTGGCAACGATATCTCTGATTTCTTTTTCAGAAATTTGTGTTCCCATTTTGTATAAGCTCCTTCTATACATATTTTTCAATCGGAACGAGGAAGAGTTTTTCTCAATAGATCAATTCGACTTGATTTTTCTCGAAAAATTCGATCCATTCGTCCGAAGGTTTCTCGTCTGTGACGACGGTGTCGATATCCGAAACGGAGAACACCTTCACAAACGAACGTCTGTTAAATTTTGTACTGTCAATTGCCAAAATTTTTCTGTCTGCCGCGGCAAAGATCGCCTCTTTGATCCGGGCATCTTCTTCATTGGAATCGCTGACCCCCATATTCATATCAATGCCTTTTGAGGAGCAGATGGCAATATGAACGTGGTAAGAGCGAATCATCTTCTCAGCCGGAGCGCCGACAAGGGCAAGAGATCCGTTTTTGAGCCTGCCGCCCGTGGAAATGATATTCCAGCCGCTTTTGTCTGCGAGATCGAGAAGGATCTCAACGGAGTTGGTCAGAAGCGTCAGATTTTCTCTGTTCTTAATATACTTCGTGACACAGATCGCCGTCGTGCTCGCATCGAGGATCACGGAATCACCGTCTCCGATGAGATCCGCGATCTTCTGCGCGATAGATTCCTTGAGATTCGCGTTCATGCGTTTGCGGACGTTGAACGGAAGATCGGCGCCGTGCGTTTCCGACACGATCGCGCCTCCGTACGTCTTTTTCGCGAGGCCCTCTTTATCAAGCTTTTCAAGATCACGTCGGATCGTCTCCTCCGTGACGTTGAATTCTGCGCTCAAATCCGAAACGATTACTTTGCCGTCCGTCGCCAATTTGGCGAGAATTGCATTTCTTCTTTCGATTGCCAGCATAGTTCGTTCCTTTCCCTAAATCAGAGAATACTGTCCCAGATCTTGGGGTCGGGACTTGCGATAACGGAACTGTCGAGATACATACCGTCTCCCGCCGCTTCGTTCTTCGCGGTATCGATCGCCATCTGTACGGCGGCGACCTCGCCCGTAATCAAAAGATAAGATTTACCGCACATACCTCTCGCGAGACGAAGCTCGATGAGGTCGACGATTGCGGTTTTTGCCGTGATATCCGCCGCAACGATTGCGGAGGCGGCAGTATAGGTTTCCAAAATGCCGAGGGCATTTCTGTTTTGAATTTCATTGGTTCCGTAAATCGCACCCAAAATCGAAGGGTGCGGATTACCGAGAACGAATTTATCGATCAGGGTATCCGGAAATTTCTCGCCGGCGGCATCCACAGCAGCCTTTACGGAGCTGAGATCACCGGTGATCAGAACGAGGTATTTTCCGGGACAAACGGTTTTTGCTTCAATCACATCGACTTCAGCGGTTTTCACCATGAGATCGGCGGCAGTCATACCGGAAGCAACCGTTTTATATTCGATCATGCCAATTGCTTTCGCCATCGTTTTTCCCTCCGTTATTGTTCAATCATGATGAATTTATCGGTAATTTCTTTTACACGTCCCTTGATAGAGGAATGGATATTGACGCTGAGTTTGCCTTCTGCGGCAGAAGCGATCAACTGTCCCTCCACAACGACGGCACCCTTCTTCACGCACGGAACGGCGGGAACGCCGATGTGCTGGGAGAGGAGGATCTTCACCGATTTCGGCTTCAGAACGGTTTCCTCGTCCATGGGCGCGGTCTTATTGTATTTTGCAAGTCCGAGTCTTGCGGAAAGTCTCGCGACGGGAACGCTGCGGAAATCGATCGCCTGACTTACGTCACGCAAAGGAATATCCTTCGGCGCCTGTACGCCTGCCGCGCGGAGCTGTCCCTTGAAGGCATCGAGCAGCATACGGGGAGAGAGTCCCTGACCGCAGGAGAACGCCTCGCAGAGTCCGCAACCGCTACAGAACATTCCGTCGATGATCGGCTTCGTATCGGACGGTGTATGATTCGAAACAACACGCATAAATTCAGAAGGGTTGATCGGATAGCCGAGCAAATGACGCGGACAAAGATCAGTACAGTAGCTGCACTGACAGCACGCCGCCATTGCGCGTTTCAAATCAATGGAAGTTTTCGTATTTTTTCTCTGAACGACGGGATGATCGGAAGGAAGCACGATCACTGCGTTGAAGGTCTTCGTGACGGGAGCGGTCGGAGAACCGAGTCTGCCCATCATGGGACCTCCGAAGAGATATGCGGGATCCTTCACCGTTGCGCCGCCCGCGAGAGCGACGAGATCCTTGACCGACGTACCGATCGGCACGCGCAAGGTAACGGGATTCTGAACCTCACCCGCAACCGTTACGAATTTGTGCGTAACGGGAGTGCCGTTCAAAGCGCGGTACACGTTATAAACTGTTTCAACATTGAAAACCGTCACGCCTACCGAGATCGGCAGTGCGCCCGGCTGCGGTCTGCGTCCGGTAGTTTGATAAATCAAAACGATCTCGTCACCCGCCGGATACATTTCGCGCAATTTATGGATTCTGATATTTTCAAAAGAAGCAATGTTTTCTTCGATCGCCTCAATGGCTCCCTTATAAGAGCCCTTGACACCGATAATGACGTTTTCTGCTCCTATTGTTTTCTTAATTAAATCAAGTGTGCTGAGGATCTCGTAGGCGTAGCCCTCGAGAAGCTGTCTGTGAAGCTTCAGCAGAGGCTCACATTCCGCACAGTTGAGAATAATCGTATCGGCGCGCTTGTCCAGTTTCGCGTACGTCGGGAATCCGGCACCGCCTGCACCGACAATACCGTTTTGCTTAATCAAAGCAACAAGTTCATCAAAGTTCATATCAAAGACCTTGCCTTTCGATGAAGTATACGGGCGTTTTCACGCCGGTATACGTGAGAGATTACATACCGGACAATCCAACACCATGATCCACGATACCGACGATCGCGGCATCGATGGGTGCATCGGATAATTTGCAACAAAGTCTCGCGGCGCTTCCCGTTGCGACGAGCACGATCTCTCCGATACCCGCGCCCACGTTGTCAACAGCCACAAGCTTTTCCTTGCTTCCGTCCATGACGGATTCGACAATCATAAATTTACTGC
>JAZRLQ010000139.1:0-7798 GCA_045646925.1 Eubacteriales bacterium
GTTACAAGCATGGCGTTAAAAGTCCGGTAGAACGCGGAACCTTTTAACCCCCATCATCGCCAAGGGGGTATTGTACCCTCTGTAAAAACAGTGTGCATCTAAATCAGCCACATACGGTTTTGCCTCTAAATCGGACACACGTCACAGAAAAAAGCACTTGCGCAAGCAAGTGCTTTTTTCAACTAAATCCGTCCTTACGGACGGGATAAATCCCACTTGCGTGGGATGAAATCACTTCGTGATGAAATCCCGCTTCGCGGGGACGGGGAGGCGGATTTCGTTCATCCGAAGCCGCAAGGCTTCGATTTCATCTGAGGCGGCACGCCGAAGATTTCATCCGAGCCCCGCTCGGATTTCATCGTGCAACGCACGATTTCATTTTCTTCGGGTCTGTAGCCGGATTCGAACCGGCGAAATGCATTTTTTGATATAGATTCCCCACCAAGCCAAATCCGTGGATAGATCCGAGCCACCGCACCGTAGGGGTCGGCGCCTCGACGACCCGAAAAACATCGCACAAACGGGCTGTCGTGGGCGCCAGCCCCTACAAATCAAAATTTATTTACAAAGCCATAGATGCAACGGCATTTTGGATAAATTTGAACTTGCGAAGAGTTGAAATGTTTACAAAATTGTGGTATAATAAAGAAAAGAAAGGCGGTGTTTATATTGAATCATCTCTGGACAACAAGCTTGCCAACTATTTATAACACTTGGTTTTACGGTGCCCTGATCAAAGAAGGTCAGTATTTAAAATATTATTTTTTCTATCCATCGAACATTGCCCAAATATCCGATATAACGTTTGATGTTGATAATGGAGAAATAATCGGTTGTAATCAAAATTATGATGAAGGGCCAAAAAACAAGGAGCTTTATACTACAAGAAAGCCGCCGGAACATTATGTCGAAGATGATTTCGTTTTTGGAGAGTATCGCATAACTCATCACGGAGAATGGGGATATGCCTGCTTCAAAAATGATAAACTTTTATGGAAAAAGAGTTTGAGGGGATATCTATATACAGATATCATAAAAAACAACGATAGAATTATCTTTGGTACAGCAGGGATGGGAGGACATTTCTATTCTTTGGATATCAATAGTGGAGAGATTATTTTTGATTTTAACACCAAAGGCACTTGTACTTTTCTGCAAGTAAATAACAGTATTTATTTTGCTATGCGCAAAAAGAAAACAACAGTCATTAGCAGAATAGATTATGATGGGAACATCTTGGACTCATTGGAATTGGAAGGCTTTCGGGATGACTACGATCCTCTTATCTTATCAGACAACTCGATTTACATTGTAACACAACTCAGAAAAAAAGAGGTAGATTGGGAAACGTATTATCCCATCGTACACCGCATTGCTCTGTTTTAATGTTATTTCGTACATAGACCTCGTTTACTCGCATGGCGCCCACGCCCCGGAAGATAGCGGCGGGGTGCAACCTCTGAAAAACAGCCCTATAAAAAACTCTCCTCGATCCGAGGAGAGTTTTTACGTTCAAGCTTCATTTTTCTTCCGGTCAAATGCCTTTTCGATGGAGAATATAGGAATAGATGACGGGAATCAAAGCCATGATCAACCCAATGGACATACTGATCCACAAAGCATTGCAAAATCCCGTCAACATCATGAGGGCGCCGCCGATGACCCAAATCCAGCCTGCCAGACGGTGCGTTCTGTTCCAATTCTCTTCGCTATGCAACGTCCAAGGGCATTTGATTCCAATCGTATAGCTCTGCTTGCATTTCGGCAAATAATTTCCAATAATCACAAACGTCAATCCGAGAAACACGGGAGTAACCGCTTCCACACGCATTTCACCACCCATAGCAACGGAATATGTGACCGCGCTAAGCATGATGCTCAATATGGGGACCAACCAAAAAATGAGGTGCAAAACTTTATTTGTATTCGTGTGATTTTTGGGATCGGAAAGCGTTACAAAAACGGCGATCCAGTGAAATGCCAACAAAATAAGAGGCATTGCAAATACAGCAAAGGCTTTGCTACACCAATCGTCGATCTCACCCTGCATATTCCAATGGATCGGAAGCTGTTCGGGCAATTGATTCCACAAAATAACGCCCACCAGAATCGGCAATAACGTCGCGACGGACGTGATCGTTAAAAATTTCAAATTCTTCTTAATCATGTTTTTCTCCTCTCAGGCTACTCAGCCACAACATTACCTCTTCCAACACGGAGGCATTCAACTCATAAAAAATATACTTTCCCTCTCGGGTGTCTCTGATCAGATCCGCGTCTCGCAAAACGGACAAATGCTTGGAGATCGCAGCCCCGCTGACAGGAAAACGGTCCGCTATCTCCCCTGCGGAATGACGGCCCGATTTCAACATTTCCAGAATTTCTCTGCGGATCGGGTCGGACAATGCTTTGATCGTAGTTTGAATTCCCACGGTAACACCCCTTTCATTTAACCTTTTGGTTAAGTATAGTGTAACACGAAAACCGCGTATTGTCAAGCAATATTTAACCTTTCGGCAAAATGTTTTCAATTGACTCCGATCGGCATCAAGCGCGCAAAGGGGTTGAAATATCTGCAAATTTATGCTATAATAATAAAAATGCGTCACTTCTTATTTTCACGAGAGGTATAAATGAAAAAATCCTTATTACAAAAGCCAATCAAAAAGTTTCTGTCCGAGTATGGATTTGAACACGTCAAAAATGAAGATTACGCGATTCTCGCAGGAGACCGCAAAACGAAGATCATACTGCAAATCCCGAATGGAAAAAATGGGAAGGGCTTCGTCCTCGGCGCGCAATTTGAGGATTTCGGAACGTTTGACGGCATCCTCACCCACGCAATCATGCGCCAGTTTGATTTTTCCTATGAAATTGCTTTTCCGCAAACCTATGAATACACCGACGAGCAGATCACCGAGGTTTTACAAAGATTATGGACGGCTTATCTGCCTTATATCACCGAGGGTGCTGACGCAATCAGAGCACGAATCGATCAGTGGACGTTCGGAGATAATTCCGAAAAGGAACGCGATCTTGTCTTGCGGTATTTCGGCTTTCCCGGAATCGATCCGTATTCCAAAGAATATCAGAAGGAAAAGGCTGACTTTATGAACGATCACGGAGGCATGATCGTCATACCGTTGCAGGAATACCTTGACCATCGGGAATTTTACGATAACTATCAAAATTATCATGCAAAAATAAAAGTTGATAAAAAGTATAATGAAGTGCAGATCCATTTCTTTTCACAACTGAAATGGTATCAACAATAATGAAAGGAATTTTACATATGAAAACCAAATTATCTCCGAGATTTTTATTCGCCTTGACGCTTTTCAGTCTGGTCGGTCAGATCGCATGGGTGGTCGAAAATATGTATCTCAACGTATTCATCTACAAAATGTTCCGAGCTTCTGCGGAGGATATTTCCGCCATGGTCGCCGCAAGCGCGATTGCCGCAACATTGACAACGGTGCTGATCGGCGCGCTTTCCGATAAAATAGGAAAAAGAAAGATCTTCATTTGCCTCGGCTATATCCTTTGGGGCATTTCCATTCTCGGATTCATGCTCCTAAAGGAAGATCTGATCCGTTCGGTCTTCCCTCTTGCCGCTTCTGCGTCCGCTATCGGCGTGACTTGCGTCATCATTCTCGACTGTATTATGACCTTTTTCGGCTCCAGCGCAAATGACGCCGCATTCAACGCATGGCTGACAGACAGTACAGACGCCACCAACAGAGGCACTGCCGAGGGCATTAACGCCATGATGCCTCTCGTTGCGATCCTCGCCGTGTTCGGCGGATTTATGGCATTCGATCTGAATCTTTCGACAAGTTGGACCTATATCTTTGCGATCATCGGTATTGTGATCATCTGTGTCGGTATTGTCGGCTTCTTCGTTATAGACGAACCGAAGCTCGAGCCAAAAGCGGACGGCTATCTCAAAACCGTCGTACATGGATTTCTTCCTTCGACGATCCGAAAAAATCCCGCTCTGTATATTTATTTGCTCGCGTTCATCATCTTCAACATTTCCATACAGATCTTCATGCCCTACCTCATTCTTTATTACGAGGTCTCTCTCGGTATGACAGGTTACGTTTTCATCATGGCTCCCGCTATCGTGCTTGCTTCAATCGTCACTGTATTCTGGGGCAAGGCATACGATCGCAAAGGCTTCTCCTTCTCGGCAGCCGTCAGTCTCACATGGCTTTCGATCGGCTATATCGTCCTCTTTTTCTTCCGATCCACGCCTCTCGTTTTCATCGGTTCTCTCTTTATGATGTGCGGATATCTTTCCGGCATGGCTGTTTTTGGTGCAAAGATCCGAGACCTTACGCCAATGGGCAAATCGGGACAGTACCAAGGCGTTCGAATCTTCTCTCAAGTGCTTGTTCCCGGTGTTATCGGCCCGTATATCGGCGTTCTGGTTCTCGCAGGCGCTGAAAAAATCGTGAACAACGACGGCACGGAATCCTTCGTACCGAATCAGAATATCTTCCTCGCGGCGCTGGTCGCTATTGTCCTGCTTGCAGTTTACCTGCTTTTAACGAAAAAGAAAGCAACCGCGAAGCGCTCTTAATTGAAAACCGGAGTGTGAAATAGCATACTCCGGTTTTTATATATGGCTATTCAAAAGTCCCTCTGTCGTTAATCACAATATTTCCGTTATAAAAGGCTTGAAATAATTTTTTGATTATGCTATAATAAAGCCGAAACTTCATTGCAAAAAATGAAATTGCAAAAACTGTATCATAACAGAAAGGCATGGATATAAAAATGAAAAAGATCAACGTAGGCGTTATCGGTCTCGGATCGAGAGGACAGGGACTTCTTCGCACAATGCTCGTTTGCGACGAATGTGAGATCGTTGCGCTTTGCGACGTTTATTCGGACAGAATGGAAGAAGCGCAAAAAACCGTAATCAAAAACCGCGGAAATCAACCGGTACTCTATCCCAATTATAAGGATCTGCTCAAGGATGAAAACGTAGATGCAGTTGTTATCGCGTCCTCCTGGGATATGCATACCCGCATGGCCGTCGATTCGATGAAAGCAGGAAAATATACTGCCGTTGAGGTAGCGGGTGCATACGATCCCGAGGATTGTTGGCAGCTCGTACGCACCTATGAAGAAACGAATACGCCGATCATGCTTTTGGAAAATTGCTGCTTTGACCGATTTGAGCTTCTCAGTCTGTCTCTCGTTCGCGCAGGCAAACTCGGAAAGGTTTTGTACTGCCAAGGTTCCTACGCGCATGAGTTGAGAGGAGAGATCCTCGGCGGCAACGTGAACCGCCATTATCGTTTGCAAAATTATATCCATCGCAACTGTGAAAATTACCCCACGCACGAATTGGGTCCCATCGCAAAGATTCTGAATATCAACCGTGGAAATAAAATGGTCGCTCTGACATCCGTCTCCACCAAGGGTGGCGTTGGATTAGAGGAATTCGCGCAGAGCGATAAAAATCCCGATCCTTCTTTGAAGGATACCGTATTCGCACAGGGAGATATCGTCGTCACGAATATCACCTGCGCGGGCGGCGAGGTGATCACGCTCCGTCTCGACACAACGCTTCCCCGCACGTATTCCAGAGAATTTGTCGTCCGCGGAACCAAAGGCTACTGCAATCAGGATGCCAATATGGTCATGCTGGAAGCGGATCAGAATATGCACAAATACTTCGATCCCGCGAAAACCGTCGAAACCTATCTGAACTGCGCAGAGCAGTATAACGAATATCTTCCCGACGTATGGCGCAATATCACACCCGAAGAAAAGGAACTCGGCCACGGAGGCATGGATTATCTGGAATTGAAAGCATTTTTCCATGCGATCCAGAACGGAGAAGAAATGCCCATCGACGTTTACGACATGGCAGCCTGGATGGTCATCACCCCCCTTTCCGAGCAATCCATCGCTCACGGCGGTATGCCTCAGGCAATTCCGGATTTCACAAGAGGTCAATGGATGCTCAGAAAACCCAAGGACGTCGTTGAATTGCCGACCGTTGAACAAAAGCCCGAAGACAACAAAAACGAATTCGGATATTCCAGAAAATAATTGGTAAAACGAAGAGTCGATACGGAATCAACCGTATCGACTCTTTTTTATTCAATGGTAAATTTGCATTACAAGCCGCGCTTCCGAAGATCCCCGACAAGCCCCACATAAAAGGAGCGCACGTCAAAACCTCTTCATGATACGCTCCTTTCTCTGTTTCCAAAATCACGAAAAAGCTTCCCTTACAGAGAGATGTCCTTGCAAAAGGGAATCTTCGCAACGTCAAGCATAAAGGTCTTTCCCTCAAGATAATCGAGGATCGAAGGTTCATCCTTCTCGAATCGAAGCTTATACGAGCAAAGCGCCTGACGGAAAATACCCGACTTGCGATCGGCGCTGTTTTCCGCATATTTACCGTCTCCGAGCAGAGGATGTCCAATGCTCGCCATATGCGCGCGAATCTGGTGGGTGCGTCCCGTCACCAATTCGACCTCAAGGATCGACTCGTTTCCGACGGCGGCGACCACGCGATATTTGGTAATGATCTTTTTATAATCGTCGCTATACTTCGCGTTTTTGGGAATCGTCCGAAAAACCTCTACCTTATTGGCGTCGGCATCCTTTTTCAGATAGCCCGTAAGCGTAGCTTCTTTCTGCTGGGGAATACCGTGTACACGGCAAAGATAGAATTTGGAGATCGTTCTCTCCTTGATCTTCTCGTTCATTACACGAAGCGTTTCAGCGTTTTTTGCCGCCAATACAAGTCCGCAGGTATTGCGGTCGATGCGGTTGCAGAGCGCGGGCGCAAACGATTGCTCATCTTCGGGCGAATATTCTCCCTTTTGCCAAAGATACGCCTTGACATGTTCAATCAATGTGTTTTTTTCGCCTTCTTTGTCTCCGTGGGAAAGCATACCAACCGGTTTATCGCAGATAAGAAGATTTTCATCTTCATAAACCACACCGAAGGAAGGCTTGATGTTCTTGAAAAGCAAGTCCGACTGCTCTTTCTCCAAAAATTCGGGCGGCAAAAAAAGCTCCACCGTATCGCCCTCTTCCAACATTTGTCCGATCTCAGCGCGTTTGCGGTTCACCTTGATCTTCTTGGTACGAATAAATTTGTACATCATGGATTTCGGGAGATTGCGAAAGGTTTTCGTTAAAAATTTATCGAGTCTTTGTCCGGCATCGTTCGTGCCGACTGTCAATTTTTCCATAGCTATTTCGTCCTTTATCTGATTTCTTCCGCTACGGCGTGCTTGCCGTCGTAGGATACAAGCTTCACACGCAAAACCTCGCCCTGAAGGTCCAGATCCGTTTTCAGAACGACCTCCAGCATATCCTCTGCGTGTCCGTAAAAATATTCTCCCATACGGGATTCGAAAAGCACGCTTCTCTCTTCGCCGAGGCTACGGAGATATCTCTTTTCCGACAGCTCTTTTCCGATCTCACCGAGACGGTGCGCACGCTCTTTTTTGACCGCTTCGGGAAGCTGATTTTTCATCTTCGCTGCTTCCGTTCCCTCTCTGGGTGAGAATGGAAAAATATGCATATGCAGAAAATCGATCTTTTTCGCAATATCCACCGTTTCAAGAAAATCCTCCTCCGTTTCTCCGGGGAAGCCGACGATGATATCGCAAGTAAACGTAACGCCGGGCATAACGGATTTCATGTATTCAACGTGGCGAAGAACTTGCTCGCGATTATATTTACGCTTCATTGCCGCAAGAATACGATTGCTTCCGCTTTGCAAAGAGAGATGGAAGCTCGGCATGATTTTGGGTGTGTT
>JAZRLQ010000140.1:0-2399 GCA_045646925.1 Eubacteriales bacterium
GTTGGTCTGCGCTTTTACACGGAAGCCGTTATCTACGCAGAGTTTAATCGCACGGAGCGCATCTTCTTCTGCGCCCTTACGGTTTCTGAGCCAATCGTGATGCCCGATACCGTCAAAGGAAATCTTGATCAGCGGATTGCACCCGATCTCCTTCATGCGGTCAAGCACAGCTTGATTTATGTAAAATCCGTTGGTGTTGAGTTCCTCAACGAACATTCCACGCTTGTAGATGCCCTCAATGATGGGCAAAAAATCCTTGTGGCACATTGGCTCACCGCCCGTAATTGTAAAGGCGTTGATGCCGCACCTTTGTGCTTCATCAAGCAGCTTTTCGGCTTCTTCGAGAGTAAATTCAGCCATTAGAGGCGAATTATCGGATGCATTGAAGCAATGCAGACAGTTATAGTTGCACTTGCCCGTAATCATCCAATTCATCGCAGGAAAATAGCGGTTGTCGCAGTCCATCTTCTGCCACGGATCAAGGCAAGCCGCGCCCACCTCGCAAGCGGAGATCATTCTTCTTTGAACGAGGCGCTCCACAAGAGAACTGTCGGCTATCTCGGTCTGCCCGTCACAGAGCGAGAGCAATTCAAATTCTTCTTTTGTCAACCTCTGCGCGTCGCGCCGACCTTTTACGTAATAGGCGTAAGGCACGCGCCACCAAGAACGTAGGGCGATGTTTTTGTTCAGTATAAACGTCATACCCACCTATTATCCGCAATGACTTTTTTTGCGTTTTTCATCCTTGTCTGCCTCAAGATTGTAATTCATTATAGGCTCACTCACAATCGCACCGCCCGACACCATATCGAGAAGTTCATCGTCAAGATCAGGCAAATTGATCTGCTCAAAATATTTCCTTGCTTCGTCTTCGGTTATATCGATTCCCTCAGCCTTTGCAAGCTCAAACAGTTCTTTTGCAGACTTTGCGCCTTTTGCCTTTTGAATCATTTCGGCACTAAAGTCATTCATATCTAAAACTCCTTGTTATATTATTTGCCCATAGCCGGGTTGTTACAGTACATTTTACCGCCCTCAAAGGACACGGAAACGCAATTATAGCATCTCCATTCTTCACCGCAAATACGGCACTTTTCTGTGCCCATATCCACATTGTTACCGCATCCGTTTTTGCATTCAAAAGAGGTGTGACAACGACCGCCCATATCGACAATTCTTCTGCCGTCACTCGCATAGCCGCATCCACCGCCTGCAACTGCATCGAGCTCATCATCGTCAAGCTCGCCACTCTTGGGGTTAAGCTGTGCGAAGTAGGTAGCCGCCTCGTCTGCGGTCATTTCAACGCCGTTCTCTTTTGCAAGAGCAATAAGCTCCTCTGCGGACTTTGCCGCTTTTGCCTTTTCGATCATTTCTGTGTTAAAGTTTTTCATTGTTTTTCTCCTAACTTTGTATTTGAATTACGAGTTTTTCATTGCAAGCCTCAGCTTGCCAATCGCTTGGTGTTTAATAAATTTCGCGTTTGTATATGTAATACCCATTTTTATAGCAATGTCCCGAAGGGGAATTTCGTGATAATAATAAAGTACGATGATATCCTGCTCACGCTCGGAAAGGGTTTCCAAAGCTATGGCAAGGTTCTCCTTCGTGATCTCGTTTTCAATTTCAGCCACCACGCCGTCGTCTGTATCATAGTAGAGAGCGTTCTCATCGAGGGAGAGCGCACATCTCGACTGCTCACGGTAATAATTGCATACCGTATTGTGGGTGATGGTATAGATCCAGGTGGAAAGAGTGGCTTTTTCCTCGTCGTAGGAATCCAGTGAGGTCTGGACCTTTAGAAAAATCTCCGAGGTGACGTCCTCGGCATCTGCCAAATTACGCACCTTTCCTCTGACGTAACAGAAGACCTTTTCTCTGTATTCAAGATAGATTTTTTCCATTACATCCACGTTATTCATCCTCGTCCTCCTTTTTGGAGGGAGGAATATTTTGCTCTCCGGCCGCACTGACCCAGCCGAGCGCTTCGTCATCGAGCTCGGCCGAATCTATGCCGTATTTCTTTTCTACTCTAGAAATAATGTCGGAGAGGTGCTTGTTAGGCACTTTTTTTTGTGACGACATCGCCCGTCTGATTACTTGTCTCATAAAATATTGGCATCTGCCTTTCGGAGCATAATATTTTCAAAAAATCGCAGAATAATTTTATCTGCTTTTATAGAAGGAGCATCTTTAAAGATGCTCCTTCCCATAGGCATATACAGCTACTTTACAGCTGAATCAGAACTTCATTTTTGTGCAAACGTCAGCGCTACGAACCTGTCTGCAGTGTTTGCATGTACCGCAGTGACGGCCATCTTTAGTATTGGAATGAATAGGAGTTGGGGAGGATTCATATTCTCCGCAGAGACATTCATCATTCTTACTAACTTTAACGTAAC
>JAZRLQ010000141.1:0-4483 GCA_045646925.1 Eubacteriales bacterium
TACCTGATGCTGACCGACGTCTGTTGCAACGATGGTATCCTGAGGACACATACGCGCGATGGAATCGGAGATCTGTTTGGGTGTAAGCGTATTGACGCCTTCGTCATATTCGGTTTCTGTTTTGAAAGAGAATACGTAATCTTTCCATTCGGAATGATCCTGCTGTTCGATACGCTCATTGAGAAGCGTAAGGACTTGCTTGGCATCACCGATGATATGATGATCAACGTCTACGTTTTTGTTGATTTCAGAACGGTCGATATCGATCTGTACGATCTTCGCCTGCTTTGCGAAGGATTTCGGATCGAGCGCAACGCGGTCGGAGAAGCGGCAACCTACGGCGATGAGAAGATCGCACGCGTCGCACGCCATATTGGATGCCTGAGAACCGTGCATGCCGATCATGCCGGTCGTCAGAGGATTTCTGCCTTTAAAGCCGCCGCCACCCATGACGGTAATGGCAACGGGAGAGTCAATGCGTTCAGCAAATTCAAGGAATTCCTTGTCGGCTCTGCTGCGTACAACACCGCCGCCGCAAATCAAAAGCGGTTTTTTTGCTTCGCGGATCATGTCTGCGAGGATGTTGATGTCGTTCAGATCGGGCTCGGGTGTTTTGAGATCGTGGCTTGCGCGCTTGATCAGAGAGCCGAGTCTGCCTTGCTTGGAATGTTCTTCTCTGTTCAGAGGAGTGAATTCCGCTTTTTCTGCAGTTACGTTTTTCACAATGTCGATCAGAACGGGGCCGGGTCTGCCGCTGCGTGCAATTGCGAAGGCTTCGCGAACGATGTCAGCGAGCTTGCGGACGTCGCGAACCATGTAATTGCTCTTGGTGATCGGCATGGTGATGCCGGTGATATCAACTTCCTGAAAAGCATCCTTGCCAAGCAGTCCTTCGTTTACGTTACAAGTGATGAAAACGATGGGCGAGCTGTCCATATAGGCGGTTGCGATACCCGTGGTGAGGTTGGTGCATCCGGGGCCGGAGGTCGCGAAGCAAACGCCGACCTTGCCGGTGGAGCGCGCGTAACCGTCAGCCGCGTGCGCCGCGCCCTGCTCGTGCGAGGTCAGGTAATGCTTAATGCGGTCGCTGTAGTTGTAAAGTTCGTCGTAGACGTTCAGAATGGTTCCTCCGGGATAGCCGAAAATCGTGTCGACTCCTTGCTCCAGAAGACATTCCATCAGAATTTTTGAGCCTGTCAATTGCATGAATGGAAACTCCTTGTGGTTGGAATGATGCCGTTTTTCGTATAAAACCAACGAAAAAGTAATGCGGCATATAGATAAGAGTGTGCTATTGTACTAATTTATAGTATCATAAACCGCTTTTCTTGTCAAGCACTTTTACTAATTAAAAACATACAAAAATTTTGCGTATGATTGGGCAAACTGTTTGAATTTGGCTTTTTCGCATTTTTAAAAAGAATCCTCCGAGAAGAACCGTGCGGTTATTCTCGGAGGAGAAGGAGCATTATTTAAGGAAAGGGCGATTTCTTTCGTGCGCTTGCAAGGTGTGCGCGCCCTTATATCTAATCTCTTTTGCCATCAGAAAGACGGCGAGTAGTTTGTGGCTTGGATGGGCAGTGTAGAGCGTGCGCTTTTCGCCGTTGATCACGCAGTCTGATTGGTCGACGATGCATAGTTGTTTCAGGTTTTGCATAACGGCAGGTATTTTTTCTTCGGTAATGCCGCATTTGCGAACGAGGACGCCACTTTCAAAAATATATCTTTCCTTTTGATGGTAAAGATGGAGTAAGGCTTCCATGGTGTCTTGATCCGAGAGTGCGGAGAAGATTTTCATCAGTTCTTCCTTGTCATTCAGAAAATCACCGAATCCGTTTTCCGGTTCGGGAAATACGGAGAAGAATGGTTCTTTGCCGTTGGATATCATCGTGAAGCCGTAATCGTTCAGGATATAGGAGGAATTTTTCTGATTTTTGATCTCATTTGGATTATATTTCGTTCCGTACTCCGAGAGTCCGCCGAAAAGCCCGCGTTCGATCTGCCAACCGATATCCCGTACAAGATGAAAGCGGTCTTCGAGAGGCGTTTTTTGAATCAGAAGCATGATCTTTTTCGAGGTGTCCGTCATGGACACGGCGTCGTTTTCAAAAAGCTCGTCAAGAGACACGTCCAACGCCTTGGCGAGAGGGAGGAGCAGCGCACCGTCGGGATATGTGTCCGTTGTTTCCCATTTGGAGACGGCTTGCGCCGATACACCGAGCATGGAGGCGAGTTGTTCTTGGGTCAGATTTTTTTCAAGGCGTAACCGCTTTATATTTTGAGATAACATATCATTGACCTCCGATCATCTTGGAATATCCGTAGTAGCAGAAATTGTAGATATCCTTGCCGCACGTTTTTTCGCAGGCAAGAGAAAGAATGGTGAGGAGCAAGCCGTCTCCATAGCATTCATAAAGTGTAACGTCTTTTTCCGTGAGGTGTGCAGTCATAGAGGCACAAATGCCGAGTTTGCAGCATTCGCTCAAGATTTCGCTGACGGTTTCCTCCTTGATTCCCGTATGATCGGAAACGTAATCAGCCGTAAATTTGACCGAACAGGAGACGGAGTGTGTGAAGTGAATGATGAGCAATGCTTCTTCGTTTGCCAACAAACGGAAAAGTCTCGTGATCTTCTTTTGCTTTTCGGATTCCTTCAGCCATGCGAAATCGGATTTATTTCGCAGGAGTGTGACAGCGGCGTTGACGTCCTCGGAGCTGACTGTAAAGGTAAAGAAATCGGGCGTTGCGATTTTGGAACGGCGTTGTTTCGACTCGGGATATGTGTTTTGTGGCTTGATGGAATTTTCGTCCGGGGCATTCTCTTTTTTCAGAGAATAAAATATAGAAGGGATCATAATATCTGTCGTTTCAAAAGCTTTCAAAAAAGTGCTTTTGGAGTCAAGTCCGTCAAATTCGGCTCGGAGTGTGTCGCGGTAATTCTTAGTTTTTGTTTCGGTGAGTCCGAGCAGGGTGTCCGTGGTGACACCGTAATATTCCGCAAGCATGACGAGCATGGGGAGGTCGGGTGCGGATGTTCCGTTTTCCCATTTGGAAACGGTTTTATTGGAAATGGAGAGCGCCTGTGCGACATCGTCCTGCGTAACGCCTTTCGCGTTGCGGAGTTCCGCTAATTTTTCTGCGATTTTGCATTCGTACATATCGTGACCATGCCTTTCTGTATGAAAAATTCAAGTTCCGGATCTTGTACTTTCATTATATACGAAACCGTAGGTAGAGTCAAGAGAGGGGTTTTTGACAGATTCTCTGAATTGGAGAGTTTTTGTTGAAACAACAATGATAAGTTGGGAGCTTGTTATTGGGCAAACTATTTGGAAAGGGGATTCCTGACAAGCTTGCGGAACGCAATCAAGGCAATAACGCCTCGGAGCTGATGTTGCCGGATGAAAGCGCAAAAAATCCGTAACGCGCACAGGCAGAGAAGCCATGTGGATTACGGATAATTCAGAGATAATAGCGCTATATAAAAAGTGGTAACGGTCAAGTACTGAATATGGAATCTTATGATTCCCCACAGCCTACGTCCAAGACGCTTCTTGACGGCATTACCACAAGTGGCAGTATAACAGATTTTTTGCATATTGTCAATGAAAAAACTCCGAGAACGTTTCCGTTCTCGGAGTTTTGAACATCCGTGTGGATAATTATTTGCCGAGCATCTTTGCAACTTCGTCACCGAGGTTGTCTTCTCTCTTTTCGATGCCTTCGCCCTTTTCAAATCTTGCGAAGTCAACAACTTTGATGGAGGTGCCGAGAGCCTTTGCAGTGTTAGCAATGTACTGGCTTACCTTCATGTTGTCTTCCTTGATGTATTCTTTGTCAACAAGGCAGTTTTCTTCGTAGAATTTGCCGAGCTTACCGATAGCCATCTTTTCGATGATGGATTCGGGCTTCTTAGCGTTCTTGGGATCGTTCTTGATCTGGCCCATGATAACTTCTTTTTCTTCAGCGATTACGCTTGCGGGAACGTGATCTCTGTCGAGGTAAGGAGTTGCATATGCGCCTGCCTGAAGAGCGATGTTCTTAGCGAATTCAACGAATTCTTCGGATTCAGCAACAGCAGCGTCAACGTCGAATTTAACGATAACACCGATGGAACCGTTACCGTGAATGTAGGTGCTGGTGATACCTTCGATTACGGTGAAGCGGCGGAGAGTGATGTTTTCGCCGATGGTGTAGATTTTATCCTTGATGGTTTCTTCAACGGTGTAATCAGTGCCGTCGAATTTGCAGGATTTGAGTTCTTCGATGGTTGCGGGCTTGAACGCGATAACGGTTCTGAGGATACCCTGAACGAATTCTACGAAAGTAGCGTTCTTAGCAACGAAGTCGGTTTCGGAGTTTACTTCAACCATTGCAACGGTGTTGCCGTCTTTGAGAACGGAAACGAGACCGTCAGCAGCGATTCTGTCTGCTTTCTTAGCAGCAGCAGCGAGACCCTTTTCTCTGAGAATCTTGATAGCAG
>JAZRLQ010000142.1:0-4970 GCA_045646925.1 Eubacteriales bacterium
ACGTCACATTATGCTTCGCAAAATGTTACGGAAGGTGTCGGCATAGCCGACGGAAGGAGCCTGCGTGCATACAAGACACGGAATACCTTCCGTGGACAGAGAGAATTGAGTGCTTGTCTTCATTGCCGCGCTCTCCCTCAGTCACCTGCGGTGACAGCTCCCTCCCGGATGGAGCCTATCGGCTACGGCGCATGAACTCGGATTCTGTTGTAGGGGTCGAGGCCTTCGGCGGCCCGAAAGCCTTCCCCTCGCGCTGCTTCGCTACCTCGGCGTCCCGAAAGCCTTCCCCAAGGGGAAGGCAAAGAGAGTTGCAAAGCAGATTCGTTATGTATTCACGGCATTCGGGCGCAAAAAAACAAGACCACTCCGAGTGGAATGGTCCTGTTCTTAACGATTTTGTTTTGGTGCGACGCTCTCAATCAAAGATACTTCGTGAGAGTCTCGGGAAGATCGGTTTCGCTGATGGAGGAAGTCATGAGAACTTCAACGTTCCACTTTTCAGCCCATGCGTTGAGAACGTCAACGAAAGCTGCGAAAGCTTCTCTGTCGTTTCCACAGATCTTCAGAGCGGAGTCAATGAAGAGGTGAGTAATGTCGCTGTTGGAGGCATAGAGACCTGCAATGAATCCCTGCAAGCCGTGTGCATCAACGATATCGTATTCGGTAACGTCGATCAGTCTTGCCTGATACTTAATATCAAAACGGAGCTTATCGCCTTTTTCAAGACAAACAACGCAACCGTTGGAAACGCCGATAGCATCGTTAACTTTCGAGATGAGAGTCTTCGTTTTGCCGGAACCTTTGAGACCGATAATAAGTTTAACCATAATGAACCTTCTTTCTTGACGAAATTGAGATTTAGCTCCTATGCCGTTTATCGTCAACACGGCATCGAAAATCTTATTTATATCATACACTCTTTTCACAATATTTTCAAGCATTTTCGGTGAGAAAATCTGTGCTTTTGTCATTTTCGTTCAATTTTTACAAACGTTATTTCTAATTTTGGTTGTTTTGACAAGGGGCGGGGGTTAGCCTTCCGCTTACCCTCCTCATCCTCTTTAGAAAGGGAGAAACGGTTTTACTAACTTTTCTTTATTTAGGATAACCTTTTTCTTTGTCTGAAAGAAAAAGGTAGAAAAAGAAGCAGACCAACGTTCCGTTGGATCGTTGCGCCCATCAATTGTGTCGCAATTGGTTTTTCTGTTCCCATGGGTACAGTGCCTTGGAAATCGGTTGCACCTACACCCAACGCACAGAGGGTGGGATTTCTCGATTCACGAATGGGCGGATTCGATTTGATGGGCGCGGTGCGTACCCCTTCTCGTCACGCGAACCACGAAACACGAACCGTATGGGTTCGCGTTTCACGATTCGTGGGGACATTGTTCTTGTCGCTGTAGAGTGCCTCTGTCGAACTTCATCGCCACCACTCGTGGATCCTTGCCCACCGTGTATGGTGGCGCATGAACTCGGATTCTGTTGTAGGGGACGACATCCGCGGCGACCCAAAAGCCTCCCTCCGCACATTATGCTTCGCAAGAACGTCACATTATGCTTCGCAAAATGTTACGGAAGGTGTCGGCATAGCCGACGGAAGGAGCCTGCGTGCATATAAGATACGGAATACGTTCTGTGGACAGGGGGAATCGAGTTCTTGTCTTCATTGCCGCGCTCTCCCTCAGTCAGCTTCGCTGACAGCTCCCTCCCGGAAGGAGCCTTTCGGCTACGGCGCATGGGCTCAGATTCTGTTGTAGGGGACGACATCCGCGGCGTCCCGAAAGCCTTCCCCTCGCGCCGCTTCGCTACCTCGGCGACCCGAAAGCCTTCCCCTCGCGCCGCTTCGCTACCTCGGCGTCCCGAAAGTCTTCCCCAAGGGGAAGTCAAGGGGCAGTGAAGAGTGAAGAGGCAATCGGTGTGCGGCACAAGCATGATGACATCTCTTCAAAAGAAAGGAAAAATTTAGATGACAGCGAACTGGAAACAAATGAAAGACGAATACTTGGCGGGCGGGACGACCTACAAGAAGCTCTCCGAGAAATACGGCGTTCCGTCGGGAACGATCGCGCGTCGCGCGTGGGAAGAAAAATGGAGGGCGCAGAAGCTCGGCCTTCTCGAAACGGAGGACAGCTACGCAGACGTGATCGCGCTTGCGGACAAGCTGACGGCGCGCATTTCCGATCTGATGGACTTGATGGTCCTCGACACTCACGGCATAAAGCAGATCGCTTCCGCGCTCAAGGATCTCCGCGACATCAAGGAATTTCGCTCGGAGGCGGCTTTGCGCAAGGCGAAGCTTCGCAAGCTCGAGCAGGAGATCGAAAAAGCGGAGTATAACGTTCCCGACGTGGTCTCCGTCATTTTCGACGCAGGCAGGGAGGATTGGAATGAGTAACATCACCTTGAGCCTTGGCAGACCGAGCGAAAAGCAGATCCTCTTTTTAGAGGCGCGGACCAAGCACGTCGGCTTCGGCGGCGCGAGGGGAGGGGGAAAATCGTGGGCGGTACGCGACAAGGCGAAGAGGCTCTGTCTGCGCTTCGGCGGCATCAAGATCCTCGTCGTGCGCAGGACGTACCCCGAGCTTCTCAACAACCACATCATGCCCTTGCAGAGTGCGCTTCCCACCGAGGTCGCGCGGTACAACAAGGCGGAACGGATGTTCCGTTTCTGCAACGGGAGCGTCATTAAATTCGGCTACTGCAACGGGGACAGCGATCTCGATCAGTATCAGGGCGCGGAATACGACGTGATCTTTCTCGACGAGGCGACGCAGCTTCGCGAGGAGTGGATCAAAAAGATCAGCGCTTGTCTGCGCGGCGCGAACGATTTCCCGAAGCGGATCTACTACACCTGCAACCCCGGCGGCGTTTCGCACGATTATTTCAAGCGGCTTTTCATCGACAAGCGCTACGAGGAGGGGGAGGATCCCACGGATTACACCTTCATCCAATCGCTCGTCACCGACAACCGCGCGCTCATGGAGTCCCAGCCCGACTACGTAAAACAGCTCGAGGCGCTTCCGCCGAGGCTGAAAAGCGCGTGGCTCTACGGCAGATGGGACGCGCTGGACGGGCAATTTTTCGAGGAGTTCCGCGCGACTCCCGACCCCGCGCTTTGTGAAAAGGCGGGTATCACGACCGAGGAGGCGCGCCGTCAGAGGCGGTTCACCCACGTCATCGAGCCTTTTGAGATCCCGCGCGGATGGACGATCATGCGGTCCTACGATTTCGGGTACAACAAGCCGTTTTCGCTCGGCTACTGGGCGGTCGATTACGACGGCGTTCTTTATCGCGTAGCGGAGATCTACGGTTGTACCCGAACGCCCGACGAGGGCTTGCGGCAAACACCCGACGAGCAGTTCCGTATCTTTGCGGAATACGAACGAAGCCATCCCTTGCTGAAGGGGCGAAAGATCGCGTACAGCGTTGCGGACCCCGCGATCTGGGACTGCTCGCGCGGAGAAAGCATTGCCGAGACCGCGAACCGATACGGCATCTATTTCTCGCCTGCCGATAACGAGCGCGTGGCAGGGTGGATGCAGGTGCATTACCGCCTCCGATTCGACGAAAACGGATATCCGAAGATGTACTTTTTCTCGGATTGTCGGGCGGCGATCCGCACCTTGCCTCTCATGACCTACTCGCAGACGAAGCCCGAGGATCTCGATACGACGCTCGAGGACCATTGTCCCGACGAGATCCGTTACCTCTGTATGTCGCGCCCCGTCAAGCCGACCGCGGAGAAAACGATCGCGTTTTCGCCGTTTTTGTAGAAGGGGAAGCCCTTTCGGTCACCTAAGGTGATATATAAAATTGATTCAAGAACAAGGTTCTGTCTATCGATAAAATACAAATTCGGTTGTAGGGACAGGCGTAGCGAAGCGGCACGAGGGTGTTGAATGAAAGCCTAAACGGCTTTCAGATCCCGAGCGTGACCGAGCCGCAGCGAGACTTCCCCTCTCTTTGCCTTCCCCAAAGGGAAGGCAAAGGATCGATTTTGCACGAAAAACCCGTCTGCGCAACCCTACTTGAACACAACGAAAAAAACCGGGACGAAAGGTCCCACGGAGGAAAGAATGAACGAACAAACACAAACGAAAACACCGCCGTCGGTGATATCCGAAGCCGTCTTACGCGAGACGAAGCCGATCGGCGCGGAACAGCTTCGGGAGCTTATGCTTGTCCTACAGAGGTACAAGGCGGGCAAGCACGTGACGGAGCAGAGGATCATCTCCTCGGAAAACTGGTGGAAGCTACGCAACGAGGCGGAGGAGCGGAGCGAATCCGATCTGATGAGAGGCGGCTTCGTTTCGCGCTCGGGTTGGCTCCACAACGTCATCGTCTCGAAGCACGCGGACGCGATGGATGCGTATCCCGAGCCTCTCATCCTGCCGCGCGAGGAGACCGATCGCGGCGAGGCGGGTATGCTCTCGTCGATCGTGCCTTGCGTACTCGAGCAGAACCGATTCGAAGAGACCTACGGCAAGGCGATGTGGCGCAAGATGAAATGCGGCACCGCCGTTTACAAGATCGTCTGGGACAAGGACAAGCTCGGCGGTCTCGGCGACGTCAGCGTGGAATGCGAAAGCGTGCTCAATCTCTACTGGGAGCCGGGCGTGACCGACATTCAGAAATCGCGCTACTTCTTCCACACGGAGCTTTGGGACAAGGACGTTCTGCGCGAGCGCTATCCCGAAGCCTTGCGCGACGGCGTGAAAAACGGCGGCTTTCTCAGCTCGAAATTCCTTTACGACGATTACGTCGACACCGAAAGCAAGGTGACCGTCATCGAGGCGTATTACCACAAGACCGTCGGGGGCAAGCAAACGCTCCAATACGTCCGCTTCGTCGGTGACACCGTTCTTTTCGCGACGGAAAACGAGACGGAGCCGACGTTCGATGCTTCGGGCAACGAGCAGCCGCCGATGTCCGTCACGGGCCTTTACGACCACGGCAGATACAAGTCGGAT
>JAZRLQ010000143.1:0-6327 GCA_045646925.1 Eubacteriales bacterium
GCGATTGCAAGGAGGTGTAAAGAGAATGCTTACTTACCAGCCTAAAAAACGTCAGAGACAAAAAGAGCATGGTTTCAGAAAGAGAATGAAAACTGCAAACGGCCGCAAGGTTCTGAAGAGAAGACGCGCAAAATGCAGAGCTAGACTCTCTTATTAATTCATCTTAACGGATTGAAACACATCGGATAAAGAAAGCCTATGGCTTAGTCATAGGCTTTTCCTTTTTATTACGCGGAAGTCATTTCCGTTTCGTTGCCGGCCGACATCATCGGAGGCAGCGTCAAAGGCGGGCGTTGCCCGCTTTTTTTGGGAATTTACGCCGCTCGTATCCGAAATTTTTTGGAAACCAAATTGGGGGAATCTGTGTGAAAAACATAGCAATTTCCGAAAATCACCTTTACAAAAAGGTGTACGCAAAAGGCGCGAAAGCCGTTTGCAGACATATTGTGGTATATGTTCTGACCGATTACCACGCCTCCCGTTTGCAACGGGAAAACCCGCTGAAAAAGAGGATCAACCGTGTGGGACTCACGGTATCGACAAGACTCGGAAAGGCGGTCGTACGTTCGCGCGTAAGAAGAATCATCCGCGCCGCGTACCAGAAACTTGAAGCAGAACGGAACCTTAAAAAAGGAAAGCTCATCGTCATCACCGCGCGCGATTCCGCCGCGAACGTAAAAAGCACTGACATTTATGCGGATCTTCTCTTTGCCGCAAAAAAGCTCTCTCTTTTCGACGACGCTCTCCCGAAAAAACAATCTGAACCTTCGCAGGGCAAGCGTCCGGAGCAGGAAAAGAAATGAAGTATATCGGAATTTATCTCGTAAAGTTCTATCAGAAGTTCATTTCCCCGCTCAAGCCTCCCTGTTGCAGATTCCGTCCGACCTGTTCGTCCTATGCCATTGAAGCTTTTCAGGAGTGGGGCTTCATTATTGGCTTTGCTTTGACCGTGTGGCGCATTTTGCGCTGCAATCCCTTTTCCAAGGGTGGCTACGACCCTGTACCGAAAAGAAAACGGAAAAGCAAGTAAAACGTTCCAACAAAACAAAGGAGATCATCCAAAATCATGAATGCAATCACGACTCCCATCTTGAAATTTTTCGGAAACCTGCTTTCGATTTTTGATTCCTTTACGGGCAGTTATCTTCTGGCGCTCTTTATCTTCGCGCTTCTCGTCAAGATCATCCTGCTTCCCTTCGGTATCAAACAGCAGAAGAATTCCATCAAGCAAGCTCACGTAAGACCGAAAGAAATGGCCATCCGCAACAAGTACAAGGGCAGAAATGACCAGCGCACACAGCAGAAAATGCAGACTGAAGTCATGGAGCTCTATCAGCAGGAGGGTTACAACCCCGCGTCCGGCTGTCTGCCTCTTCTCATTCAGTTGCCGATCATTCTGATCCTTTATAAGGTCATCACAAACCCGCTCCAGTATATCTGCGGCTACTCCGCAGAAACGGTCAACCAAATCGCAAATTATCTGACCGAAATCGGCGCAGGTACGTTCGTTAACAAAAACGGCGTACTCTCCGGATACGACATCAACCTCATCTCCCACCTCAAGACCAATCTTGAAGGCATCAATCTCTCGCTGATAGGCAACGGTTTGGGACAGATCGACCTTGCCGGTCTCCCCAACTTCAGCTTCTTCGGATTCGGCGGCTCCGAGTATCTTGCCGTAACACCCAGCACCAACATCTTCTCTCTGCTCCTTCTCGTTCCCGCGCTCAACTGCATCTTTACCTTGATTTCCACGTACGTGACCAGAAAGCTCACGTTCCAGCCCATGCAGAACGATTCTCAGGGTTCCATGAAGGTCATGAACATCTTCATGACTGCCATGACGACTTTCATCGCGTTCACCGTTCCCGCGGCAATCGGTATCTACTGGCTCTTCAATAACCTGCTCGGTATGCTCCAGCAGTTCATCCTCGCGAAAACCATGCCTCTTCCCAAATTCACTGAGGAAGACTACAAGCGCGCGGAAAAAGAGCTTCTCGGTAAATCCGCGAACAAGAAAGAGACCATTCAAAAAACCAAGGTTGCGCTTGCCCGCCCCATGGACGACGACGAATACGCCGATCTCGGTGATTACGTTTCCGTATACGACGAACGTTCCGCTGAAGACGAATCCGAGCCCGACGGCAATTCCGCAATCGAAAAAGCTCCCTTGAAAAAGAACAAGAAATAATTCCCGACTTCACCATATAACAACAAAAAGGAAATTTTAATCATGAAAAAAGATATCATCGTAACCGCAAAAACCATCGAAGAGGCTGCGATCGAAGGCGCAAATCAGCTTGGTGCTACCCGTGAAGACGTTGAAATCGAAGTTTTGGAAGAACCCAAAAAAGGATTTCTCGGCATGGGTGCCGCTCCCGCAAAGGTAAAGGTCACCTACATCCTCAAGCCTCTTGAGGCTGCACGCAACTTTATCGAAACGCTCATGGCTGACCTTGATATTCAGGCAGAAATTCAGATTCATGACGATGGCAACGGTGAATCCCTGATCACCATCGAAGGTGAAGGCGCGTCCATCCTTATCGGTCACCACGGCGATACACTCGAAGCTTTCCAGTATCTTGTCAACCTCGCCGCTAACAAAAAGGACGACGAAAGCCGCCAGTACACCAGAATCACCGTCAACGTTGAAAATTACCGTGAAAAGAGAGAAGAAACTCTCCGCAAGCTCGCCGCTAAAATGGCAGCAAAGGTAAAGAAAACCGGCAGAAATATCGCTCTTGAGCCCATGAACGCATACGAACGCCGTATCATCCACGCAGAGATCCAGAAGATCGAGGGCGTTTCCACCAACTCCGTCGGTACCGAAGGCAACAGACGCGTCGTGATCTTCCCCGAAGGCAACGCAAAGCCCACCGAAGTAAAGACCGAAAAGAAGCAGAAGCACAACGGCGAACGCCGCGAGAGAAACGATCGCCGCGACTCCAAGCCTTCTTACGACAAAGCAAAAACGGAACGCCGTGAAAAACCTGCAACGGACAAATCCGAAGCTCGTACCGAGCCCAAAAAGGAATATTCTTATAAGCGTCCCGACGGTCCCCGTCCCGCGCCTCGCAAAATCGAAAAAGCAAAAGACCTCGACAGCTATTTCGCAAAGTTGAAAGAATTTTCCAGCAATAACCCGCAATAATTTCCTTGAGATGGCTGTGATTTCCGAAATCGGATCTTCCGGCCATCTCTTTTTTAAAGTTCAAATTCATTGATTATACTTAACGAAAGGAATCTGATCTATGTATTCCATGTTCGGTTCTACCATCGCCGCGATCTCCACGCCCCGCGGCAAAGGCGGTGTCGCCGTCATCCGCATTTCCGGCGACGATGCCATTTCCATTTGCGAAAACTTCGTTTTTCCAAAAAGCAAGAAAAAGCTCAGCGATATCCGCCGCTCTTCCGTTTGTCTTTCGGACATCACGGACGAGGACGGCACTCTTCTGGACGAAGCGCTGGTTTCCGTTTTTCACGCGCCCCACTCCTATACGGGAGAAAACACGGTTGAGATCAGCTGTCACGGCGGTATTCTTCTGACGGAATCCATTCTCATGCGCGCGCTCTCCTGCGGCGCAGTACAGGCAGGTCCCGGCGAATTCACTCGCCGCGCATTTTCCGCAGGCAAACTTTCTCTTTCTCAGGCGGAAGCCGTCATCGGCATGATCGACGCGCAAACGAAAGCTTCCCTTTCTCTTTCCCGCATAAATCTCGGCGGCGCCGTACGTCGCAAAACGGACGCGATCTATGAAAATCTCCGAAACGTCGTTTCCAGCGTTTACGCCGTCATCGACTTTCCCGACGAAGATCTCTCCTCTCTTTCTGAAGAAGAAGTCCGCGAGGGCATTGAAAATGCGATTGCCGCGCTCGAAAACCTGCGCCGATCCTATAAAACGGGCCACGCCGTCTGCGAAGGTGTTCGCACCGTTATTTTCGGCAAACCCAATACCGGAAAATCCACCATTCTGAATCTGCTTGCGGAAAAAGAACGCGCCATAGTTACCGACGTTGCCGGAACCACGCGCGACGTCATTTCCGAAACCGTTGCCGCAGGCAACGTAACGCTCCGTCTCTCCGATACCGCAGGCGTTCACGGAACGACCGATCTCGTCGAAAGCATCGGCGTACAGAGAAGCATTGAGGCGCTCGAAGAAGCGGAACTGATTCTCGCCGTTTTTGATATTTCCCGCGGCCTCGACGAAGAAGATGCAGAAATCCTTGATCATGTCGCAAAACGCGCGGATATCGGCGTTCCAGTCATTGCCGTTTGCAACAAAAGCGACCTTTTCGATTCCGACAAATCCGAAAATGACGTCAAAAAGATCAAAGATATGCTCAAAACGGAGCCCATCCTGCTCTGCGCGAAAAACGAAGACAGCCGCGAGGCGCTCGTCAATTTGATCGAACAGATTTTTGAAAGCAGCGACGTTTCCTCCGTCGACAACGCGGTGATCACGAACGCCCGCCAATTTGCTGCAGTCAATGAAGCGCTCGCGCATGCGCAAAGCGCGCTTTTCTCCCTCGATTACCTCGGAGAAGATACCGCGTGCGCCGAGCTGGAGCTTGCTATGGGTAAGCTCGGAGAATTGGACGGCAGACAAGTTACCATTGACATCGTCGATAGCATCTTCCACCGCTTCTGCGTGGGAAAATAATCGAATGTTATATGAAAATCAGCAGGATATCGATTCTGCTGATTTTTTCAAAAAGAGGTCATTTATGAAAATATATCATTACGAAACCATTCACTCCACCAATGCCGAAGCAAAGAAAATGATTCTCGACGGTACGCGCGAGGGCGTGATCCTTTCAAAACGGCAGACCGCCGGAAGAGGCAGACTCGGGAGAAGCTTCTTTTCCGAAAACGGAATTTTCATGAGTATGATCGTCTCGCCCGAAAAGATCCCGTTTGATCCCGGTTTTCTCACAAGCGCTATTGCCGCCGCCACTTGCCGCGCCGTCACGGAAATGGGATTTCCCGTCGGGATCAAATGGGTCAACGATCTTCTGCTGGACGGTAAAAAGATCTGCGGCATTCTGACTGAGGCAGTCAGTCTTGGAAGCGAGACACTTGCTTACGTCATCGGCATTGGCATAAACGTCGGGCAAAGCGATTTCCCCGAAGATATCAGAGATATCGCTACCTCGCTTCCGCTCGATGAAAAAGAAAAGAACGATCTCTTTTTCCGTATTCTCGGGCAAATCAATACCATCCTTTCCGAAGACAAAAGCTCCGTTCTCAATTATCTAAAGAAAAAAAGCGTCGTTCTCGGTCAGAAGATCCGTTTCTTCGGCGCAAAAGAAGGCCGCGGACTTGCGCTCGATCTGGACGAAAACGGAGGACTCGTCGTTCTCACCGATGAAAACCGACAAATCACGCTCACTGGCGGAGAGATTTCCGTCCGAACAAAATAATTCAAAAAAATCAAAATATTTTTAAATTTTCTCGAAAATCCTATTGACAAACCGTATATTATATAGTATAATATTATGGCAATCCTAAGACAGCAGGTTCGAAGTAAAAGCCAAGCTTTCCTGCCGAGGAGAGATTTTTAAATATCTGATTATTTTCAAGTCTTTCCTGCAATATCTATGGATTTGCAGAAAAGGCTTTTTTGTTATTCATACATATCGGAATTGTGTGGATAATCTTGGCTTTCTATTATTGAAGGGTGGTGAAATCATGCCTAGTGCACAGGTTCTTGAATCCAAACAGAAAATCGTTGCTGATCTGACCGAAAAGCTGCAGGTAGCTTCCGCGTGTGTCATCGTTAAGTACGAAGGTATCACCGTTGAAGATGACACTGCACTCAGAGCAGAACTCCGCAAAGCAGGCGTTGAATACGCAGTTGTTAAAAACACTCTTACCAAGAGAGCTTGCCAGAACGCTGGTTACGGCGAACTCGCAAACGTACTCGAAGGTATGACTGCTGTTGCTACAAGCGCAGAAGATCCGGTTGCTGCTGCTAAAATCACAAAGAAATTCGCTGACAAAGTTGAATCCTTTGAAATCAAAGCCGGTTTCGTTGACGGTAAAATCCTCGATGTTGCAGGTGTTAACGAACTCGCAGAACTTCCGTCCAAGGAAATCCTTATCGGAAAGTTGCTCGGAAGCCTTCAGTCTTCCCTTTACGGCCTTGCTCACGTACTTCAGGCTTACGTCGACAAGACCAACGAAGAAGCTACTGCTTAATTTATTGTAGTTTCTTACAATTCAAAAAAATCACAAAAACTTACTAAAAATCCATCACGGAGGTAAATTATCATGGCATCTGAAAAAATCACAGCTATTGTTGAAGAAATCAAAGCTCTTACCATTCT